>JASLDD010000203.1 GCA_030151725.1 Solirubrobacteraceae bacterium
AACCCGGCGGGCTTCGCCACAAACGCGGCGTTCCACCAGGACGGCACGCTGAGCAGCGGCTCGGTGCTCAACACGAGCCACCTGTTCTACAACGGAAACAGCCAGGGCGGGATCATGGGTGGGGCGCTGACGGCGGTCTCGCCGGACTTCACCCGCGCGTCGCTGGGAGTGCCGGCGATGAACTACTCGGTGCTGCTGCCGCGGTCGGTGGACTTCGACGAATTCGCCGCCGTCCTGTATCCGTCCTACCCCAACGAAACGACGCGCCCGCTGGTGCTCGACATGATGCAGATGCTGTGGGATCGCGGTGAGCCGGACGGTTACGCCGAGCGGATGACGAGCGACCCGCTGCCCGACACGCCAGCCCACCAGGTGCTGATGGACGTGGCGTTCGGCGATCATCAGGTGAGCGACTACCAGGCCGACGTGGAGGCACGGACGGTGGGCGCCGAGGCGCACAAACCGGTGCTCTACAAAGGACGCTGGCCGCAGACGAACGTGCTCTGGAACGTGCCTGGGATCCGCAGCTATCCCTACACGGGCTCGGCTGTGTACTACTGGGACATAGGCCCCGTCCGCCCGAACCCCGCCAACCCGGAAGCGACGATCGGCACAGAACCGCCTCCCTATGAAAACCTCCCGAACCGGAGCGGGGAAGACCCGCACAGCGCGCCGCGGGCGGCGCCGGCCGAGCAGCAGCTCGTCTCGGACTTCTTCGAAGGGGCGATCCAGAAAACGGACAACTGCGCCAAGGGGCCCTGCTATGCGGGGAGCTTCACCGGGCCCTAGTGCTTGGCGGAGGAGCCGCCCTTGCAGAACGCGATGTAGTCCTCGAGCGGCAGCGGCGTGCTGTCGCCGGTCGTGAGGAGCACTTCGACGCTCAGCTTGAGCAGGTAGGCGCAGGGGGGCAGGCTCGCGAACGTCCATTCGGGCTCGGGCGGCGAGCCGGCGAGGTGAGGCGTTGCGCTGCCGAACCAGTTCTCGCCGGGGTTCTCGGGGCTGGTGGGGCTGAGGTCGAGCGCGTAGGGGCCTTTTGGCCCTTCGAGCCAGGCGCTGACGGCACCGAGGTTGGAGTGCGCGGCGGTGAACTTGATGGTGAGGCTTTCGGTGAGCAGCGAGCAGGGGGTTGCTTCGAGCTCGACGATCCCGATCGATGCCACCGCCAGCTCGTCTTTGGCGCCGAACAGGCCGCCCGACCAGTAGGGGTGATGGGAGATGTGTTCGTAGTGCGTGTCGTTGATCGCGATGTGCGAGCAGGTCCCCGCATCGCTGCCGTCGCCGCTGTCGCCTTGGTTTCGCAGCCGCATGCGGATCCCGTAGTAGACATCGGTCTGCAGCGGGGCGGCGGCCGAGTTGCCGGCGGTGACGCCGGTCTCGTCGATCAGTTCGACATACGGTTTCAACGTGGTGGTGTTGAGGGCGAGTAGGTTGCTGTTCGGTTCGAACTGCCATTCGCCGGTGCTCGGCACCATTGGCGCTACGGGTGAGAATGGGGGGACGGCGACCCAGCCTTCGGGGTCTGGAACGATCGTGAACGTGCTCCCCGAGAGCCCCGCCGGGCCCGCCGGGTTGACCACGACGGCGATGGTCTCGAAGACTTTGTGTGGGAACGGGAAGAACACGGTCACAGCACTTGTGAACGATCCGATCTGAATGGGCGCCATCTGCGTCGCTGTGACCGGATCCCAGACTGTGGCGGCGGTGATCGGTGTTTTTTCGTCTGAGAGCTTGGTCGCATCCGGCGATGTGGCGAGCGTCTCGAAGCGGTACTCGACCAGCGGCGCGCCGTCGATCGGGTCCAAGCCGCCGTTGAGGCGCAGGGTGCTGAAGAAGGCGCGGCTGTCGGAGATCGTGAGCCCGTCTTCGGTCGCCTGGCTGTGAACGTCGTCGATGTAGCTGAGACCGCCGATATGGGTGAAGACACCGGTGCTCTGCGGCGGGCATGCACAGACGCAGAACAGCTGGCAGCGCAGGAAGCACACCCAGTGACAGAACTGGATGCAGTAGCGCTCGAACTTCAGCTCGCGGACGAGTGTCTGGGCCGTCTCGACGTCGCCACGCAGCGCTGCTGCGGCAAGCCTCTCCAGGGATCCCTTCTCGGCTGAGAGCGCGCTGGTGGCGCGTGCGAAGTCGAGCATCTCGGCGACCTGCGACTCGATTGGCTCGATTGGGAAGACCCGGCAGAGCTCAAGGCAGCTGAGCATGCAGCGCCAGCTGCAGAACCACTCACAGATCCGGGTGCAGGATGAGCTTGCTTGGCTTCCTTGTAGCGTTGTGGCCAGCTGGTCGCAGTTGCCGGCGAGTACCGCCTGGGCCGCCGTCGCGAACAGCTTCTCGTCAGTGACCAGCGCGCCAATCGCGAGGCCGGCCGCCCGCAGCTCGGGGATGAGCGGCGGCCTTTGCACTTCGATGGGGCGGCAGACCACGTCGCAGACGAGCCGGTAGCGGATGGTGGTGACCCAGTGGCACAGCAGATGACTGAAAGGCTCGAGGCGGTGCTTGTCGATCAGGCTGCTCCAAGCCTCGGTGTCGCGCTCCTGAACGGCTTGCGCGATCAACTCCACGAGCTCCTCGTCGGCGGTCACCCTGGCTGCGACCTCAGCGAACGCGCGAACGTCTGGAGCCTCCTCGACCGGTGGGGGCCCGGCGAGCTCCAGGCAGAGCAGGACCGCTTCCTTGCTGCGCAGCCAGTGACAGACCACCTCGCAGCGCTCGGCGATGCCATGCCGGGCGAGCAGATCGTGCATCGATTCGCCGTCCTCAGCTCGGAATGCATCGACCACCGCACGGAACACCTCGTCGTTCTCGGCGAGGGCACCCAACAGCTGAGCGCCCTCCAGAACCTCGTCCAGCAACTCGCGATCGGCGGCCTGAGGTGCCATCACACAATCCTCCAATTGGGTTAATGCGGCTTGTTGCTGCGGACCGAACGAGGGTGCTCGGCGAGCGCCAGTCAACAGCCATGGGTGGCTGCGCGTCAATGGTTGTGGCCGGGTGTGCGAGTGACCGCCCGGCAGCGGCGCGTCCTTTGGGCTCAGCCCTCGCCGACTACCCGCGGTATGCGCGCCTCCTTTCACCTGATGGGGAGGTGACGCTCTCTTTGCAGCAGGCGGAGCAAAATCCCGGCAAAGGTGGCGCGAGCCTGCACTTCGAGGTGGATGACATCGATCTTGTGGTCGGAGAACTGGAGACGAGGGTTCACTCAGCCGCCTCGCAGCGGACCAAGCATACCTATGGCGCGAGGCCGTTCTGCTGGATCCAGACGGCTATGAGGTGTTCCTCTACCACGCCGAAGTGAACCGGCTCGATCCCCCTTGGCGACTGCCTGCCGAGTGGCAGCACGAGGCGTGACAGAGCCAAGGGAGCGCTTTGATGCGGGTAAGGTTCTTGCCGTCGTAGAGACTGACCGTCAGGCGGTTGTTTTGCTGAAGTAGTGGCCCTCGTCTAGGTCTGCGATCAGCCCTGGCTGAGTCGGCTCCCACCCGAGCAGCTCACGGGTCAGGACGCTTGAGGCCGGGCTATCAGCGCCAAGGAAGCCGGACAGCCAGGTGAAATGCTCGGCGGCATCATCGGGAGAGACGGAGAGCAGCGGCAGATCGAGGTGGCGTCCAATCACCTCAGCGATATTGCGGATGGGGACGCCCTCGTCGGCAACGGCGTGCAGCGTGGAGCCCGCCGGTGCCTTTTCCAGGCCGAGGCGGAAGAGACGTGCGGAGTCGAGACGGTGCACTGCGGGCCAGCGGTTGGTCCCGTCGGCGAGATAGCCGGAGACGCCCTTCTCACGGGCGATGTCGACGAGGGTCGCCATGAAGCCGTTGTCTCCGTCGCCATGGTTGGTGGGGGGAAGGCGCACGACGGAGGAGCGAACGCCGCGGGAGCCGAGGGAGATCAGATACTCAGCCGTGCCCCAGCGAGTCTGCGGCCCGCTGCCCCACGCGGCGACGGCGGGGTTGGAGCCGTGGCCATCCTGCTCCGTAGCCACGCTTCCGGGTTTGACGCCGAGCGTCCCAGAGGCGATCAGGAACAGTCGATCGGAGCCGGCCAGCGCCTCTCCGATCGTCTCGACGGCGCGGCGATCGGCGTCGGCGGCGCCTTGGAAGTCCCCGGTGAAGGCAAGGTCGTGCTTGAACGCAAGGTGGATGACGCCATCGGAAGCGTCAGCCGCATCCCGCAGGCCGTCGAGGTCGTCGAGCGTGCCGCGGTGCACCTCGGCGCCAGCTGCGGCGAGGGCGTCGGCGGAGGCATCCGAACGTGCGAGCCCTACTACTTGATGGCCCTCGCCGAGGAGCTCGGGAACAACCGCGGAGCCGATCCAGCCGGATGCACCGGTGACAAATACGCGCATGAGAACCTCCAAGAGACGAGTTAATGACAGTGACTGCCATCAGCGTAGCACTCTCGATGTCAGCCGCTGTCGTCAGTAGGATTGGTGGCATGGGACGATGGGAGCCAGACGCACGTGGACGGTTGATGCAGGCGGCGTTTGCGCTCTATGGCGAGCGGGGCTTCGAGCAGACCACGGTGGCGGCGATCGCCAGCCGGGCTGGACTCACGGAGCGAACGTTCTTCAGGCACTTCGCCGACAAGCGAGAGGTTCTGTTCGCAGGCGCGGATGCGCTGCAGGCACTGCTGGTCAGCAGGGTCGCCGATGCGCCGGAGGCGATGGCGCCGATGGAGGCGGCGGTGGCGGGCCTGGAAGCAGCCGGTGCTCTAATCCAGGAGGGAGGGGAGCTACCGCAGCAACGGCAGGCCATCATCGCTGCCAGCTTGGAGCTCCAAGAGCGCGAGCTGATCAAGCTCGCGTCGCTTGCCTCGGCACTAGGTGGGGCGCTGCGCGAGCGTGGCGTCGGCGAGCCGGCGGCGAGCCTGACGGCCGAGGCGGGGGTAGCTGTCTTCAAGGTCGCTTTTGAGAGGTGGATCGAGACTCCTAGCGAGCAAGACCTGCCGAGCCTCATTCGCGAGTCGCTCGATGCGTTGAGGACTGTGACCGCGGATAGCTGATCGGCCGTGCCGGTGGTGGTGGTTGCGGCTTTGTAGCTGGTCCGGTCAGGAGCGTCCGGGAGCGTCGCTTCGGGGTGGCCCATGCGTGACCACATTGAGCGTCGCGGTTTGCCGCACGCGAAAGCCAAGCTGCTCGTAGAGACGGATTGCTGTGGTGTTGGTGGCGAGGACGTGCAGGAAGACGCTGTGTGAGCGAAGTTGGATGCCGGTCATCAGTGCGCCAATGAGCTGAGATGCCAAGCCTTGTCCGCGGAAGTCGGGCCTTGTGCAAACTGCGCTGATCTCAGTCCAACGATCGAGCCGAAACCGCTCTCCAGCAATGGCGACGAGTGCGCCGTCGTGGCGGATTCCCAGGTAGGAACCGAGCTCGATGGTCCTGGCCAGGAACGGCCCAGGTTCGGTTTGGGAGACGAGCTCGAGCATCTCCGGCACGTCGGCTGCACCGAGCGGGATCGCCGCTGGGCAGTCGGTCGCGGTGACCTGCTCACCGATCATCTGCACGAGGTCGAACGAGTTGACCGCCTGCCACGGGTCAGGCGGCTCGGGGCCGCTGTAGCGGACGGCCGTGTAGGTACCCGGTGCAATGAGGTTGGTGGCGTCCTGCCAGTCCTGGGCCGATGGCGAGGAGGGCAGTGCGAGGAACGGCGCGACGTCGAGTGGGTATCGGCGCGCTCGTCCGCTTACTTGCGCAAGGCGCGCGTGGGGTCCGCCCAGGGATGCGTAGGCGGGGTTGTCGAGTTGGTCTTCATCGGTCGGGGACACCCCGTATCTCATACCACGCGGTGGCTGCCGGATGCATCGGAGGCTAGCTCTGCTGCAGCTTTGGAGGTGCTCGCGAAGCGGAGGCATATGCGGCGGTGCGCCTGAGAGGTCTCTGCAGCAGTTTGCAGATCTCGCGATCATGGAGCCATGGGCAAACCCCGCCACTACAGCGAGCAGGAATTTGAGGCACTCGTAAGCTCAGCGCTCGAGGAACTTCCGATCGAGTTCCAGAGAGCGCTGGAGCACGTAGCGATCGTGGTTTCCGACCGCGGTACGGAGAATCACGCGTACGGCATGTACGTTGGCTCCAGGCTGCAAG
>JASLDD010000210.1 GCA_030151725.1 Solirubrobacteraceae bacterium
ACTAGCATCGCGGCGTCATGCAGCGAGAGCATGCCGGCGACGTGCATTGCCGTCAGCTCGCCGATCGAGTGGCCGATCAGCAGATCGGGCTTCACGCCCAGGGAGCCAAGCAGGTGGAACAAAGCCACCTCGAGCGCAAACAGCGCCGGCTGGGCGATGTCGGTCGCATCGAGCGACTTGGTGCTCTGCTCGTCCTCTGACGCGAACAGCAGATCCCGCAGCGAGCCCCCGGCGTGGTCGTCGAGCTCCGCGCAAACAGCGTCCAGCGCATCCGCAAAGGCGGGGAACGCGCAATAGAGCTCGCGCCCCATTCCAGGCCGCTGCGTGCCCTGGCCGGAGAACAAGAAGGCGACCTTGCCTGCCTTCGCTGTGCCTCGTACAACACCCGGAACCTGCTGGGAGCTCTGCAACGCTTCGAGCCCGGCCATCAGCGCCTGGCGGTCATGCCCCAGCACCACCGCCCTGTGCTCGAAATGCGCCCGCGTGCTCGCGCAGGAAGCCGCGAGGTCCAGCGGCACTATGTTCGGCCGCGTCTGCAGATGCGTGTGCAGTCGTTCCGCCTGCCCGATCAGGGCCTGCTCGCTCTTTCCCGACAGCACGATCGGCAACGTCGCGAGCCGGCCGGATGTCCCCACCTGGAGCGCCTCTACGGAGGTCGGGGCTGGGGGTTCGCCGATGACCACATGGGCGTTTGTGCCGCTGATGCCGAAGGACGAGACGCCCGCACGTCGCGGACGATTCCTCCGCGGCCACGGCTCGTGCTCCGCCAGCAGCCGAACATCACCGCCCGACCAGTCGACATGCGGGGTCGGTGCATCCAGGTGGAGCGTGCGCGGTAGCAGCCCGTGTTGCATTGCCAGCGCCATCTTGATCACGCCCGCGACGCCGGCAGCCGCGACGGTGTGACCGATGTTCGACTTGATCGAGCCCAATCGCAGCGGCCCTTCGTGGCGCTCGCCGCCGTAGGTTGCAAGCAGCGCTCGCGCCTCGATCGGGTCACCGAGAAGAGTCCCAGTCCCGTGTGCCTCAACCGCGTCCACGTCGGCAGCAGTGATCCTCCCGCTCGCCAGCGCCTTGCGTATGACGTCTTCCTGTGAGGACTCTCTGGGTGCGGTTAGCCAAGCGCTCGCACCATCTTGGCTGGTCGCCGAGCCTTCGATAACGGCGTGAATCCTGTGCCCGTTGCGACGCGCGTCAGCGAGCCGCTCCAGTACGAGCAGCCCCATCCCCTCGCCCCAGCCCACACCGTCCGCGGACGCCGCGAACGACTTGCAACGCCCGTCCGGCGAGGCTGCCCGATGGCGCGAAAAGGCAATGAACAGAGCGGGGGTGACGAGCACGGTCACACCTCCGGCAAGCGCCAGCGGACACTCACCGTCGCGGAGCGACTGACAGGCGAGATGCAATGCCACCAACGAGGATGAGCACGCAGTGTCGACTGACACCGCTGGGCCCTCAAAGCCGAACGTGTACGCGATGCGCCCGGAGGCGACGCTCGTAGTCGTGCCACTGAGCATGTGCCCTTCGAGCTCCGGCGGAACATTCAGGAAGACGCCGTAGGCCGACGACGTGACGCCCACGAACACTCCCGTGCGGGTTCCGTGCAGCGCGGAGGGAATGATCGCCGCGTGCTCCAGCGCCTCCCACGAGCCTTCCAGCAGAAGCCGCTGCTGCGGGTCCATGGCTCGCGCCTCCCGCGGACTGATCGAGAAGAACGGCGCGTCAAACTCGGCAGCGTCGTAGATGAAGCCCCCCTGCCGCGTATAGCAGGTGCGCGGATGGTCGGGGTCAGGGTCATACAGCCGCTCCAGCGGCCAGTCACGATCCGTCGGGAAATCCGATATTGCGTCTTCGCCCCGAACTACCAGCTCCCATAGATCCTCGGGGCTGCGCACGCCGCCCGGGTAGCGGCACGACATCCCCACGATCGCGATCGGTTCCCGCCTGCTGCCGGCATGCTCGTCCTTCCTGCTTTGTTCTGTGAACAGTGCCAAGTCGCACTCCGATTGCCGTAACGTGCGCGAGTTCAACCAGCCGAGCATCCCTACGTCGACATGATTCAAGCGAGGGACACAAAGGTTTGGCAACTCAGACCTACGAGTCGCAGGCGAACGGCTTGGGACGAACCCCCTGCTGCCGTCGCGGAGGTCCCACCGGGCGCCGACGCGGCTATAGGAGAACGTGCACGCGCCCGTGCTCGTCGCGAAAGTACCTGCTGAGCTCCGCAGACTCGGGGCTCGCACCCCGCGACAGCTCAGCCCCGCGCCGCAGCTCCTCCGGGGCCGGCTCTTCGGCGTAGTCCTCCACCTTCGCCGGCCCCGTCCCCACCGGTCGCCGCAATAGCGCTTTGAACGAGCTGAGTCCCAAAATAGTCACCGCCCCTCTACCAGGCAGTACTTCCCTGGATCCGGTGATCCGCAGCGTGGCCAATCGCCCGATCAGTCATCAGGGGCACGCCGGGAGAGCACGACTATCCAGGTCCGGGGATCTGATGCTGCACATTCCCACTACGCCGCGGAAACCACCAGTTCCATCGTCCCGCAAGCACAACAATGGCGGGGCTCAGTATCCACCTGACGAGTGTGATGTCGAGCAGGACACCAAGAAGCACCGCCACACCCAGCTCGCTGACGGCGGGGAGTGACGAGACGCTGAACGACGCGAATACTGCCATCACCGCCAGCCCGGCAAGGGTGATCGGGCGACCTGTGCGAATGAGCCCCTGCGCTACAGCGGAGCCGGTCGGGTGCCCCGCATTGACCAGCTCCCGCATACGGGCCAGAAGGAACACCTCGTAGTCGATCGACAGTCCTAGCACCAACGCAAACGCGACAACAGGCACAAAGAACGGGATGACAGCGTGTTCTCTCGGGGCTGGAAAGCAGATCTGCAGCAGACCGAGGGTGGCCATGACGGAGAGCGCGCTGCAGATGACCGCCTTGATCGGGACCAGAAGCGACTTCAGACCGATCGAGAGCGCAACAAGCACGATCACAATCGCGACCGTCAGCACCAACGGTATCCTCGCTCTCAGGCGGCTCGCCAGGTCCATTTCACCGGCAGATACTCCCCCGACCGCACTGTCGCTACCGTGAAGCCTCCTCCGCAGCGCCGCCACCGTGTGATGCGATTCCTGATTTTCGGGGGCCGTTTTCAGTACTACAACGTATTCCTTCCATAGACCGACGCCATTGGTGACACGCCAGATTAGGCGCACATTTGGACTTCCTTCCAACACCGACTGAGCACTGGGATCCTCGGAGACCACCTTGACCGGACCGGTGGCACCCACTCCCAGAGCGCTCGCCATATCCGCCACCTCGCGTGTGGCGGCGCTATGGGCGGGAAGCGCTCCAGCGCCGCCATAGGAGAACCGCAGGGACACGGCCTGTGTCGCCAGCGCCAGCATCACGAGTACGCTGGCGAGGACGGCTAGCTGCGGGTGTTTGGTCACGGCTGTCGCAAGCCGGCGCCAAAAGGTCGCTCGACGGGATGCAGAGACGGCGCGTTTGAGCGAGAGAAAATCCAGATGATTGCCGAGCAGTGAGATTATGGCCGGTAGCAGCGTGCAGGCGGCAGCGGTTGCGGTGAGACTGGCGATGATTCCCCCCACGGCGATCGACGTGAAAAGCCCTATGCCGATGATCGCCAGTGCCGGCAACATCATCGTGATCGTCAGCCCCGACAGCATGATCGCGCGACCCGCCGTGTTCATGGCGCGCGTGATCGCTTCGTCGATCTCGCAGCCTCGTTCACGCTCCTCGCGGAAGCGTGTGATCAAAATAAGTGAGTAGTCGATGCTCAAGCCAAGGGCGATCGCCGGCGCGATGCTGAGGATGAAGACGTTTTGCTCGAAAGCAAGACTGAGCAGATGCACGATCGCCAGCACGTATACGAGTGCAACCGAGGCCAGCAGCACCGGCAGCAGGGCTGCCACGACTGACAAGAACGCGATCAAAAGCACGCATGCCGTAGCGGGCAATGCGATCAACTCAGCGTGGTGGAGGTTCTTCTCAATTATCCTCGTGTATTGGTATGCGATAGCGGATTCGCTGAACAGCCCAAACGAGATATGACGGCTTGTCCCGCGTTCGATGGCTGCTTCAATTGCCGGAGTCCGTTGCTCAGCCTCAGCATACGGCAGCCCAACATGTACGAAATACACGGCCACTGCCTTGGGGGGGCCCTTGTGGGTTTCCTCCACCCCCGATTCCGCTTGTTCGACACTCCGTACGCCAGGTAGCAGTTCCAGCGGGAAGATTGCAGCATTGTTTTCTGCCATCTGCTGCGATCCGCTTACGTTCGGACGATCGTTCGTGAGGACCGCCATGATCGTCGTTCCCGGTGGGCTCGGGATGTAGCGACGCGCCAGCTCTGTGGTCCGCAATGTCTGCGAGCCTGGAACGGAGTAGCCGATGTTGGCGATATCTCCAGGCGTGAGTATGGCGATTAGTCCGCATGCGAGTAGGCCGCACAGCCATGTGCAGAGCGTTGCTCGAGGGTGCGTTACGACACTGCGAATAAGTCGATACGGGATGTCATTCGCTGGGAGTGACAACTGCGGTGGACCTCGAATGGTCGCTTGCGATCATGGGTGCGGTCATTGACATGGCCGCGATTGCGCGTGGAGGGCGTGGGACACGCGCGAGTCTGAATCCAGCAGGCGTCGAAGTCAAAGCCGTCGAATCTCCACAAGGGCCGTCCGGTCAGGTGTTCTCGGCCAGCTCGCTCACGCCCACGCAATCTTCGTGTCGTCCAAGCGAAAGCGCAGCGCCGCGAACACGAGGCATACAGTCGTGAACGCCAGCAGAACCGCGACGCTCCACAGTGGGTTCCCGTATCCCAGGATCGCCTCGCGGTAGCCGCTCATTGTCCAGTAGCTGGGCACGGCGGGCGACAGAGCTCGCGCCCACGATGGAAGAAAGGCGTGTGGCACGATCGCCCCGCCGAGGCCGGCTATAACCAGGGCGCCCACATTGGTGATGGCATTTGCCTGCATGTAGGTCTTGCACGCCGCAATCACCGCCAAGCCCATGGCGATGAGATACAGGCTGTACGCCGTGCCGAGGGCAACGAGCGATCCCCACGAACCATGCACAGTAAGACCGAGGCAGAGCACGCCGAGGCCGAACAGAAGGGCGAACTGGCCCACCGCCTGGAGCAGCGGCACAGCGATCTTGCCAAGCACGATTTCATAGTTGCTGGCGGGACTGGCGCGCAGCCGGTCCCATGTGCGCCAAGCGTGCTCGCGGAAGAAGCCCATGCTGGAGTTGCCGACGAGGAAGAACGCGAACGCCACGTCCATCGCTGGGACCGCCTGCTCGGCACCACCGGTGTGCCTGATGTGTTCGACCCCGAAGCCGAGATGAAACGCGGGCTTGACGAACGGAACCAGCAGCAGCGGCAGTACCATCGGCACGATCACCGGAAATGGATCCCGGCGCAGGATTCGCCAGTCCTGGCGTGCGATCGCAATGCTGCACCTAGGTATCAACGGTCACCTCAAGCGGCTCGCCTTTGAACGACGCCTGCCCGGTAAGCGCGAGGAACACGCTCTCCAGGTTCGGCTGGATCAGCCTCACGTCGCGCAGCTGCGTGATCGAGTCGCCGAGCGCGGCGAACAGCGACGCCACACTGTTCGCAGAGTCGCGATCCGTGGCAAGCCTCAATATGGCCCCAGATCGCTGGACGCCGGGTACATCGATGAGCTGTGGTGCCGGCCCGTCGAATCGAAGCTCGATCGCCGACTGGCCGTAAGAGCCGATCAGCGTCTGTACGGTGTCACGCGCCACAATCCGCCCCTGATGGAGCACCGCGACCGACGCGCCAAGCTGTTCGGCCTCCACCAGGTAGTGAGTTGAATAGCAAACCGCGCAGCCGTCCATGGCCAAGTCACGCACCAGCTCGAGCATGCGTGCGCGTGTCGCCACGTCGACACCCGTCGTTGGCTCGTCGAGCAGCAGGAGCGGCGGTCGGCCCAAGATGATCACTGCCGTGTGCAGTCGACGTACCTCCCCCACCGACAGCACCCTTGTCTCCCTGTCGAGCACGGCTGACAGCCCGAATGCCTCCGCCACGCTCTCCAGTCGCTCATCGAGCATCTTGCGCCTCAACCCAACGAGCTCCCCGAAGAAGCGGAGGTTGTCACGCACCGAAAGCCTCGGATAGACGCCGGTCTCCTGCATCGCCACCCCAAGGCTGCGCCGCCCCCGCTCGGGGTTTGTGAGCATGTCCACACCATCCACCCATACCTCGCCGGCGTCGGGCCGGCACAGCGCGGCGGCGATTGATATCAAGGTGCTCTTGCCGGCAGCGTTCGGACCTAGGAGCGCGACGACCTCGCCAGGCTCGATTTCAAGGTCGACACCGCACAGAGCGCTGACGTCGCGGTAGCTCTTGTGCACGCCCCTCATCGCCAGCACGGAACGGTGTGGCACGCACTCGGTGCGGGCCAGGGCGCGATCGCACCGTATGCGCGCGCTCTCCCGCTTGGCCGTCTTCGTGGACAGGAACACGGTTCGTCAGCTCAAACCGGGCCGGCGACTGGGTCGGGCGTCCTCAGCAAGCTCGATCTCATGACCGCTCGAACCGTCCGGCACCGACAGACACACCAGCGCACCATCCGCCGGCACGTAAGTGATCCCGCTCCGGCGCCAGCGCTCGTCGCGCTCATGCCCGGGCACCGGTTCCAGCGCGAAGCGCCCCAGCAGTCGTGCAAGCACGGTCCTAATCTCGAGCAGCGCCAGACGGCTGCCCAGACAACGCCGCGTACCACCGCCGAACGCGACGAACGAATGAGCACGTGACGGTTGCTCACCGAGGAAGCGGTCCGGTAGGAAGCGGTCGGGATCCACAAAGACATCGGGGTCGTGGTGCACGAGGTATATGGAGACAGCCACGACCACGCTCTCGGGCAGAAGCCATGAGCCGAGAGGAAATGGCCTCGTCAGATGCCGCACCGACCACTGCAGAACCGGTCGCGTACGCAGCAACTCGGAGAGAAACGCGCCGATGTATTCCTCGTCGCTCTCATCAGCGAACGCGGCGCGAAGGCGTCTCTGCAGCGCCGCGTCTCGGCACAGACGCTCGGCGGCCCACGCGAGCGTGCCAGCCGTGGTCTCCTGCCCCGCTACCAGCAGTGCAAGCAGGTTGTCAACGACAGCGTCGTCGACTGCCGGCCGGCTGGAGCGGCCACCCTCGTTCAGCAGTGCCGCCAGCACACACGCCTGCATGTCACCCGCGCGACGCGTGTGCACGACGAGTTGGCCCAACCGCAAACGCGCCTGCTGCCTTGAGGCGCCACGCCTGATCTCCAACAGATCCGCCTTCAGCGCTGGCCAGATGCCCAACTCGTCCTCGCCGAGGACCACGCGCAGCATCACATCCGTTGCGAGGTCACGAAACCGGGGATGCAGGACGATCGGCCCTCCCAGCGGCCATGAGTCGAGCTCGTCCTTGACGAGCGTCTCGATCGCTCCCCGACACGACCGCAGATTTGCATCGCGAAAGGACGGTCCTAGAAGGCTACGACGAGCGAGGTGCTCCTGCTCGTCTAGGAAGAGCACCGCGTTCGGCCCCGACGCCCCTTCAAGGATGCGATTGGCGGCGCCGGCGTGGAGCGTCGCCGGATCTCCCGTGAAGATGGCGCCTATGAGCGCCGGATCGCTGACGACCACGAATGGCGGCAAGTGGAGCGGGTAAAGGGTGAAGATGCCCCCGTAGCGCTCGCGCAACTCACGCAGGTAGCTGCCGGCGTCGCGCAGCAACCTGAGCGTCTGCAGTGATGCGGAATCGCGCGGACCTTCGGGCAGCGCGGGCACACTCATCACCTGGCCCAGTCACTTTCAAACACCGCAAGCTCGGGGGCGTCGACGATCTGTTCCAGCAGACGACTCAGCTTCGCAATCGAGTCGTATTGAGTGACATCGTGCGCCGTCACGATGTCACTGTTGAAGTCAACTTCGAGCGCCACGATCATCTCGACGATGTCCAGAGAGTCAAGCACGTTGGCGCCTATGTAAAAGCCCGTGGGGGCAAAGAAGGACGCATCGCAATCTATTGCCGCCGGGTCTACGGACCGATCGTGCAGATGAGCGACGCGTCGCGCCACCGCCTGCTCAAGTGAACTGGTCGACGACACGGCCAGCTCATCAGTCATTTGCCAGATCCGCCACCGGCTGAGGGACCACGCCGGTTCTCCCTTGCGAGGCTCGGTAGCCGCACTGGGGACAGATGAAGCTCGATACATCCTCATCTGTGGACTGAGCGTCGGCGCGCTCCTGCGCGCCGCGCCGCCGTTCGACGGCGCGCAGCTCTACACGCAGGTCTGCAACCGACATTCTCTCGGCAGCCGCCATGTCGAGCCATCTGTCCTGCTCGTCCGGATCGCACGCCGCCACGACAGCGTGGTGACTCCAACTCAGATTGTCACGACGTCGTGATATTTCAAAGCAGGCCGCCAACGATGCCATATTGGTCAGGCTGCGTACGTCGTAGCCCGTGATCCTGGACGCCTCCACATATTTTTCTCCCCATTTCGCAGTGCCGTAGCGCAGCCAGTCGCCAAGCCACCATTGGTTGCTGCGGCTGATCCCCCCGAGTCGCCGACCGACGGCGACCCACTGTGGATGATCCAGATGGTCGCCCGGCGGGACCCATCCAACCAGGGTTATGCCCGTGCTCACCCCGCGATGTGCGCCAACGCCGCTCCGCCGAGGATCAGCGGGTCTCTTTGCGTTGCTTTGGGTCCGTGTGAGTGACATTGGCCAATATTCACTTAGCGTATTCACTAAAACCCACTATGCCGAGTCCTCAAGCCGGCGGTGACATCGCTGTTTTACCCTTCGGTCAACCTCGATGACTGTTTGCAGAGAGCGACGTTACTCCAGGCTCGGGGCGCCGCTGAGGCATACCACGACGAAGTGGCTTCGCCTCGTGGTCCCGCCCGTGTTCAAGCCAGAAGCAGAGCGCCCGACCCGGAATCTGCCCTACCAGATCGTCTCCAATTATTGGACTTTGGCACAACGCGATGGACAGCCCGACGCCACCCTGGAAAGACCGCTTGGACGCGGGACGAACTAGCGACCTAGCGTGCGCAGCAGCTCGTGCTCACGCGAGCTGAAGTGCCCGAGCGACTCGCGCACCTGCTCGAGGCCTGCCCGCAACTCGGCATCCCCTACCTCAACCGGGAGCATCGAGTCCTGCAGCGTGGCCAGCGCGTGATCGGCGCTCACAACCGCCTGTGCGGCCGCCTCCAGAAAGCCCTTTGCGCCCTTGGAGGGAGCCCCCGGTACGCCTGGCGCGAAGGCGCGAGTGGCCAGGCCGTGGCGCGCGGCGAACTCGTCATGGGTCCGCTTTGCGCGGCCGTAGGCGCTCTGCGCGGGACGAAAAAGCTCCTCCTCGACGCGATCGGCGTTGCCTTCGTCGAGTAGCTCATAGGCCTCGCTGAGGGAGGCTAGTGCCGCGGCAAGCGAGTCGGCTGCCTCGGCAACTGTGCTCAGCAGCTGCTGTCTGGCATCGGCTGTCGTGTAGGGCACAGGGCAAGGTTAGACGGGAGTCCGCCGTCTCCTCCCCAGTTGCCCGCTCTCAACTGCCGATGCGCATCCCCGCCAGCGCGACTGCCCGCTCGAGCACAGTGTCGATCATCGGCTCGGTGAGCTTGCCGGTGAACGTGTTCTGCTGGCTTGGGTGGTAGCAGCCGATCATCGCGTAAGGATCACCCGCCAGCTCGACTCCGTGACCGAACCGCGGGCGGGGCCTGGGCATGGATTGACCGCCCGCGGCAGCACGCAAACGCAGCGCAGCATCCCAGGCAAATGCGCCGAGACAGACAATCACCTGCACTCGCTCGAGCAGCCCCAGCTCGCGCACGCCCCACTGCAGACAGCGGTCGCGCTCATCTGGAGCGGGTCGATTGGCCGGCGGAGCGCAGCGCACGGCCGCCGTGACCCACACGTCGCGCAAACTCAAACCGTCCTCACGAGCCCGCGAGACTGGTTGATTGGCAAGACCCGCCCGCCACAGCGCCCCGTAGAGGAAATCCCCGGAGCGATCGCCCGTGAACATACGCCCTGTGCGGTTGGCGCCGTGTGCCGCCGGGGCCAACCCCAGTAGCAGCAGACGAGCTTGAGGGTCGCCGAAGCCGGGGACCGGGCGCCCCCAATAGTCCTCCTCAGCGAACGCCGCACGCCGCTCACGCGCGACCTGCTCACGCCACTGGACCAGGCGCGGACACGCTCTACAGCCGGCGACCTCCTCGGCCAGACGCTCGAGCTCGCTGTCTTCGCCCATTTGCACATTGCAGTAGTACCATCGGGCGCAAGATGCCGATGTGGGTTTGGATCGTCATGCTGGCCGCTCTCATCAAGCTGCCGATTGCGGCCTTGATGCTGTGGATCCCCTTTCGCAACGACGAGGCCATGCGCGATCCCGACCCGTCTGACTCCTCTGAAGAGGACGGCGGCTCACATGCTCTCCCCGGCGGGCCGCTGGATCCTCACCCACGCTCGCCGCGTCCGCCCAAACCACGACGCGGCCCACACGGCTCTCCCCCACCCTCACCGCCACGCGTGCGCACCGGACTGCCCGCCGTACGACCCACTCGCATCCCCGGCTGAGAGAAGCTCAGCGGTTGCGCTTGCGCTGCCGGCGCGCGGCCTTGGCTTTGGCGCGGCGTTTGCGCAGCGCCACCGCGGGATCATTCGCCGAGCTGCGGCGCGCCATTTCGGCGTCCGTGGCCGGAGCCACCCGGCGTACGTCGCGGATGATTACGAAGGCAATGCCACCGAGCAAGACCGCCGCCGCGGCCAACGCGATCACGATCACGGATTTTGATTTGGAGTTCGACGTTTCTGTCGAGGCGCTCGTGGTGGTCGGGGTCGTTTCTTCTTCCACGCTGCCTTCTGTTAGCGGGCTGCCGCCACCAAGGGATGAAGCCGCAAACGCCGTGGACACCCCGGCTCCAGTACAGGCGCAGAGGAGCACCAGGCACAGCGCCCACGCGAGCACACGGGATGGGAGTCGGATACGGCTCGACACGCCGCGAGCATACCTGCTGGACCGCTGCACGCTGAGATCATGGGGGTCCCGTGCGCGCCGCTGCGCAAACCATAGAATGGGACCCCATGGCTCCCAAACAGCGCCAAGTACGTCTAGAGCAGCGGGGCGGCCTCGAGGCCATCCAGGCACTCGAGCAGCGCTCTGACGAGGAGCTCGAGACGGAGACCAAATACAAGGCCGCCGCCATGGCCATCCTCGGGGCACGCGCATCGGAGCGATTCGACGCGGAGGCCGCTCGCGCCTACTTCCAGCGTGCCATCGCCGCTGCCCGCCCCCAGGAGCGGATGCAGATCAGGCGCATGGCCGACGCGTCCCTCGCTCTGGCCGAACGCCGCGCAGGAGACCTCAAGAGCGCTGTCGAGCGCCTCGGACAGGCCCCGCCCAGCGGGCGCCAGCTGTTCGCCCTGCGCGCCATGGGGCTGCTGGTTCCTCCTGCCTCCGCCGGCATCCTCGCCCGTATCCGCGGTGTCCTGCTGATCATTGCCGTGATCATCGTCTTCCTTGCTCTCGGCCTGGGCATCGTCGAGCTCGTCTCGCTTCCCTTCGGTGGCATCGGCCTGGCGCCAGGCATCCTGCTCGGCCTGTTCGTGGTGATCGCCGCCCTGGCAATAGCTGCGGCATTTGGCAGACGCCGGCGCAACAACGCCAACGCTCCCGCTTCCAGCTGAACACGGAGGCTCGTGTTCGTCTCGCACTAGGCTTGCCCCAGTGTCAGCCTACCTTTGCCTGATCGTCAATCCCGCTGCGGGCGGCGGCAAGGCCGGACGCCTCGCGCCCGCTGTCGAGCAGGCGCTGCGCGATCACGGCTTGAGCGTGCGTCGCTGCGACACCCGCGACCTCGATCACGCGCGAGAGCTCGCCTCCGAGGCGGCGCTGGCCGGCGAGACCGTCGTGGCGCTCAGCGGCGACGGCATGGTGGGCGTGGTGGCCGACGCCCTGCAGACGATCCCAGGATCGCTGCTCGGGGTGCTCCCCGGCGGGCGCGGGAACGACCTGGCGCGCGTGCTGGGGATCTCCGAGGATGCAGTGGCGGCTTGCGCGACGATCGCAAACGGCGTCCCGCACACGATGGACCTCGGCGTGGCCGTCGACCCGCTGACCGGCACGATCGGTCGAGCCTTCGTGGGCATCGCCTCGGTGGGATTCGACAGCGAGGCCAACCGCATCGCCAACGAGGCGCCTGCGCGACTGGGCTCGCTCGTGTATGCCTACGGAGCACTTCGTGCCCTGGCCTCTTGGCGCCCAGCGCGATTCGAGGTCGAGCTCGATGGTGGCGAGGGTCGTTCCTTCACCGCTTACACAGTCGGTGCCGCCAACTCCAAGACCTACGGCGGCGGAATGCGCGCAGCGCCAGATGCCCTGCTTGATGATGGATTGCTGGAGGTCGTGATCCTCGAGAGCGTGAGCAAGCTTCGATTCCTGACCCGTATCCTGCCCAAGGTATTCAGCGGCGCCCACGTGAACGAACCGACCGTGCACGTCTTCCGCGCCCGCGAGGTCGCCATCGCCGCCGATCGTCCCTTCACGGTGTATGCCGACGGAGACCCCCTGGGCGAGCTTCCGCTACGAATCCGTGCGCTTCCAGGAGCGGTCACAGTGCTCGTGCCGGCCGAGCTACCCAGCTCGCCCTTCGTGGGCCCCTCCCCCCTCCGCGCTGCCTCGCCCCAGAGCCCAACAAGCCGGTGAGCGCCACATTTCCAGTCAAGCTCGCGCTCGCGCGGGCCGTCGGTGAGCTCTCACGTCTGCGCGGGGGCGGCGCCACAAGCGCTCCGGGCAAGGTCCTGATGCGCCTCGCGCCCACTGCCATCGCCACCCTCGGCGAGCGCCTGCCGCGCGGGAGCGTCCTGATCTCGGCCACCAACGGCAAGACCACCACCGCCACAATGGCCGCCCAGATACTCCAGCAGGCAGGGATTCAGCTGGTGCACAATCAGGCCGGAGCCAACATGGCCGGCGGGATCGCCACCACCCTGCTTGGAGCCGCCCGCCCCCACGGTGCGATCGACGGCGAGCTCGGCCTGTTCGAGGTCGACGAGCTGTGGCTGGCATCGCTTGCCCACCAGCTGGGCCCGCAGGCGATCCTTCTCGGCAACCTGTTTCGCGACCAGCTCGACCGCTACGGAGAGCTCGACACGATCGCCGAGAGCTGGGAACGCGTGCTGCAGGAGGGCACGGCGCGGCTTGTGCTGAACGCCGATGACCCACTCGTGGCAGACCTCGGTCGTGAGCATTCGGACGCGCTGTACTTTGGTCTCGACGACGACGCTCTGGCGCTCTCGGGGATGGCCCATGCAGCCGATGCGAAGCACTGCCGTCGCTGCGGCGCCCCCTACGTCTTCGATGCCGTCTACCTCGGCCACCTCGGCCATTACCACTGTCCCAACTGCGGACAGTCGCGACCCACTCCCACTGTGAGCGCGACCAACGTGCAGCTGCAGGGCGTGCGCTCGGCGAGCTTCCAGCTGCACACACCCGCGGGAGAAGCCGAGATCAAGCTAGCCCTGCCGGGCCTCTACAACGTCTACAACGCGCTCGCCGCTGCCGCGCTGGCCACGGTCCTGGAGATACCGCTTGCAACGATCGCCACCGGCCTTTCGAGCGCGAGAGCGGCATTCGGCCGAGCCGAGACGGTCTCCATTTCGCTCCCCGACAAGGCCGATGGCGCGCCCCGCCGGCGAGAGCTGCGGATCATGCTCATCAAGAACCCGGCCGGCACCAACGAGGTCCTGCGCACCCTGGCGCTCGAGCCCGGCGAGCACGATCTCCTTGGCGTGCTCAACGATCAGATCGCCGACGGTCGCGACGTGTCATGGATCTGGGACGCCGACTTCGAGCTGCTGGCGGATCGAATAGGGCTGTTCACCTGTAGCGGCAACCGCGCCGCGGACCTCGCGGCCCGTCTGAAGTACGCAGGCGTCCCCCCCTCGCGCATCCGCATCCAAAGCGACCTTCCTGCCGCGCTAGGCGAGGCGGCAGCCGCGGACACTGACAGTGGCGCGCCGCTATATGCGCTGCCCACCTACACCGCCATGCTGGCTCTGCGCGAGCTGCTGATCGCACGTGGGGAGGCGAGCAGCTCGTGGTCGTAACGCATGCACATGACCTCGACACGGCGCCGGTGGTCATCTGGCACGACCTCGAGTGCGGCGGCTACCGCGCCGATCTACCGCTGTGGCGAGAGCTGGCAGAAGAGGCGCGACTGAGCGATCCTGCCGCGCAAATCCTCGATGTCGGCGCGGGCACCGGCCGAGTGTCGCTCGACCTCGCCCGTGCCGGCCACAGCGTGACGGGGCTCGATAGAGACCAAGAGCTGCTGGCGGCGTTGCGAGAACGCGCTGAGGGGATATCGGTGGAGAACGTCCACGGCGATGCCCGCAGCTTTGAGCTCGAGCGCCGCGACTACGCACTGTGCGTGATGCCGATGCAGACGATCCAGCTGCTCGGCGGCAGCGACGAGCGGCTGGAGTTCCTGCACCAAGCCCGCTCCCATCTGCGCCCTGGCGGCCTGCTGGCCTGCGCGATCGTGACCGAGCTGGAGCCCTTCGACTCGGAGCTCGAAGGGCACAGCCCATCGCCCGAGACGGGGCAGGTGGGCGATGCGCTGTTTGCCAGTCGCGCCCTGAGCGTGCGCCTCAACCGCCACACCATTCGCATAGAACGCGAGCGGACCATCACGGCGCATGCGCTAGCGACACGTGAGCTCAACGTGATCGAGCTGGATCGCGTGAGCGCCGCACGTCTTCAACGCGAGGGCCGGGCGGCCGGTCTGAGCGACGCGGGCACACGCACAGTGGCCGCAACCGACGAGCACGTGGGCAGCGTGGTGGTGATGTTCCGTGCGTGATGCGCCCACGGCCACCCTGCGCGTGTGCGCGCTGTACCCGGACCTGATGAACATCTACGCCGACCGCGGCAACCTGATCGTGCTCGAGCGCCGCTGCGCATGGCGAGGGATCGGCTTCGAGCTGTGCTCGAGCGGGCTCGACGAGACGCTCGACGGCGAAGCCCACGACCTGTTCTACATTGGCGGGGGTCAGGATCGCGACCAGCGCCTGTGCGCGGAGGATCTCATCGAGCACAAGCGCGCGGGCCTGCATGCGGCCGCCGCGCGCAATGCCGTCGTTATGGGAGTGTGCGGCGGCTACCAGCTGCTCGGGCACTCATACACGCTCGGAGACGATGAGATCCCGGGCGTGGGCCTGCTCGACGTTCGCACCATCCGCGAGGACGGCCCGCGACTGATCGGCAACGTGGCCATACAGGCCGTGCTCGGTGACGATGAGGGCAGCGCAGACAGAGTGCTGGCGGGGTTTGAGAACCACGGCGGGCGCACCTATCTAAAGGGCGGCCAAGCGTCGCTTGGAAAGGTTCTCCGGGGCCAAGGCAACGACGGGCGCAGCGGATTGGAGGGAGCTCGCACGGGCAACACGATCGGGACCTATCTGCATGGCCCTTTGCTCCCCAAGAACGTCTGGTTCGCGGACTGGCTGATCGCCACCGCGCTCCGCCGGCCGCTCGAGAAGCTTGCCGCCTTGGAGGATGAGATTGAGCAGCAGACCCATCAAAGCGCCCGGCGAGCGGCGGGTGTCTAAGCAGGACGATTGACTGGCGCCCGCAAAATGCGGTTTGTCCTGGATCCGCAGGCCAGTCGCCTCATACCATCGCCCGATGGAGCTATCTGAGTACCAGCGCCTCGCGCGACGCACCGCCAAGTATCCCCGCGATGCATGGCTCGCGTACCCCGCCCTGGGGCTGGCAGGAGAGGCCGGCGAGGTCGCAGAGCACGCCAAGAAGACCATCCGCGACGACGGCGGCGAGGTCTCAGACGAGCGCCGCGCGGCCATGTCGAAGGAGCTGGGCGACGTGCTCTGGTACGTCGCCCAGCTGGCCACCGAGCTGGGGCTCGAGCTGGATGAGATTGCTCAGTCCAACCTCGACAAGCTCCTCTCACGCCAACAGCGCGGCGTGCTCTCCGGCAGCGGCGACGAGCGCTAAGACGCCACGGCGAACCGGGCGAAGCGCTCGGCCAGTCGCGCAGGCACCAGTGCCCGCACGCGCACGCCCTCCGCGGTGTCCTCGCGCGTGACCTGGCCCGCCAGCTCGTGAAGCTCCGCCAGGCTGCCCCCGTCCGCGTAGGGGACCAGCAGCTCCACACGGCGCAGGGTGTGACGCAGCTCGCGCTCGATCCGCTCGCCCAGCTCCTCGAGGCCCTCCCCGCTAACGCCGCTGACGAGCACCGCCTCGGGGTGGTGCAGGCGCAGCTCGTCGCGGGCCTCCTCATCGAGCAGGTCCACCTTGTTGAGCACCAGCAGACGCGGCCGGTCGCCCGCGCCGATCTCCTCGAGCGTCTGCTCTACCGAGTGTTTCATCAGCTCTATCTGCGCCTCCGGCGCCGAGGCATCCAGCACGTGCGCAAGCAGCTCCGCGCGGCGCGTCTCCTCGAGCGTCGCCCCGAAAGCATCAACCAGTTGATGGGGGAGCTTTGCGATGAACCCGACTGTGTCCGTCAACAGGTGCGGGCGACCATCCAAGCGCAGCGTTCGCGTGGTCGGGTCGAGGGTGTGAAACAGCCGATCGCGCACCCCCACCTCGGAGCCGGTCATGGCGTTCAGCAGCGTCGACTTGCCCGCGTTCGTGTAGCCCACCAGGGCGATCGTCGGGAGCGCCGCCCGCTCGCGCTCGGCGCGCTGCACAGCGCGCGTGCCCTTCACGTGCTCCAGGCGCCTGCGCAGCGCAGCGATCCTGTCGCGCGCCAAGCGTCGATCAGTCTCAATCTGGGTCTCTCCCGGTCCCCTCGTACCGATGCCACCCCCAAGCCGCTCCAAGTGGCTCCACAGGCCGCGCATGCGCGCCAGGTTGTACTCCAGCTGCGCCAACTCCACCTGCAGCTTTCCCTCGGCGCTACCCGCATGCGAGGCAAAGATGTCCAAGATCACCGTCGTGCGATCCACGACCGGCAATCCCAGTGCCTCCTCCAGGTTTCGCTCCTGGCGCGCGCTCAGCTCATCGTCACAGGCGATCAGGTTCGCATCGACGGCCTTTGCCGCCGCCTTTGCCTCCGCCACCTTGCCCGGCCCCAAGTACGTGTTGGGATGGGGAAGCTCGCGGTGCTGGATCATCTCGCCCGCCACCGCCACGCCGGCAGTGCGCAGCAGCTCTCCCAACTCCTGCAGATCCTCGCCCTCGGGCAGCGCCGCTATGCAGAAGGCCCGCTGCGCCGCACGGGCCGTCGGCTCCGTCCCGTTACGGGCGGCGTGAGGCTTGTGCGGGTCGCGCTCCGCGCGGCCGTTGCGGCGTGAATCCATCCACCTCTCAGTCTAGGACCTCTCGCAGCACCGACATGTGAAGTGACCGGTGATGCCGGCGTCGAAGGAGGGACTCGCGAACGTGTCTCCCCAAAGACGTCAACCTAGGGTGCCCAGGCGGCGCACGGCCTCCACCAGTCGATCGTCGGGGGTGGTCAGCGAGATCCGGAACCAGCCCTCCCCCGCCGGCCCGTAGACGGCGCCCGGCGTGAGCACCACGCCCGTGCGCTCGATCACGTGCTCGCAGTAGGCCGCCGAGCTGTCAAAGCCGGCGGGCACCGGAGCCCACACGTAGATCGTGCTGCGCGGCGGCGTCACGTCCACGCCGATGTTCCGCAGCGCATCGCACACCAGGTTGCGCCTGCGCAGGTACAGCTCGTTCATCGACGCGACGTCCGCGTCAGCGTCCGGCGAGAGCGCCGCGATGCCAGCCAGCTGCACAGCCTCGAACAGCCCCGAGTCGATGTTGGTCTTCAGCTGCCAGTACGTCTGGACGGCCTCGGCGTTTCCGACCACCACCGCGCAGCGCCAGCCAGTCATGTTGTATCCCTTGGACAGCGAGAACACCTCGATGCCGACCTCCTTGGCCCCAGGCGTCGCCAGGAACGACGGCGCGCGGTAGCCGTCGAAGGTGATCTCCGAGTAGGCGTTGTCGTGCACCACCAGGATCTCGTGCTCGCGCGCGAACTCCACCACCCGCTCGAAGAAGCCATCCGGCACCACAGCGCCGGTGGGGTTGTTGGGGTAGTTGAGGTACATCAGCTTGGTGTTCGCCAGCACCTGCTCGTCGATCGCGTCCAGGTTCGGTGTGAACCCCCGCTCGGGCTCGAGCGCCATCAACACCGGCTCCCCGCCCGCTAGCCACGGCCCGCCCGTGTACACCGGGTAGCCGGGATCCGCCGCCAGGGCATACTCGCCTGGATCCAGGAACGCCAGGTTGAGGTTGAAGATCGCCTCCTTGGCGCCGATCGCCGGGATGATCTCGTGCTCGCGATCCAGCTTCACATCGAAGCGGCGCTCATAGAAGTCGCTGACCGCTTCCCTGAAGTCATCGCGTCCGCGGTTGGAGGGATAGCGGTGTGTCTCCGCCTCCGTCACAGCCTCCTGCATCGCCTCCACGATCAGCGCCGGCGTCGGGCGGTCGGGGTCGCCGATGCCCAGGCTGATCACGTCCACTCCCGCAGCGCGCTTCTCGGCGATGGTGCGCTCCAGCTGGGCGAACGCGTACGGCGGAATGCGCTCCAGGCGCTTACTCGGTCTCATGCAGCTCCTTTTCGAACTCCTCGCTGATGTGACCCGCGAACACGGGTCGCGCCCAGCCTGTCAGGTTCACGCGCAGATCCTCCCCCACCTCCACCTCCAGCTCCCCGCCGTCCAGCTCCACCATCACGTGCGCCCGCGCCACGCGATGAAGCCCGCGCGTCACTACATACGCCACCGCCGCGCCCGTCGCGCCCGTGCCAGAGGAGAGCGTCTCCCCCACACCCCGCTCGAAGATCCGAGCGCGGATCCGCGCCGGGGCGTGCGACGAGGCCTCCTCGCCCGCCTCGAGCTCCGTGTACCACGACACGTTCGTGCGGTTTGGGAACTGCGCATCGCCTTCAATCGGCGGCCCGATCGTCGGCAGGTCAAGCTCCATCAGCTCCCTCAGCGTGTCCACCTCGATCGCGCACTGGGGGTTGCCGATCGAGACGTGGCGGAAGGGCCACAGGTGGTGCTCTGTCGCGACCGACCCCAATCCGTCCTCGAGGCCCTGCGGGAAATCCCGCGAGCTGAGCTTGGCCACGCCCATATCGACCCTGCATGTGTCAGGCCCTGTGATCTCAGGGCGTATCTCACCGGCTGCGGTGTTGATTACGAACGTGTCTTTGTCGGTCCAGTGGCGACGCAGGTACAGGATCGCCTCGCGTGCCCCGTTGCCCGACAGCTCCGCCTCCGAGCCGTCAGGGTTGAAGATCCGCAGGTCCGCCACATGGGCGGCGTCGGCCGGCGGGGAGAGCAGCAGCACGCCGTCTACGAACACGCCGAAGTGGCCCTCGCACAGTCGACGGATGCGATGGGGCGTCAACTCGAACGGGAGCTCGCTGCTCTCCACGATCAGGTAGTCGTTGCCCAGCGCTTGCCACTTCTCAAATCTCATGGGCGCCGGAGTCTAGGATCTCCTGCGCCACCGCGACTGGATCGAGCTCTGTGACGTCGATCGTGTGGACTCCCGCGAGCTTGCGCATCCACGTCAGCTGACGCTTTGCGTAGTTGCGTGTGCGCCGCTTCATCCGCTCCACATCGCCCGCCAGCAAGTCGTCAAAGCCGAGCGCCTTGCGCGCCGTCTCTGATGCCCCGGCCGCATAGGCCCGCCGCACCTCCTCCGCGGCGCCCATCGCGATCATGGCCTCCACCCGCGCGTCGATCGCCCAGTAAAGCGCCTCACGCTCCATCGTCAGTCCCGCCAGCAGCGTCGGGTGGCGCAGCTCATCGCTCCACAGCTGCGACGGCCCGTCAGCCGGCTCCAGCTCACCCAGATCGGATAGCTCCAGCGCCCGCAGCACCCGCTGGCGGTCGTTGGGGTCGATCTCTGCCGCAGCCCACGGCGCACGCTGCGTGAGAACCGCGTGCAGGGCCGGTGCGCCCTCTCGTTCAAGTTGAGCCGACCAGCGCTCGCGCACGCCCTCGGGGGGCGGCGGACGTAGGTCGAGCTCGCACAGTGCTGCCCTCAGGTAGAGACCGGTGCCGCCCACAACGATCGGTCGGCGGCCCTGCGCAAGCAGCCCGTCGACCTCGGCGTGGGCGAGTTGGGAATACTGGCCCACGCTGAACGTGGCGTCGATCGGCAGGAACGAGACCAGGCGATGCTCTAGGCGCAGGCGCTCCTCCGGACTCGCCACGCCTGTGAGCGTCTCGAGTCCTGCGTAGACCTGCAGCGCATCCGCAGACACCGCCACCGGGTCCTCTCCCTGGGCTCGCAGCAGTTCCGCGAGCGCCACCGCCACAGCGGTCTTGCCCACGCCCGTCGGTCCAAACAGCGCGATCATTCGCATCCGGGTAGGGTCACAGCTAATGCAGATCTCCGGCTCCACCGTCCTGCTCACCGGCGCCACCGGGGGGATTGGCCACGCGATTGCACGGTCGCTGCACGCACGTGGCGCCAAGCTAATCCTCACCGGTCGGCGCACCGATGTTTTGGAGCCGCTGGCCGCCGAGCTCGATGCGCGCGCGCTGTCCGTGGACCTCAGCCTTCCCGAGGAGGTCGAGCGGCTCGTCAACGAGGCCGGCGAGGTGGACATCCTGATCGCGAACGCCGCCCTGCCCGCCACCGGCACGCTCGACTCGTTCACCATGGCGGAGATCGATCGCGCGCTCGCCGTCAACCTGCGCGCACCCATCGCCCTGGCCCGCGAGCTCACCCCGTCGATGATCTCGCGCGGACGCGGACACCTGTCGTTCATGTCATCGCTCAACGGCAAGGTCGCCACGCCTCAGACCTCCATCTACAACGCCACCAAGTTCGGCCTGCGGGGCTTCGCCTCTGCGCTGCGCGCCGACATGCGACCCCACGGCATCGAGGTCTCGTGCGTGTTCCCGGGCTTCATCCGCGACGCCGGCATGTTCGCCGACTCCGGCGCCAAGCTGCCCCCCGGCGTCGGCACCCGCACACCCGAGGACGTGGCCGCCGCGGTCGTCCGCGTGATCGAGCACAACCGCGCCGAGCTCGATGTCGCGCCCCTGCCGCTGCGCCTCAGCTCCGCTTTCGCCGGCCTCGCCCCCGAGCTGGCGGCCGGCGTCAGCCGCAAGCTCGGCGCCAACAAGATCGCCGGCGAAATGGCCGTCGCCAACAGCAGCAAACGCTGAGCGCGCGCCGGCGCGGCGCTGGCCGCTCTGCCGCACGTGCGCGGCCCTCCTTCTCAGAAGAGCACCTGCTGGAGCGGCTCCGGGGTGCGCACCGAGCGCGCCCTCGTCATTGCTTGCGTCGTGCCCCATTCGGCGCGATCGCCCATTGAGCGAAAGCTCCCCGGCCCTCCCCCGCGGCGCACCATCCGTGCCAGGCGCCTGCGCTCGTCCTTTGGCGCATACGCGCCCCGTCTATAGAGCTTCTCGTAGCGACTCACCAGATCTGGGCGCTGCGAGCGCAGCCA
The DNA here is from genome assembly GCA_030151725.1 of Solirubrobacteraceae bacterium. Classification (GTDB taxonomy): domain Bacteria; phylum Actinomycetota; class Thermoleophilia; order Solirubrobacterales; family Solirubrobacteraceae; genus Palsa-744. The sequence goes on from JASLDD010000210.1 coordinate 21,494, forward strand.
GCCCATGAAAACCTGGCGCACCTCCCCGCGCAAATGCAGAGCGACTCCGCCGATGCTCGTCGCTCCCGCCTGCTCCGCCTGTTCCAGCAGCGGCTCCACCTGGTGCGGCGCATCGTTGATGCCAGGCATCAGCGGTGCGATCAGCACGCCCGTGGGAATCCCCGCCCGATTCAGCTCCGCGACCGCCTCCAGGCGCGCACGCGGGCTGGGTGTGTGCGGCTCGGTTTCCCGCCACGCTTTCTCATCGAGCGTGGGGATCGACAGGCACGCGCTGAAGCTCGCCCGCTCGGCTATCTCCAGCATCAAGTCCAGGTCACGTAGCAGCAGCGGCGACTTCGTCAGGACCGAGCATGGATTGCATGCGTCGCGCAGCGCCTCCAGGATGCCTCTCGTCAGCTTGTAGCGGCCCTCCACCCACTGGTATGGGTCGGTGTTCGTTCCCAGCGCCACGTGCTCCCGCTTCCACGACGGCCGTGCCAGCTCGCTGCGCAGCACCTCCGGCGCGTTGACCTTGACCACGATCTCGCGCTCGAAGTCGCGACCCGCGTCGAAGTCGAGGTACTTGTGGGTTGGGCGAGCGAAACAGTAGGTGCACGCATGCGTGCAACCCCTGTACGGGTTGACCGTCCAGCGAAACGGCATCCGGGATTGCTCAGGGACGCGATTGAGCGCCGACTTGGCGTGGACCTCGTAAAACCGGATGTCGAGAGCCTCGGGAGCCTCAAAACGGCGTACTGCTGCCGGATCTCGGTATCCGGGGAGCTGTCGCTGCTCTGCCCCGTCGATAGTCAGGTTGGCCCAGCGCACGAACATATGTTCGCATGAGGTTCGGACTGCTTCGAGATGCCGCTCGTCAGGGGCCCGCAAAGTGCGAGAAAACTCTTATTACCCAATCGCTAAACGTCCGTCCAACTCCCCACTCGGCTGTTATCGATCCCCCCTGGAAAGTCGAGCGGATTAGCGACCATGCGAATTGAGATCCCCGTCGCCGCCGAGCCCAGGCCCTCGAAGGCGTCATGGCTTTGCCGTGACGACTTCGACCGCGAACGCATGCTCGACATGGAGGAGCGCGTACGCCCATTTCGCCAGCGCACGCTCCTGATTCTTGCCGTGGCGATAGTCGGGATGGCTCCTTGGACAGGATGGTGGCCACTGCTGTTCCTGCTGCCCGCTGGACTATTCTTCGGCCTTGCCGACGGTCTCATGCCTCGGGTCAACCGTCCCGAGTATCTGATGTTCGCTGCCTGGATCGGCAGCGAGCTCACGATCGCCGGCGCCGTCTCGTTGGCGGGGGGGCCGCGCGAGACGGCGCTCTCATGGATCGCGATTCCAGTGATGACGCTGAGCTCGCGCTTCTCGATGCGCGCCGTGGTTGCCGGCGTGGCGGTCGCAATCACGCTGGTGCTCGCCGTTGCCTTCGGCGTCGGTGCCAGCAGCGTGATTGCCAGCCCCGAGCTGGTCGTGGCGCCATTGGCGTTGATCGTGTGCGTAGCCGTGCTCTCGACGCCGCTGATGCGCTCCGACATCCAGCACCGCAACGATGCCGTCATCGATCAACTGACCGGAATGCTCAACCGCAAGGCCCTCAGCGCCCGCGTCCACGAGCTCGACCAGCAGTCAGAGGTCACCGGCGAGCCGGTCGGAGTGATCGTCGCCGACCTCGATCACTTCAAGAACGTCAACGACACCCGCGGGCACACCGTCGGCGACGTCGTGCTCCGCGAAGTCGCCTACCTGCTGCGCAAGCACCTACGAGCCTTCGATCTCGCGTACCGCCTCGGCGGCGAGGAGTTCCTGATCCTGGTTCCCGGATCCGACCTGGAGGCCACCGCCGACCTCGCTCACCGTCTGCGCGAGGGCATCTCCGCGGAGCACCTCACCGGCGGCATACGTATCACGATGAGCTTCGGCGTGGCCGCATCCGAGCACAACGAGCGCTTCGACTACAACGCCGTGTTTGCCGAGGCCGACGCCGCCCTCTACCGGGCAAAGCGCGCGGGGCGCAACCGTGTCTGCCTGTCCGGCGCCGAGGGCATACCCGCCGCTGCCTGAGAGGCAGCAGTTGCTCCTACAGCTCGATCACGCTGCGGATGCCATCCTGGGCCTCCATCAGCTCAAAGCCCATGTTGACCTCATCCAGCGAGATCCGGTGCGAGATGAAGGGGTCCACATCGATCTGGCCGTCGAGGTAGCGATCGATCAGCGCGGGCACGTCTTCGCGGCCCTTCAGGCCGCCGAACGATGACCCGCACACTCGCCTGCCGGTGATCAGCAGACGCGGGATCACATCCAGGGTCTCACCGCGGCCGGCCACCCCGCAGACCGTGCAAAGGCCCCACCCCATGCGCGCCGCCTCGACCGCCTGGCGCATCACCGCCACGTTGCCCGTCGCCTCGAAGGTGTAGTCGGCGCCAAAGCCCTCCGTCATGTCGAGAATCCGCGCCACCGCGTCCTCTCCCCCGAGCATCACCTCGGTCGCTCCCTGACCGCGGGCAAGCTCGAGACGCTCCGGCGACATATCCACGCACACGATCCGCTCGGCTCCCTGCAAGCGCGCGCCGGCCACCGCGCCGAGGCCCACCATGCCGGCCCCAAAGACCACGCAGGTCGAGCCCTCACGCACAGCCGCAGTCTTCATCGCCGCACCCAGACCAGTGGACAGGCCACACGCGAACAGGCACGCACGATCCAAAGGCGCCTCAGGGTTGATGCGCGCGAGCGCGATCTCCGGCATGACCGTGTACTCGGCGAACGTCGAAGTGCCCATGAAGTGGCGTATGGGCTCGCCGCCTCGCGAAAGACGAGCCGTGCCATCCGGGAGGTAGCCGAGGTTCTGCTGCTCGCGGATGGCCAGGCATAGATTCGTCAACGGGCTCACGCAGTGCACGCACTCTCCGCACTGTGGTGAGAACAGCGTCACCACGTGGTCGCCCTCGCTCACCAGCTCGACGCCCTCGCCACAGCGCTCCACCACGCCCGCGCCCTCGTGTCCCAGGACCGTCGGCGCGTACCCCGAGGGGTCCACGCCCGAGGCCGTGTACATGTCGGTGTGACACACGCCGCAGGCCACCAGACGCACGAGGACCTCCCGCGGACCCGGGTCCGCAAGCTCGACCTCTTGCACGACCAGGGGCTTGCCGAACTCCTCGAGCACAGCCGCACGCATCCTCATCTGCTCAGATGACCGCCCGCGCCAGCAGGCGCTCCTCGCCCAGCAGCGTCTGGCTGGTCGCCTTGTGGATCTCCACCTCTGTCATCTCACCGGGGCTCGCGAGGCCGGAGAAGTTCACGACCTTATTGTGGCGCGTACGCCCCCGCAGGCGCTCTGCGTCCGTGCGCGAGGTTCCTTCCACGAGCACCTCCACCGTGCGACCCACAAAGCGCTGCGCGCGTTCACGGGCGCCATTCTGGACGAGCTCCACCAGTCGCTCCATGCGCTCCACCTTCACCGGATGGGGCACCACCCCCTCGACGATGCCGGCCGCCTCCGTGCCGCGCCGGGGCGAGAAGATGAACGTGAACGCGCTGTCGTAGCCGACCTCCGCCACCACCTCCAGCGTTTCCGCGAAGTCCGCCTCCGTCTCACCGGGAAAGCCCACGATGATGTCCGTCGTGAGCGCCGCGTCTGGCACGTGCTCGCGGAGCATCGCCACCCGATCCATGTAGCGGGCCCGGTCGTAGGTGCGGCGCATCGCCTTCAGGATGCGGCTCGAGCCAGACTGCAGCGGCAGGTGGATGTGCTCGCACACGCTCGCCAGCTCTGCATGCGCGCGAATCACGTCTTCGCGCATGTCCTTCGGGTGCGGGCTGGTGTAGCGAATCCGATCGATCCCCTCGATCCCGTCGACCAGCCCCAGTAGCTCGGCAAAGCTTGCACGCACCGGCAGATCACGTCCATAGGAGTTCACGTTCTGCCCGAGCAGCGTCACCTCGCGCACGCCGTCCGCAGCCATCGTCTCCACCTCGTTCACGAGCTCGCCCAGCGGTCGGCTCACCTCGCGTCCGCGCGTGGAAGGGACGATGCAATAAGAGCACGCGCAGTTGCAGCCCACGCTGATCTGCAGCCAGCCCTGAAACGGACGCGCACGACGAGCGGGCAGGTGACCAGTGAAGCCCTCGAACTCGAAGAAGCCCTGTGCCGTAAGGGAGTCGCTCGTCAGGAACTCCGCGAGCTTGTGCACCTGACCCGGCCCAAAGGCCACATCCACGAACGGGAAGCGCTCGAAGACCTCGTCCTTGAGCGACTGCGCCCAGCAGCCGCCCACCCCCACCACCCGCTCCGGCGCTTCGCGCTTGAGGCGCTTGGCCTCGCCCAGATGGGTGATGAACCGTCGGTCAGCCGTCTCGCGGATCGAGCACGTGTTGAACAGGATCAGGTCCGCCTCCGAGCGCTCCGGAGCCTCCGTGTAGCCGAGCGACTCGAGCATCCCCTTCATCCGCTCGGAGTCGTGCTCGTTCATCTGGCAGCCGAACGTCGTCAGGTGGTAGCGCTTCATGGGCACAGGGTACTTGGCCGGGATGTGTCGAAAGCCTGACGACCGCTACGGCTCAAGCGACGACAGCCACGCCCGCAGGCACGTAGTGCTCAAACGTCAGGTCCGCGGGAGCCGGCAGGCCCTGCTCGTCAGCCGCACACGCAAGCGCAAATCGCGCGGCCTCCTCCGCGTGAGCCGGATCGTAGGCATCGCCACCGCCGGTCAGCCCCGCGACGTCGGGGGAATCGAAGCTCCAGCCGAAGCCGGATG
>JASLDD010000244.1 GCA_030151725.1 Solirubrobacteraceae bacterium
CTCGGCGCATACGACCTGCCGCCTACAAGAACGCTCGCTATTCGTCTATCTCACCGAGGCGCTCTCCGCCAGCGCCCGTGGCGATCCCGCGCCGCTACTCACCTGAGCGAGCCAGAGGACTGAACGGTTACGCTTTTGCGAAAACCGAAAAGAAATTGCGTCCAGACCCTAAAGTCGCGCGGGGCGGCTGCCGATAGAGGTCATGTCTCCATCCCTCCAGGAGTAAACGACCGGCCCGCGCTCCATTCTCCCGCGGGCCGGTCTATTTAAGCCCCGCGTGGCGCGCAGGGAACGGCGCGGACAGGCTTTAGGCTCTCGGTGTGTCCCAGCGCAGCATCGAAACGACTGGTCCCCTCGAGACGGAATCGCTTGGCATGGAGTTGGCGGGTGCCCTGAGGGACGGCGACGTGGTGCTCCTCAGAGGCGAGCTGGGCTCCGGCAAGACGACGCTCGTGCGTGGCGCGGCCCGCGCGCTGGGGGTGAGCGACCCTGTGACCAGCCCGACGTTCAGCGTCGGCAACCGCTATTGGGCGAGCGCCGATCTCACGGTCTCGCACCTGGATCTTTACCGCCTGGCGGGCCTCGAGCACGAGGAGCCGGAGTTGCTCGAGGACTACCTGGGACCGGGGCGGATCGCGTTCGTGGAGTGGCCGCAGGATGGAGCCCCCGAGCTGGCGGCGGCCTGCCTGCAGGTGACGCTCAGCCACGGAGGTGGAGACCGTCGCTGCATCGAGGTCGAAGACCTCCCAGGCCGGCCCGCCGAGGGAGAAGCCGCGTGATCGTCCTCGGCCTCGACACGGCCACGTCCTCGACCGCGGCGGCCCTGCTCCTGTCGGATGGCAGCACTAGGGAGGCGCGCGACGATCCCCCGGCGGGCGAGCATCCCGGCCACGCGACCCGGCTGCTCGGCCTGAGTCGCGAGCTGCTCGGCGGGGCGTCCATCTCGTGGGAGCAACTGGAACGGATCGCCGTGGGGGTCGGCCCGGGGACGTTCACGGGGCTGCGAGTGGGTATCGCGACAGCGCGCGGTCTGGCCCAGTCGCTGGCGATCGACCTGGTGGGCGTCTCCAGCCTGCAGGCGCTTGCCCATAGCGCCCTCAGCGCCCAACCAAACGCCCACGACACGATCCTGGCGGTGATCGACGCGCGTCGGGGAGAGGTGTTCGTGGCGGCGTACGAGCGCGACGAAGAGAGCGTCCCGTGCCAGCTGACGGCCCCGGTGGCCCTCGAGCCAGGGCGCGTCGGCGATGTCCTGCAACACACGCTCGCGCCCACATCCGACCCCCAGCGCCGCTGGCTGGCGGTGGGCGATGGCGCGGTCAGATACCGCACCCAACTGGGCGACTTCGACGTCGAGATCGCGGCTGAGGACTCACCGCTGCATCGCGTGAGCGCAGCCGCGATCTGCGAGCTCGCCTCAACCCTCGCCGCGGGCCACTACGGTGAGATCGTGCCCGACTACAGACGCCGCCCCGACGCCGAGCTCACGCTGGAGAGCGCGACGGTGGCTGGAGGGCGCTCATGACGGAGCGGCCCGCCGCGGAGCAGGGTCTCGAGCGCTCATCGCCGGTGGAAATCAGACGTCTCAGCTACCCCGATCTGCCCCAGGTGGCGGTGATCGAGCGGCGTGTCTTCCCGACCCCGTGGTCGCTTGCGATGTTCGTGCTGGAGCTGTCAAAGCAGTCGGGGATCTGCCTGGCGGCGGTCTCGGAGGGGCGACTGGTGGGCTACCTGATCTGCTCGCGCTACGACACGGTGTGGCATGTGATGAACGTGGCGGTGGACGCCGACCAGCAGCGCCAGGGACTGGCGTCGGCGCTCCTGGCGGAGCTCTACGAGCAGGTCGGCGACAGCCACGCGCGCTTCACGCTGGAGGTGCGCCCGTCCAACCACGTGGCGATCCATCTGTATGAGCGCGACGGCTTCAGGGCGGCGGGCCTGCGCAGGCGCTACTACCAGGACAACGGCGAGGACGCGCTCGTGATGTGGCGCACACCGGCGACGCTCGAAGGGACACTGGAGGACGTTCCCAACCCCCGCCCGCTATGACGGTGCTGGCGCTGGAGAGCAGCTGCGACGACACGTGCGCGGCGGTGGTCGACTTCGACGGGCGGATCCGCTCGAACGTGATCTCCTCGCAGGACGCGCACGAGCGCTTCGGCGGCGTGGTCCCGGAGATCGCCTCGCGCCAGCATCTGGAGATCGTGAACCTGGTCGTGGAGCAGGCGCTGCGCGATGCGGATGTGACGCTCGACGAGGTGGAGCTGGTAGCGGCGACGCAGGGCCCGGGGCTGGTGGGAGCGCTGCTGGTCGGGCTCTCGACGGCCAAGGCGCTGGCGGCGGCACGCGAGCTGCCGTTTGCGGCAGTCGACCATCTGCAGGGCCACGTGGCGGCCAACTTCCTCTCGAGCGCCGATCCCGGTGGGCCCGACGCGGGCGCAGACACAGGCGGCGAGGCGAGCGCTCCATTCGAGCCGCCGTTCGTGTGCCTGATAGCAAGCGGCGGGCACACGCTGCTAGCGCACGTGAGCGAGCACAGCGGCTATGAGGTCCTGGGCCGCACCCTGGATGACGCGGCGGGGGAGGCGTTCGACAAGGGCGCGCGGATGCTCGGCCTGGGCTATCCGGGCGGCGCCGCCCTGGAGCGCCTGGCAGCGGGCGGAGATCCTGAGGCGTTCTCGTTCCCTGGCTCGGCGGCGGAGGTCCGCAAGGGCGGTCGGGGACCGCGCCACAACGCGTTCGCCAAGAGCCTGGACTTCTCGTTTGCGGGCCTGAAGACGGCGCTCTTGTACAAGCTGCGCGACCTCTCAGAAGCAGACGCGCAGGCCCAGGCGGCGGACCTGGCGGCGTCCTATCAGGGGGCGATCGTGGACAGCCTGATCCAGCGCAGCGAGCGAGCGCTCGAGCACGTGGGCAGCGATCGCTTGGCGGTGGGAGGCGGGGTGGCGGCCAACGGCGAGCTGCGTAGACGCCTGGGCGAGCTTGGCGTGACGCTGCACGTGCCGGAGCGCCGCCTGTGCACGGACAACGCGGCCATGATCGCGAGCGCGGCGCGCTTTGCCCCGCGGCTTGCCTACCCGGAGTACCTGTCGCTGGACGCGTATGCGACGGGCGAACATCCAAGATGACGGTGGTGACGGTGTACTCGAAGCCGGGGTGCCACCTGTGCGATGAGGCGATGGTGGCGCTCAGGGAGCTGCAGGGCGAGTTCTCGTTCGAGCTGCACGAGCGCGACATCAGCGCGGAGGAGGAGCTGCATCGCGCCTATTTCGAGCGCATTCCGGTGGTTGAGCTGGACGGCGAGGAGCTGTGCGAGTACTTCGTCGAGGAGACACTTGTGCGCGAGCGTCTAGAGTCACGAATATGAGCTACGGAGAACCACCTTCCAGCGCCCTGGAAGCCGACCGGGAGGCTCCTCCGATCTCCACGGAGCGGCTGTCGCTGGGCGTTGCGGCACGCCTGTCGCGCTACCTGCAGGTCCTCACGCAGGCCAAGAAGATGGGCAAGGAGACGATCTCCTCGCAGGAGCTCTCGGATTACACGCACGTCAACTCGACCCAGATTCGCAGGGATCTGTCGGGCTTTGGCAAGTTCGGAAAGCGCGGCGTGGGATACAACGTGGAGGCGCTGGTTTCGCAGATCCGCAAGATCCTGCGCACGGCTGGGCAGCACAACATCGCGCTGATCGGCGCGGGCCATCTGGGCAAGGCGATCGCCTCCTCGGAAATCTTCGCCGACCACGGTTTTCGGGTGGTTGCGATCTTCGACTCAGACCACGACAAGGTCGCCACGCAGGTCGGCAACCAGGCGGTCAGACACATCGATGAGCTGCGTCAGGTGGTCGAGGAGGAGGACATCGTGGTGGGCGTGCTGGCGGTGCCCACGCAGGCAGCCCAGGGACTGGCCGATGAGCTGGTGGAGGCAGGCGTGAAGATCATCTTCAACTACTCGGAGTCGCTGCTGGACGTGCCGCCAGAGGTGACCGTCCACACCTCCAGCCCGGCCGTCGATCTGCTGTACGCGCTGTACTTCTATCTGACCTGATTGCCCGGACCGCCAGCGCGCGCGTCAAACTGGATACCGCACACTTCATCAGCGAAGACGATGATCAGCCTGGACCTAGACCAAGCGGCCGCGACTTTCGCCGAAGCTCCCGATCTCACGGTGGGGGTAGAGGAGGAGTTCTCGATCCTGCAGCCGGACACGCTCGAGCTCACTCCTCGCTTTGAGGAGATCCGCGAGCTGTGTGCGGGCGATCCTGTTCTGTGCGACGGGGTCGCCGGCGAGCTGATCTCCTCGGAGATCGAGATCATCTCGGGCGTGGGTTCCAACCTGGAGGCTGCGCTCACCAAACAGCGCGAGCGGCGTCGTGCGTTGTTTGCGTTGGCGGAGGCGAATGGCGCGCGCTTGGGGGCGACGGGGACGCATCCCTGGGCTGACTATCGCGAGCAGCCGATCATCGACACCGAGCACTACCGCCGCGTGGAGGAGGGGCTGAAGTATGTGGCCTGGCGCAACAACACGTTCAGCCTGCACGTCCACCTGGGGGTGCGCGACATCGACCGGGCGGTGCGCGTGTGCGATCGCCTGCGCCCGGTGCTGCCGCTGCTGCTCGCGATCTCGGCCAACTCGCCCTACCTGGACGGGCGCGACAGCGGGCTGCACTCAGCGCGCACGCAGAGCTTCACGAAGAGCTTTCCCCGCTGTGGTGTGCCCGATGCGTTTGGGGGCTGGGCGGCGTATCGCGAGTACATCGAGTTCCTCAAGCGCACAAGCTCGATCGTGGAGTACACCCAGGTCTGGTGGTCGGTGAGGCCGCATTTCAGCTTTGGCACGGTGGAGGTGCGCATCTGCGACGTGCAGGCAAACGCGCAGGAGTCCGACGCGCTGACGGGCCTGATGGTCGCCTGTGTGGCGCAGGCGGCACGCGATGTGGATGAAGGCGTTCCGTTTGTCGATCAGCCTCGGCGCTTGATCGAGGAGAACATGTGGCGGGCAATCCGCTTTGGGATGGACGGCCGGCTGATTGACCTGGATTGCGGTGAGCAGTACCCGGCCCGGGGCGCGATCGAGCGGCTGGGGGCATGGACGGCGCCGGTGCGATCGGAGCTGGGGATCGATTTGAGCTTCCCCGAGCGCAACGGCGCGCAGCGCCAGCGACAGATGATCGAGGCGGGGGCGAGCCGCGAGGAGGTATTCGCGGCTTCGGTGCAGGAGACCAGACAAACCTATTCAGAGGAGGTGGCGGTTTGAGCGCAGATCCGACGGCGCAGGCGGGCAGTCCGACCGAGGAGGAGCTGCGGGCGGCGTATGAGGCGGAACTGAGCCGCATCACGACGACGGACATGCTTGGCCAGGCGGCTGTGTCGCTGCTGAACGTGGGCGCCCGCCGCTTGGGCCCGACGGAGGGCGCGCCGGCGGAGGCTGCTGCGGGCCAGCGCGACCTCGAGCAGGTGCGCGACGCGGTCGACGGCGCCAGGGCGCTGCTCGAGATCCTCGAGCGCCGCATCCCGCAGGAGCTTGGCCCACTGCGCGACGCGCTCTCCCGCCTGCAGATGGCCTACGCGCGCGAGGTGCAACAGGCCCCGGCCCCCGCCGCACCTCAGGCTTCCGCCGGCGCAGCCCAGGCTCCCAGCGCCGCACAGCAGACGCCGCCTGCGACAGGTGACGAGAGCCCCGCGACTCCGGGTCCGGGACCGGCTGAGTCCAGCGGCAGGCTGTGGGTGCCAGGCCGCTGAGCTGTAGAGAACGGGCTCGTTGAGGTGTAGAGAACAGGCTCCGATGGTCGATTCCACGGCCGTGAGGCTCCAGATGGCAGGCGTGGCCTGCGCCGGTCTGGCGGGCACTCTGCCGGTCGGCGCGATACACTGCGCCCGCGTTTGCACCGGATAGACGCTCGTGCTGAGCGATCCGGCCCGCAAATGTGCGCGCGCGATCCTCGCGCGGCACGCAAATCAGACCGCGGAGGATTTCTGTTGAGCAGCTTTCTGACGAACCATGGGGTCGTCGTCGCCCTCGTTTGCGCAGCATGCGCCGTGGCCTACGGCCTT
>JASLDD010000252.1 GCA_030151725.1 Solirubrobacteraceae bacterium
ATAGCCGCACCGCCAATGCGCTGTGCATTTTCATCCCCAGACCACGCAGCCGCAAACAACGCCGCTTGGGCACCTGCACTTGGGTCCAAGGCGACCAGCACACGACCCACCATCCCTCTCGATTTCAAATCATGGTCCACAGCATCGGCCAGACTAGCTGAACCAGTAACCGATATCAGTCCAACATACGGGCGTCTCCGGGCTACGCCGGACAGGCTGGCTCAGCTGACGAACGCATTGATCAGCGGCCCGGATTTCCAGATGGCCGCATAGGAGCTCGATTCGAAGACCACAGGTGGGCAGGTGATTTCTTCGCTTTCGAAAGTTCCCTTGAGCGATGTGATCTCCAGCGGACCGTCGTAGGTTGGGGGAGCCTGCAAGCTCGTGGCTTTGTAGATGCACGCGCCCACGACCATGTCGAACGCCGGCCGTACATGTGGCACAGGGATGAGACTCCCTTCACCGTTGGCCTTCAACTTGAGCTTCCCCGCGAGCTGGGGACCGGCCACGTTGGTGATTCCCGAGGGACCTTCGCAGTGCCTGACTGCGTCGAATTCTTCTTCGCCGTCGATACGTACCCTGACAGTCGCCGCGCCGTTGGCCATGACATAGCCGCGCAGCGTCCAGGCTTTTTTCGGTGTGCACGCGACAACAGCTCCGGTGCTGGGAGTGGTGAGCGTGAAAGACTCGGTGCTGGTGATCGCGAAGGGAGCGGCTGCGCGGTTGCCCAGAGGCAGCGGTTCGCCGTTGGCATACAGCGTGAGCACTGTCGCGGCCGACGCAGACGCTGCGACTGTGCCGCCGATCGCGAACGTCACGATTGCTACGGCGCAAATCTTCGAGATCCGTGACATGTCCTACTCTCCTGGCTGTCAGTGCCGCGACCCATGAGCCGCCCTGCGTCTGAGCCTACGCCTGGGAGATCGAGCTGAAAACTTGTGTTTCTGACGGGCCGCTCGCGTTGAGCTCCTCGGCTTCGAAGGTCAACCAAAGATACGCCTGACTTCTCGCACGCGACCCGCACGCCAGCGGTCTGGGCGCAGTACTCGCTCCCAAGTTCGTTGGCTTGACTTCAGGACTTGCTGAGGCTACGGTCGAAGTGTGGAGGCTGAAATGGGCGGGCCTGCCGCGAGCGCCGAAGCCGTCGCGAGCGACACGCTGGCGCTTTGGTATAAGGCATGGAACGCGCACCAGGTGGATGCGATCTCGGCGCTGCTGACCGACGACGTGATTTACGAGGACCCGGCGGCACCATCACCCGTCATGCACGGTCGTACCGCCGTCGAGCAGCATGTCCATCGTGCCTTCGCCGGTATACCTGATCTTCACCTCGAGAAGCTGGAGGAGTGGGTGACGCACGGTGGAGAGGTGATCACCAGCTATTTTCGCTTCTCTGGCATGTTCGCGGGCGAGCTTACTGCTCCAGGCCTTCCGCCCCTGGCCCCGACCGGTGGTCGTCTTGAGATGCTCGGCATGGACCGGAGCGAGATCGGCGACGGTCGCCTTGCGCGCCATCAGATCTTCTGGGACATAGCCGAGCTCAGCCGGCAGCTGGGTGCCTTGCCTCCACGTGGCAGCCGAGCCGAGCGCATCGCACGGCACTTGCAGCGGCTGACCGCTCGTCGCACGCGTCGGATTCGCTGAACGCTCCACGCGACCTCTCCGGTCTCTACACACTGGCGATGATAGGCCCGACTAGAGGCTCGGCAGTCCCCAGGGGGCGTCCAGTGCAACTCGCCAGCGGCCGTCGTGACCGCGCGAGTAGGCGACCACCGATTGACTGGCATGCGTGTGGAGGGTGCCATCGGCGCCTACGCCGCTGAGCGTGAGGGTGCCTGTGGCGAGGGCCACGTCACCGGCTGTGAAGAGCTCTGAGACCTCCACCTTGACGCTCGCGCCGTTGTCCACCAGGGCATGCAGGACCGGCCCGATTGCCTCTCGCCCCCGGACTGCCTGCCCGTCGGGGCGGACGATCGCGGCGTCCTCGATCCACAGATCGAGTGCGGCCTCCACGTCGCCGGAGTTGATGGCGGCGGCGAACGCTGTGGAGAGTGCCTCTGGTGAGTCGGCTGACATCGGCAGACAACCTATTCATCCACGTCCGCATGCACAGTCTGCTCTCGCGCGTGGAGCACGGACTCAGATGGACTGGCTGATAGCGTGAAGACATGGCCACAGCCGCGCCCAGCGAGTCCACCCCACAGCGCCTGGCTGCCATCCGCGAGCAGATGAAACTGCTCTCGGACTATCTTTGACCCAGCTGCGCTGGCCGAGCGTGTGGCGACGCTCGAGGGTGAGATGGGGGAGAGCGGCTTCTGGGATGACGCCGAGCGTGCTGCTTCGGTATCGGCCGAGCACTCGCGTGCGTCCAAGCGCCTTGAGACTTTCACCGCTCTCCAAACCGACGTAGAGGACCTCGATGGACTGGCCGAGATGGCCGCGGAGGAAGCTTCGCTGCAGGCCGAGGTGGACGAGCAGATCGCCTCCGTCGAGGAGCGCTTGGCGGCGCTCGAGGAGCAGCGACTGTTCTCGGGCCGCTACGACAGCGGCGACGCGCTCGTCAGCGTGAACGCTGGCGCCGGCGGGACCGACGCCCAGGACTGGGCTGAGATGGTGCTGCGGATGCTCATGCGCTGGGCGGAACGGCGCGCCTTCGAGGTCGAGCTGCTGGAGGTATCGGAGGGCGAGGAAGCGGGCATCAAGTCGGCCACCTTCCGCGCCTCGGGTGAGAACGCCTACGGCCTCTTCGGCGCCGAGCGCGGAGTTCATAGACTGGTGCGCCTCTCGCCATTCGACTCCGCCCACCGCCGCCAGACGAGCTTTGCCGGCGTGGAGGTGGCGCCTGTGGTCAAGGACACGGGCGAGGTGGAGATCAACGAGGACGATCTGCAGGTGGACACCTATCGCGCGTCTGGTGCTGGTGGGCAGCACGTCAACAAGACGGACTCCGCCGTGCGCATCACCCACCGGCCGTCGGGCATCGTGGTCCAGTGCCAGAACGAGCGCTCCCAGTCCTCCAACCGCGCGACCGCCATGGCGATGCTGCGAGCCAAGCTGCTCGAGCGCAAAGAGCGCGAGCGCCAGGAAGAGATCGCAGCGGAGAAGGGAGAGGCGCAGAACGTCAACTTTGGCTCGCAGATCCGCTCCTACGTGCTGCACCCCTACACGATGGTCAAGGACCACCGCACCGGATATGAGATGGGTGACGTGCAGCGGGTCCTCGACGGTGACCTCGATGGGTTCGTGCGTGCGCTTCTGCTCGCAACTGCCTCCTCCGGCGAGTAGCGGTGGACGCACTGGAGGAGCTCGTGGAGCGGGCGCTCGCAGAGGATGTGGGCGACGGCGATGTGACCACCGAGGCCACCGTCCCCGCCGACTCGCGTGCTCGCGCGCTCATCACGCAGAAGGCGCCCGGGGCGATCTACGGCCTGCAGGTCGCAGGGCTCGTCTTCACCCAGCTAGATCCCGCCTCGCGCGTGGAGCGGCTCGTGGAAGAGGGCCAATGGCGTGAGCAAGGGACGGTTCTGAGCGTGGAGGGACGGGCGTGCGCATTGCTGACGGCTGAGCGCACGGCCCTGAACTTCCTCGCCCACCTCTCCGGGGTCTGCACCTCGGCGGCGCTTGCTGCGCGCGCGGTGCAGGGGACCGGCGCCAAGGTGCTCGACACGCGCAAGACGACCCCCGGCATGCGGGCGCTCGAGAAGGCCGCCGTTGCAACCGGTGGGGCGGTCAACCATCGGGTGGGCCTCTACGACGCGATCCTGATCAAGGAGAACCACATCTCCGCAGCCGGCGGGATCGCGCAGGCTGTTGAGCGTGCGCGCGCCGCAGCTCCCGAGCTTGCTGAGACGCTGGAGGTCGAGGTGCGCAACGAACAGGAGATAGAGGAGGCGCTCGCAGTGAGGGCACCGCGCCTACTACTCGACAACATGGATGAGTCCCAGCTGCGTAGCGCCGTTGCTCAGGTGGGGGGACGGGCGCAGCTCGAGGCAAGCGGTGGGGTGACCCTGCAGACGCTCCGGGCGGTGGCCTTGACAGGGGTAGAATGGGTCTCGATGGGCGCGTTGACCCACTCTGCGCCCGCACTCGATCTCTCCCTCACACTGGAGGCTCTGCCATGAACCTTC
>JASLDD010000257.1 GCA_030151725.1 Solirubrobacteraceae bacterium
CGCCGCGCGGCGGACGTCGAGTCGATCGAAATCCCGCCCCCGGCGGTTGCGGCGCTTGCGCGCTCGGCGACGGGCAGTTTTCGCGACGCCCTGGGAACGCTCGAGCAATTGGTCACTTACAGCGGCAGCGCGGTTGCGCTCGAGGACGTGCTCGCTGTGCTGGGAGTGGCGGATGCGCGCCTGCTCGAAGAGACGGTCGACGCGGTCGAGGTGGGCGACGCCAAGCGCGCGCTGAGCACGCTGGAGGAGTGCGTGGAGCAGGGCCGCGACGCGGGCTCCTTTGCCGCCGATCTCGAGATGCGGGCACGCGAGCTCCTGGTCGTGCAGACGCTCGGTGAGGTGCCTGAAGAGCTCGCCCTCACGCCTGAGTCCGACGAGGCGCTGCGCGCTCAGGCCGAGCGTGTGGGCCATGGCACGGTCGTGCGCATCCTGGAACTGCTGGGCGAGGCGATGGAGGGAATCAGGGCCGGAGCAGACGCACGCACACGCCTGGAGCTTGCGCTCGTCAAGGCGGCCAAACCGCAGCTCGACAACTCGATGCGTGCGCTGCTGGCGCGTATCGAGCGTCTGGAAGCCGGCGGTCAGGCTGCAGTGGTGCCGCCCGCCGCGCTGCCGCCCACCCGGGCCCCGGTCGAGACCACCCCGGCCCCGGTCGCGACGAGCCCACAGCCAGCGCCTACGCCCAAACCGGATCCCCTTGTGCCGACGCAGGCCGTTGCGGCTCCTTCCGCCGTAGTCGATCAGCCTGTGTCGGCCGATCCCCCGATCTCGGTGGAGCCGATGCCGCCCGCCGCGCCGCCCCCGGCAGCGGACCTCGAGGCGATGTGTGCGCTGTGGCCGGCTGTGGTTGATCTGGTGCGCAGCGAGAACGCACTGATCGCGGCGGTGATCGGCGAAGCGCGCCCGGTGGCGGCGGAGGGCGATGATCTCACGCTGGCTTTTGCCTCAACGGCCCAGTTCTTGAAGAAGAAGGCCGAGGACCCGGCCAACCGCGTGACCGTCGGCGAGGCGCTGCGGGCGGTTAGCGGCAAGCGCTGGCGTCTCTCCTATGAGCTGCGCGAGGAGTCTGCTGCAGGAGAGGCCCCGGAGCGCAGTGAGCAGTCGGAGGAGGAGTGGATCAGGCGCTTCATGGAGGAGTTCGACGCAGAGGAGGTGCTGGATGAGCGATCGGGGATCGCCCCGCCAGAGCCGGACGGTGAGCGCGGCCCGGAGGCCGCGATGAGCAGCAACGAGAAAGGCGCGTGATGGCAAAGCAGCCGCGGATGCCCAACATGCAGCAGATGATGCAGCAGGTGCAGAAGATGCAGAAGGACATGGAGGTTGCTCAGGAGGAGCTGCGGAGCGAGGTCGTAGAGAGCTCGGCCGGCGGCGGGATGGTGACGGTGAAGATGGGCGGCGACCTCGTGCTCAAGGAGGTCAAGATCGACCCTTCGGCGGTCGATCCGGAGGACGTGGAGATCCTCTCCGACATGGTCTTGGCGGCTGTCAACGAGGCTCTGCGGATGGCTCAGGAGCTGGCCGAGCGCAAGATGGGTGGCGCAACCGCTGGTCTGGACCTTGGCGGTCTCGGTGGCCTGGGCATGCCGGGCCTGTGAGCGGTACCTCCTACGCACCTCCCGTTCAGCGGCTGGTGACCGAGCTGTCAAAGCTCCCCGGCATCGGCAACCGCACGGCGCAGCGCCTGGCCTTCCATATTCTGCGTGCCTCGCCCGACGATGCGCTGGCGCTGGCGGCGGCCATTCGCGAGGTCAAGGAGAAGATCGGGCTGTGCGAGGTGTGCTTCAACCTCACCGATGAGGCGCGCTGTCGTATCTGTCAGGACCCACGCCGCGAGCAGGAGCTCATCTGCGTGGTGGAGGAGCCCAGCGACGTGATCCCGATGGAGCGCACGCACGAGTACCACGGCGTCTATCACGTGCTCGGCGGTGCGCTCTCGCCGATCGACGGAATCGACCCCGAGGACCTGAAGATCTCAGAGTTGTTCGCGCGCGTGGCATCTCCCCAGATATCTGTGCGGGAAGTCGTGCTGGCGACCAACCCCACGACCACCGGCGAGGCGACGGCGCTGCACATCGCTGAGGAGCTGCATGCGCGCGCTCCTCAGATCAAGCTCACCCGTCTGGCAAGCGGTCTGCCGGTGGGATCGGATCTGGAGTACGCGGACGAGGTCACGCTGGGCAAGGCCTTTGCCGGGCGCCGCGACGTGTGAACGTCGGAGACACGTCTTCGATTACAGGGCGCCGCCGGCTGCAGGCAAACGTCAACCCTCTGGGGTGCGCCGGCTCAGGCCAATATCCTGCGGAGCATGAATGACCTGATCGTCATGAAGTTCGGCGGTACCTCGGTTGCGGATGCCGAGCGCATCAAGCGTGCGGCGCGCCGGATCGTGGAGAAGCGCGAAGCGGGCCAGCAGGTCGTCGCGGTGCTCTCCGCGCGTGGCAAGACGACCGACGAGCTGATCACGATGGCGGAGGAGGTCTCCTCGGTGCCGGACCCGCGCGAGATGGACATGCTGCTCTCGACAGGCGAGCGGATCTCGTGCGCTCTGTGCGCGATGGCCATCAACGACCTCGGGCATCGGGCGATCTCTCTGACCGGCTCGCAGGCCGGGATCGTGACCGACGAGTCTCACACCAAGGCGTTGATCCTCGATGTCCGCGCCGATCGCATCCGCCGTGCGCTCGAGGAGGACAACATCGTGTTGGTCGCCGGGTTCCAGGGCGTTTCGAAGGACGCGAGGAACGTCACGACGCTAGGCCGCGGGGGCTCGGACACGAGCGCCGTGGCGGTGGCGGCTGCGCTGGGGGCGGAGGTCTGTGAGATCTACACAGATGTGGCGGGCGTCTACTCGGCCGATCCCCGGATCGTGCCCAACGCGCGCAAGCTCGACACGGTCTCCTTCGAGGAGATGCTCGAGATGGCCGCCTCAGGGGCCGGTGTGCTGCAGCTGCGCTCGGTCGAGTATGCGCGTAACCACGGAGTGCGCATCCATTGCCGCTCATCATTCAGCGAGGAGCCGGGCACGGTCGTGCTGGCGGAAGGAGAGACGATGGAGCAGCCACTGATCACAGCCGTCACCCACTCGGTGGCCGAGGCCCGCGTCACGCTCACCGGGGTGCCCGACGCACCGGGAGCAGCCGCGCGAATCTTCGAGGCGCTGGCGCAGGCCAACGTTAACGTCGACATGATCGTGCAGAACGAGCCTGTTTCAGCAGGTGGACAGGCCGAGATCTCCTTCACCGTTCCACGCGAGGACCTGCGCACGGCACGCACGGCGCTCGAGCCGCTGGCGGGCGAGGCGTTTGCCGAGCTGAGCAGCTACGAGGACATGGGCAAGGTCTCGATCGTGGGCGCCGGCATGCGCTCACATCCAGGGGTTGCGGCCAAGGTGTTCAGCGTGCTTGCCGAGGAAGGAGTGAACATCGACATGATCTCCACGTCGCCGATCAAGATCTCGTGCGTGATCGACCGCGATCGTGTGGCCCAGGCGGTGCAAGCTTTGCACACGGCCTTCGAGCTCGCCGGCGATGACACGATCCTCGTGGAGGAGACGTTCCGTGCCAGCCCCGCCACGTAGGCCCATCTGTCACAATACCTACGCAACTCGTCACATCTAGCCAACCTTTCAAGGATGATCGGAATGCGCACAGTTCACCGCCCTCGTCGTTACATAGCAAGTCGCTGGCTCGTGCTGCTCACGCCGGTGCTGCGTTACAGCGTCACGCGCGACGCTTATCTGCTGAGAGTCGTGGGTGCTCGCATGGGGCCGGTGCTGCGAGTCGACCGGCGCGTGCAACGCCGCTCCCGGCTCGAGGGTCCAGAGCGCCGGCGTCGCGCTCTCGCTTAGCATCGAGACCCCCCGAAACCAGGTCACGTTGGTCTCGGGTACGCAGCGTCGACGTACTTTCACAAGATGTCAATCCTCAAAACCTTCTTGCTGGTCGGTTATGCTCCGGCCCCGGCTATGGCCCAGCGGCTATGAATCAGTCACGTCTACAGCAGCCTCCGGGTCGCTCCACGGGCGGTCGTGGGTGGCGCAGGGGCTCCAGGGCGCAGAGCGCGGAGTCTGGTGACTCGAGATTGGGACACGTTCGCGAGGACGCGGGTCCCAGGGGGCATGCGGGACATGTGATCGTGGGCGCCGCCGAGGTGATGCTGCTATCAGGCGACCCCCATCTGGCCGCTCGAGCTGCTTGGCTGTTGCTGCGAGAGCGCTAGCTAAGCCTCATCCTACGAGCCCTCCGAATCCGCTCGCATAGTCGTTAGCGACTTGTGTCCAAGCGAGTTTCTACAGCTGAAGCCTTGACCTTCAGGCCGAGATGCGCTGATATACGCGGATCAAAGGAATGGCAGAAGCCCATAAAGCCCTTCAACTATCAGGTTGACACAGGCGAGACTGGCTTCAGCTGCTTCTGGACATGTGTTGATTTGCGTTCGGCTCTGCGTTTAGCCGTCGCGTGAATCAAGGACGGCGGGGCCAACACTTGCCGCTGGGGGGCACGGAGCTATGGACAGCAAAATGGCAGACCCGGGAGTGACTGCTCTACCTGCTCACAGGTCGACGGTACCCCGCAAGCTCGGGCCCTTGGGCTCGCTCAGACTAGGTACCCCGATCGCCGAGGCCAAGGGGCCGGCGGCGAGTCTGATGCGGGACTCGATATTTCGGCGTGCGCTGCTGGTGGCTGACGCGCTGGCGATTCTCGGCGCTTTCGTGCTGACGATGGGGCTCTCGTCGCGCTCGCTGCAGCTGACGTGGGCAAGCATCGCCGGGCTGCCGATCCTGCTAGTCGGGGCGAAGGTCTCGGGGCTATATGACCGTGACGATGCACTGCTGCGCAAGACGACGCTCGAGGAGGCGCCGCGGCTGTTCCAGCTGGCGACGCTGTGTGCGCTTGTAGCGTGGCTTGCGGGGGGCATCATCGTCGCCGGTCAGCTCGACCGCCGTGAGGCGCTGTTCCTGTGGCTGGCGCTGGCGCTGCTGCTCGTCTTGATGCGGACGGTGGCACGGGCGTTCGCGCTCAGAGTTGCGCCTACCGAGCGCTGTCTGTTCATCGGCGACAAGGCCGCCGCTGCGACGATTCGATCGAAGCTCAGCGACCATGCGGGTGTACGGGCGAACATGGTCGCCCACATCGACCTCGACAAGATCGCGCCGTGGTCCACAGACGCAAGCTCGGCAGCGCGGCTTGGCGAGGTCCGCGACCTGGCCAAAGAGCTGGACGTGCACCGTGCGATCGTGGCGCCGCGCAGCGCAGATGCCGGCGAGGTACTGGATCTGGTGCGCACATTGAAGGCGGTGGGAGTGCGTGTGAGCGTCCTTCCGCGGCTGCTGGAGGTCGTCGGCTCATCTGTCGAGTTCGACAACCTGCACGGCATCACGCTGATGGGCGTGAGGCGCTTCGAGCTAACGCGCTCATCGGCGGCGGTCAAGCGCAGCTTCGACCTCGTGTGTGCCTCGCTGGGTCTGTTCGCGGTCTCTCCTTTCATGATCGTCGCCGCGATCGCGATCAAGCTCGACAGTCGTGGCCCGGTCTTCTTCCGCCAGATGCGCGTCGGTCGCCACGGCAAGCGCTTCCACATCCTCAAGTTCCGCACGATGGTCGCCGACGCCGAGTCGCTCAAGGACTCGCTGCGCGACCGCAACGAGGCGCGCGAGGGCCTCTTCAAGATCGCCGATGATCCCAGGGTGACGCGGGTCGGGCGCTTCCTGCGCAAGACGGCCCTGGATGAGATGCCGCAGCTGCTGAACATCCTCAAAGGCGAGATGAGCCTGGTCGGTCCGCGCCCGCTGATCCTCGAGGAGGACATGCGTGTTGTGGGCTGGCACCGTCGGCGCCTCGAGCTGACACCGGGAATGACCGGCCACTGGCAGATCCTGGGTCCCTCCCGGGTCCCGCTCGGGGAGATGGTTGCCATCGACTACCTGTATGTGGCCAACTGGTCACTGTGGACCGACGTAAAGATCTTGCTGCGAACGGTTCCCTACGTGATGGGATGCAAAGGACTGTAGATCGATGAGGGCAAGGATGAACTCAATCGGAGGGGTGCTGAATGGCTGTCGCCACTAGTCGTGTGCAGATGAGGGCGGCGAGAGCCGTCGCAACCGCGCTGCCGGGCAGCGAGTCGGAGGAGTTGATGACGCGACGCGTCTCGCAAGCCGTGAAGCGGGCGCAGCTGGGAGACCGTGAGGCGCTCGGCTTTCTCTATGCCCGCTACGCGGACAACATCTATGGATACGTGCGTAGCATCGTCCACGACTCGCATGAGGCCGAAGACGTCACCCAGCAGGTGTTCGCGAAGCTCATTCACGTGATCGGCAAGTACGAGGAGCGTGAGGTGCCGTTCTTCGCATGGATCCTGCGGGTGGCTCGCAACGTGGCCGTGGATCATCTCCGCCGCCAGCGCATGATCCCGGTCGAAGAGGTCCGACGCAGCGACGAGGGGATGGGCGATCCCTCCGGTACGCGCACCATGAGCGAGCTTCGCGACGCGCTGTTCACACTGCCCGAGGATCAGCGCGAGGTGCTTGTGCTGCGCCATTTCGCCGGGCTGTCGCCGACGGAGATCGCAACGCGCACCGGTCGCTCCGAGGGCTCGATACATGGCCTGCACCACCGCGGTCGCAGGGCGCTCAGAGCAGAGCTGACGACGCGCGGTGCGGCTCCAGTGACGGTCGGCGCGAGAGCCGAATAGCCCGACTAAGGGCGTGCATCCAGCGGGCGCGGATACGGACTTCCCGTAATCCGCCTCGAGATACGCCCGCTGTCGATGTCCGCGAGGTAGTAGAGGACCGAGAAGGTGACCAGTTCCTCGACCGTCAATCCCTCCCGCTCCGCCTCCTCGTCGAGGGACTTCCAGGCAAAGCCCTCGAGCTCCAGCTTGAGCCGGCGGTCGTGGACTTCGCGGTCTTCAGCCGGGCTCGAGGCACTCACACTCGGGCCCGGTTGGATTTGGGCACACTCCCCTATAACGGCGAGTGACGGGCGGAGCTTACGAGCAATATCCGACTAGGCCAAAAATCCCCCTTGGCGGCTTTTCGTCACAGCCTGCTCGATCACCCACACGGCGCCCGTTGCGTTGGGCGGTTCTAGGAGCCGTCCGTCT
>JASLDD010000273.1 GCA_030151725.1 Solirubrobacteraceae bacterium
GGAACACGTCCGCAGTGTGTGATGCCCGCAGGCCGTGCTTGGAGACCTTGGTGCCCTGCGAGATGCCCTTGGCTTCGCTCATCGGCACCACAAACGCCGCGTGGCCTTTGGATCCGAGCTCGGGGTCGACGGTCGCGATCACCACATGCACATCGGAGATGCCGCCATTGGTCGCCCACGCCTT
Organism: Solirubrobacteraceae bacterium; assembly: GCA_030151725.1. Taxonomy (GTDB): domain Bacteria; phylum Actinomycetota; class Thermoleophilia; order Solirubrobacterales; family Solirubrobacteraceae; genus Palsa-744. The sequence continues at coordinate 185 of JASLDD010000273.1, forward strand.
CTGCCCGTTGATCACCCACTCGCCACTTGCCTCGTCGAACTTGGCGCGCGTGCGCACCGCCGAGACATCCGAGCCGGCGTTCGGCTCCGAGGCGCAGAAGGCCGCCACCTTGAGGTCCTCAGGCGTACCGAAGCAGCGCGGGATCCATTCGCCGATCTGCTCGCCTGAGCCCTGCCCGAAGATCGCAGCCACAGCGAGGGCGGTCCCCATGATCGACATGCCGATGCCCGCGTCGCCCCAGAACAGCTCCTCGTTGACGATCGGCAGCGTCAGGCCAGTGGGGTCGGAGAAGAACTGCGCGAGACCCTCAAAGCCATACAGCCCGATCTTCGCCGCCTCCTGGATGATCGGCCACGGGGTCTGCTCCTTCTCGTCCCACTCATGCGCCGCCGGGCGGACCACATCGGCGGCAAAGCCGTGGACCCAGTCACGGATGTCCTTTTGGTCCTGGGTCAGCTCGAGCGAGAAGGTGACATCGCCACCTGGCTCCGAGACCGCCTCGGCAGCCGTCGCGGCGTCTGCGGCTGAGGTTGACGAGACGTCTGTGGTTGGAGCTGACATCTAGCGAGATCTCCTTGGTGAGGGGGGCGCGTGAGGAATGGAAGCCCGGCAACCCTTGACAGGGCGCTGGCGTGGACCTTGACAGAGTACCCAATGAAAACGGCCGCCGGGAGCCTGTTCTTGTAACCCGCGATATGGGATTACTAGCTCTTGCGCGGGAAGCCGAAGCAGCAAGAAAGCCGGCCCCGGCCCGATGCGGCCACCACACCCAAAGGGAATACCACCTTATTCCGGTAGGATTTTGCACCTTACGGCCTATAGCCATGTTGTCCACTCAGAAAGTGATCATGCTCAAACGCACACCTGTCCTTGCCCTCTCGCTAATCGCCGCCGTCGGCCTGGCCGCATGCGGATCGTCCTCCAGCGGAGGTGGAAGCAAGAGCGTGGCGCTTGTCGCCTACTCGACCCCCCAGGGCGCCTTTGAAAAGCTCGTTCCCGCCTTCCAGGCCACAGCCGCCGGCAAAGGCGTCTCCTTCAGCCAATCCTTTGGTCCCTCCGGCGAACAGAGCAGGTCCGTGGTCAACGGCCTGCATGCCGACGTCGTCAACTTCTCGCTCGAACCAGACGTCGAAAAGCTCGTCAAGGCGGGGCTCGTGTCCGCGAGCTGGAACAAGAACCCCACCCATGGCTTCGTGACCGACTCGGTCGCCGTGATCATCGTCCGCAAGGGCAACCCCAAGCACATCACCGACTGGTCGGATCTCGTCAAGCCGGGTGTGCAGGTGCTCACGCCCAACCCCTTCACCTCGGGCAGCGCGCGCTGGAACGTGATGGCTGCCTATGGAGCGCAGCTCAAGGAAGGCAAGACACCCGCCCAGGCCGAGGAATATCTGAAGGCGCTGTTCCACAACGTCGTCAGCCAGGACAGCTCTGCGCGCAACGCGCTGCAGACGTTCCTCGCCGGTCGTGGCGACGCGTTGATCGACTACGAGAACGAGGCCATCGCAGACGAAAAGAAGGGCGCCGCGATCGAATACGTGATCCCCAAAGACACGATCCTGATCCAGAACCCGATCGCCGTCGTCGGCAGCTCGACCGCCGGCAAGCAGTTCGTGGAATACCTGCTCTCCCCCGCCGGCCAGGCGATCTGGGTCGAAAAGGGCTACCGACCCGTGATCAGCGGCGTCGCTGGAGCCTCCAAGTTCCCGACACCTCCAGGCGAGTTCACGATCGAATCGCTCGGCGGCTGGAAGACCGTCACCAAGCAGTTCTTCGAACCGGAAACCGGAATCGTCTCGAAGATCGAGGCGTCGCTCGGAGTCTCAACTGCCAAGTAGTCAGGCATCCGTTGCGCTCCCACGCGTGCCACGGCTTGGCACGCGGGGCGGCGGCGTGCTCGGGAAGGGCCTGCTGGGGATCTACCTGACGATCCTCGTGCTGCTCCCCGTGGCGGCGCTCTTGGCCAAGTCCGCCACCGGCGGCACGAGCGCCTTCTGGCGCGAGATCTCAAACCCTGAGGCGGTCGCCGCGATCAAGCTGACGCTGATCACATCCGTGATCGTCGTAGCGATCAACGCGGTATTCGGGACGCTCGTGGCGTGGGTGCTCGTGCGCGACGAGTTCCCCGGCAAGAAGATCGTCAATGCGCTCATTGACCTACCCTTCGCCCTGCCCACGATCGTGGCCGGCGTGGTGCTGCTCGCGCTTTACGGCAAGGGCAGTCCGATCGGCGTCGACGTGGCCTTCACGCGCGCCTCGGTGGGACTCGCGCTGCTGTTCGTGACGCTGCCGTTCGTCGTGCGCTCGGTGCAGCCGGTGCTGCTCGATCTCGACCTCGCCATGGAGGAAGCGGCGGCGTCGCTTGGCGCGAGCCCGCTCACAGTGCTGCGGCGCATCGTGCTGCCGACGCTGACTCCGGCGATCATCTCGGGCGTCGCGCTCAGCTTTGCCCGCGCCGTCGGAGAGTACGGCTCGCTGGTGCTGATCACCGGGAACCTCCCGTTCAAAACGGAGGCCGGATCGGTCTACATCTTCGGGCAGATCCAGAACGAAAACCTCCCCGCCGCGGCGGCCGTCTCGGTGGTGCTGCTGCTGGCCGCACTGCTCGTCCTGGGAATACTCGGGTTCGTCCTTCGTAGAAGGTCGCGACATGTCCTCTAGTGGCGGCGTGAGCACGCTCAGCTTCACCCCCGCTCCCGCCGGCCACACTCCCGCCCACGACGCGGCGGCGCGGACCAAGTCGGCGAGGCGACGACAGCTCGGCATCCGCACGATCGCCCTCGGCTACCTCGCGCTGCTGCTGCTGGCCCCCGTGGTGATGATCTTCTATAGGACCTTCGAACATGGCCTCAGCCCGGTGTGGAGCGCCGTCACTGCGCCCAACGCCGAGCACGCGTTCTGGCTGTCGATCGAGATCGTGGCCATTGCCGTGCCCCTCAACACGGCGTTTGGGATCGGCATGGCGATCATGCTCGAGCGCGGTCGATTCTGGGGCAAGGCCGTGCTCGGGATGCTCGTCGATCTGCCGTTTGCGATCTCGCCGGTCGTCGTCGGCCTCTCGCTCGTTCTCGTCTACGGCAAAACGGGCTGGTTCGGGGACTGGCTGGCCGAACAGGGCATCCAGGTGATCTTCTCGGTGCCCGGCATGGTCATCGCCACGGCCGTCGTCTCACTCCCGTTCGTGGTGCGCGAGACGATGCCCGTGCTGCGCGAGCTTGGAATCGACGCCGAGCAGGCCGCCGAGACGCTCGGCGCGAGCGCCTGGCAGACCTTCTGGCGCATCACGCTGCCGGGTATCCGCTGGGGCGTCGTCTACGGCGTGGTGCTCACCACAGCGCGCGCCCTCGGGGAGTTCGGGGCCGTGAGCATCGTCTCGGGGCGCATTGAGGGCCAAACCCAGACGCTGCCGCTGTATGTTCAAGATCGCTTTGAGAACTTCGACTCCACCGGCGCCTATACCGCGGCCGTCGTGCTGGCGCTGCTGGCACTCGCGACCCTCCTGCTCATGAACGTGCTGACGCGGCGAGCCCATCGCGGGAGCGCCGCCTGATGGCAATCGAGGTCCGAGCCGTCGGCAAGCATTTCGGCGATTTTGTCGCACTGGAGGACGTCAGCCTGACGGTCGGTGACGGCGCCCTGACAGCTCTGTTGGGGCCGAGCGGCAGCGGCAAGTCGACGCTCTTGCGCATCATCGCCGGCCTGGAGACCCCCGACAGCGGTCAAGTCGTGATCGGCGAGCATGACGTCACCAACGAGCCCGCCCGCAACCGGGGTGTGGGCTTCGTCTTCCAGCACTACGCGCCCTTCAAGCACATGACCGTGCATGGCAACGTCGCATTTGGGCTCAGCGTGCGCAAGCGACCCAAGGACGAGATACGGGAGCGCGTAGAGGAGCTGCTCGGCCTCGTGCGCCTCGAAGGGCTCGCCGAGCGCTACCCCTCACAGCTCTCAGGCGGACAGCTGCAGCGCATGGCCCTTGCGCGAGCCCTGGCCGTGCAGCCGCAGGTGCTGCTGCTCGACGAGCCCTTCGGTGCGCTCGACGCGCAAGTGCGAGCCGAGCTGCGCGAATGGCTGCGCCGGCTGCACGAGGAGATCCATGTCACGACCATCTTCGTCACGCACGACCAGGAGGAGGCCATGGAAGTGGCCGAGCAGATCGTCGTCATGAACAAGGGGCGTATCGAGCAGGCGGGCGCCCCGCGCGAGCTCTACGAGAGTCCCGCCAACGAGTTCGTGATGTCGTTTATCGGGCCCGTCAATCGCCTCGGCGACGCCTTCGTGCGTCCCCACGACATCCAGATCCTCCCCGAGGACGACGGCAGCGGCACAGAGGCGCTCGTCGAGCGCGTGGTGCACCTTGGCTTTGAGGTCCGCGTCGAACTGAAGCTCCATGACGGGCGCGAAATCTGGGCGCAGGTGACGCGCGAGGAGGCACAGCAGCTGGAGCTCAAGCAGGGACAGATCCTCTCCGTGCGCCTGCCCGCGCCGCGGGTCTTCTCCTCCTAACGCGTCTGCCAGGCCTCCTCCTGGCGGGTCAGCGCCAGGACCTCCTTGGGGAGCCTGCCGGCCGCAACGTCGGCCACGGTCACATTCTCGAGCACTTTGCGCAGGTTGGCGCGCAGCGCGATCCACACGCTCTGCAGGGCCTCCGCCGAGCCGATGTACTCGATCTCCTCGGGGCGCTGACCGCGCACGCCCACCAGCGGCCCCTCCACTGCACGGATGATGTTCGCGAGCGTTACCTCCTCCGCCGGCTGGGCCAGCCAGTAGCCGCCCTCCGGTCCGCGCTGGCTGCGGACGATCCCCGAGGAGCGCAGCTGGGTGAGGATGTTCTCGAGGAACGACACCGGGATCGACTGCGCCTGGGCGACCTGGTCGACCTTGCGGGGAGATTCCTGGCTCGAGCCGGCGAGCTCGACGACCGCGCGCACCGCGTAATCGGCCTTGGCTGTGACGTGCATGCCGGGGATTCTCACCTATTCGGCGGCGCATTGACACACCGGTATCAATGTTAGGCAACCCTAACCCCCTGTGATACCGTCCGGACAGGCATCCCGACTGTGGGGATCGGATTTCCCAAAGATGAGCAACTGCAAGCGTCCCCTTCCCCTGCTCCTCGCAATCAGCGCCCTGCTCTTCTCGGCGTGCGGCTCCAGCTCGCATGGCGGCCGCGAACTGACGCTCTACAACGGCCAGCACGAACAGACCACAGCTCTGCTCGTGGCCGCCTTCGAACAGCAGACCGGCATCGCCGTCAAAGTGCGCTCGGGCGACGAGGCCACGCTCGGCAACCAGATCCTCCAGGAGGGCTCGAGTTCGCCTGCCGACGTGTTCTACACCGAGAACACCCCCGTTCTCGAAGCGCTACGCGAGCGATCCATGCTCGCCCCTGTCGCACCCGCCACGCTGGCCGCCGTGCCACATCGCTACGACTCCGCGCAGGGCGACTGGGTGGCCGTCTCCGCGCGGGCCTCGGCGCTCGTCTACAACACCTCCCAGGTCTCCTCCTCGCAGCTGCCAAGCTCGATCTTGCAGCTCGCCCAGCCCGTGTGGAAGGGCAAGGTCGGCTTCGCGCCATCGGAGACCGACTTCCAGCCGCTCGTCACCGCCGTCATCAAGCTGGACGGGACCGCCGCCGCCGAACGCTGGCTGAGCGGACTGCAGGCCAACGGGCGCATCTACCCCGACAACGAGACAGTCGTAAGCCAGGTCAACAACGGCGAGAGCGCGCTCGGGCCGATCAACCACTACTACTGGTACCGCCTGCGCGACGAGGTCGGCACGAGCGGGCTGCACTCCGCGCTCCATTACTTTGCCCCGCGCGACCCCGGCAACCTCGTCGACATCTCCGGCGCCGCCGTCCTGAAGTCGAGCTCCCATCAGACAGCCGCGCAAGCGTTCCTTGCCTTCCTCGTCAGCCGCGCCGGACAGGAGACGCTCGCGCACAGCCACAGCTATGAGTATCCGCTGCGCCCCGGCGTCGCCCCGGCTCCCGGACTGCGCGCGCTCTCGACGCTCCAGCCAAACCCGCTCACCCCCGCCGAGCTGGGAGACGGCAGCGCCGCCCTCGCGCTCGAGCAGAAGCTCGGATTGCTCTAGGTGTAGCGATGAGC
>JASLDD010000277.1 GCA_030151725.1 Solirubrobacteraceae bacterium
CATCCGCTCGATCTGCGACCGCCTCGCAACCGCCGGGTTCTTCGCGCTCGCACCCGACCTCTACCGGGGCGAGACCACAGCCCAGCCGAGTGAGGCCGAACAGAAGATGATGGCGCTCTCGATGGACCAGGTCGAGAAGGACATGTGCGGCGCGGCCGAGTACTTGAAGGCGCAGCCTGGCGTGGAGGGCTCCGGCATCGGCTCGCTCGGCTTCTGCCTGGGTGGCGGGCTGTCGGTGTGGGCTGCCGCCACGTGCCCGCAGATCACAGCCGCAGTCACCTACTACTACGTGATGCCGCACGGCAAGCCTGACTTCACCAAGCTCAAAGGCCCCGTGCTCGGCCACTTCGGCACAGAAGACGAATTCGTGCCCGTCGAGGACGCCGAGAAGCTCGAGTCCGAGCTGCGCGACGCGGGCGCCGACGTGACGTTCCACTACTACGAGGGCGGTGGGCACGCGTTCTTCAACGACACCAACCGTCTGGGCACCTACGACGAGGCGCTTGCCAGCGAGTCCTGGGAGCGCACCGTGAGCTTCCTGCGCTCTGCTCTGAGCTCCTGACTCGCCCCAGCCCACCGCCGGTAGGAGCAGTCCGGGTTGTCCAAGCTCATCTCCTTATTGGTCGTGGCGGCCGTGCTCGCCGGGCCCACGCGGGCGCCGGCGAGCAGCTCGTCCTGGTCGGCGCCCGCGCGGCTGGATGCGTGCCCTGCCCTCGAACGTGCGCGCATTCTCTTCCCCAGCAACAAGCCCGACCGGCCAACTGGCCCGGGTGCAGTCGTGTGGCGTGCGGCTTCGAGCTGCACCGGCGGCGGCGGCCTGCGCGTTGCGCGCGTAGGAGCGGGCGACACGCCGACTGCCTCTGTTGCCCCCGCAGTCGCCGGCAAGGGCGCCGTACGACCGCGGGGAGCGCTGGCGGTGAGCGTGGCGCCGTACGGGCAGATCCTGATCGCGGGAAGCGGCGGCGGCCCGCCGATCCAGGGCGTCGCGGGTGGCCCCTTCGCGCCGCTCACCTCGCTGGCCTTCACGCCAAGCCCCCTGGCTACCACCACCGCCTATCTCGGCGACACGGCCCTAGCAACCCCCTCCTCCGACGGGCGCCTGGTGATCCACGTCGAGCGCTACTTCTTCGGCCACGGGTTCGACCGCAGCGCCGTGGTCAGCGCCTCAAGCCCGCAGCGGGCACATGCCCTCACGGTCGCCATGGACTTCCGCACGGACGCGCTGGCCGCATGGGCGCAGGGAGGTTCTATATATGCCCGCGACATGCCCGCCTCGGGCCCCGCCAACGCCGTGCAGAGGCTCGCTCGAGCCGGCGGCCACCCACAGGTCGTCTCGCTGCTCAGCGACGACGACCGCGGGATCGTCGCCTGGTCTGAGGAATCCAAGGGAGAGACATATGTATATGTGGATCGCTCGGCTGTCGACGTGCGCTTCGGCGCGCCCACATTGCTCGAGCGCTTCCACAATCCCGATGGTCTGCCCTCGCCGGCGCCCCATCTAGTGCGCCTCAGCTCCGAGAGCGTGATGATCGCTTGGAGCGGCGCGCGCGAAGGCCGTCGAGTGGTGCGCACGGCGGCCATCGACCTGCAGGGCGTAGGCGCCCCCACCACGATCTCGGCGCCCGCCGGCGACGCGCTGCTCGCAGACCTCGCCCCTGGACCAAACGGAGACGCGCTGGTGGCGTGGACCCAGCCACAGCAGACCGCCACCGGGCCTGACATGCGGAACCAGTCGATCTTCACGGCGCGGGGGTTTGACGCCTATCCCAAGCGGACCGTGTTCGGAGCGGGCGAAGAAGTCGCATCCCCTGGCCCCAACAGCAATCCCACCGTTGCCCTGGACCCTGCAAACGACCGTGCGCTGGCGGTTTGGCAGGGCGAAGACGGAGCGCTCCAGTATGCGATTCGCAGCCCTTCCAAGACGTCCTGAGCGCAGGCGCGCAAGAGGGCGCACCGCGCGGAGGAGCGTCTTTAGGAAAAGATGCTCCCCGCATGGATAGGGATTACGAGCTTCAAACCCATCAGGCCGAGGATCAACACTGGTGGTACAGGGGCCGGCGCACAGTGCTCGATGTCGTCATCGCGGGCCTTGGCCTGCCCGAGGGCGCGCGCATCCTGGACGCGGGCTGCGGGAGTGGGCGCAACATGGTCGAGCTCGCCCACTACGGCTCGGTCACCGGCATCGAGCTCTCCGAGACGAGCGTCGCGCTGGCGCGCGAGCGGGGCGCCGGCGAGGTTGTGGCCGGGTCGGTGCTCGAGATGCCGTTCGCCGACGAGAGCTTCGACCTGGTTGTGAGCCTCGACGTGATCGAGCACCTGGAGGACGACCTCAGCGCCCTGCGCGAGCTGCGCCGCACGGTCGCCCCCGGCGGATCGCTGCTCGTGACGGTGCCCGCCTACCAGTGGCTGTGGAGCGGTCACGATGAGATCAACCACCACCATCGCCGCTACACCCGCCGATCGCTGCAGCGCGTCGCCGAGCAGGCCGGCTGGCAGCAGGCGCGCACCACTTACTTCAACTCGCTGCTGCTGCCCGTGGCGATCGTGCTGCGGGTGCTCGACCGCATCAACACCAAGACGACCGAGTCGAGCCTCGACCTGTGGATCCCGCCCGAACCGCTCAACTGGGTGCTCGAGCGTCCGCTGGCGCTGGAGGCCGCGCTGATCAAGCGCGGCGGGCGCATTCCTGCCGGCCTGTCCCTGCTGGCCGTCTTTCGCTAGAGGCCGGTCATCTCGCCGGGGACGGTGGGATGCATGCGGAAGGTCCACGCGCGGTTGGCGAAGAAGGTGCTCACCGTGACCACCACCGTGGCGAGCGCCTGCGCGAGGAGCTTGTCGAGGCCGGCGTCGTGCACGAACAGGTAGAGCAGCCCCTCGTTGACGGCCAGGCCGCAGCCCTGCACCACCGCCCAGCGAACCGGCGTGAGCGTGTCGCCGACGTGCTCGCGAAAAGTCCAGCGCCGGTTGAGCAAGAAGCCGTTGGTGGCGCCCACCGCAAAGCCGATCGCCGATGCCGCCAGGTACCAAACGCCAAAGACCTTCAGCAGCAGTGTGTAGACGATGAAGGTGAGCAGCGTGTTCGACACGCCGACGATCCCGAACTTGACGAACTGGATCACCACGGGCCCCCGCAGACGCTGCAAGCGCGCCGCTACGCTGGGGCTGGACTCCTGCAAGTCGGTGTGCTCGGGATGCATCCACACACAGGATGAACGATAAATTGAGCGCCGGCTTAACGCTCTGGCCGAAGATCCTTATCGAGCCATGGCTCCTACGCCCCCACCGGGAAGGCCACCACCATTTCGGATACACCACTTCGCATACCCACCCTCCTCAGTCTCGTGGCGCCCGTCTACGACGAGGAAGAGCTGATCGGGGAGTTCATCGCCCGCACCGTCTCGGCGTTGGCCGACTACGAGTTCGAGCTGGTGCTGGTCAACGACGGCAGCTCTGACAAGACACCCGAGCTGCTCGACCGGGCCGCCGCGACCGACCCACGCATTCGCGTCATCCACCTGTCGCGCAACTTCGGACACCAGGCCGCGCTCACAGCCGGGCTCGAGCACGCAATCGGTGATGTGGTGGCAATGATCGACGCCGACCTGCAGGACCCGCCCGAGCTGATCCCCGACATGATCGCCCGCTGGAGCCAGGGCGCGGACGTCGTCTACGCGGTGCGCAAGGAGCGCGAAGGCGAGACCGCCTTCAAGCTCGCCACCGCCTCCTGGTTCTACAAGCTGTTCAACAAGCTCGCCCAGGTCGACCTCGAGCCCAACTCCGGCGACTTCCGGCTGCTCGACAGGCGCGCACTAGATGCGCTGCTGGCGATGACAGAGCGCTCGCGCTTTTTGCGCGGCATGACCGTCTGGGTCGGCTTCAACCAGACCGCCATCTCCTACCAGCGCGACGCGCGACACGCCGGTGAGACCAAGTACACGGTGCGCAAGATGCTCCGCTTCTCACTCGACGCGATCGCCTCCTTCTCCCATCTGCCGCTGCAGCTGGCGACGTATGTCGGCCTGCTGTCCGCCGGGGTGGCCTTCATCGCGATTCCCGTCGTGATCGTCCTGCGGATCTTCGACTCCTACCTCCCGGGCTTCGGCTCCATCACGATCGCCATCCTGCTGCTCGGAGGCATCCAGCTGATCGCGCTGGGAGTCATCGGCGAGTACGTGGGGCGCATCTACGACGAGGTCAAGCACCGACCGCTGTACATCGTGCGCGAAGAGCGCAACCGCCCCTCGGGCGGCGGCGAGCACCCGCCCGGCCCCGTGGCTCGCGCGGGACTCCCAGCAGTTCGCCACCGCGAGCCCATCGGCTGAGCCGGCTGCGGGACGCTTTGGCATGGGGTGGCTCGTGGGCGCGCAGTGATGGTCTCTCTTTGACTGCTGTATAACCATGGTTATACAGCAGTCGCGGAGCAACATATGAACTCGTGAAGGACCTGTTCACGACCGCACCGGCGGGGCGCGGGTTGTGTTGTGATCGGGCAATGACCCGCAGTTGCTCCCGTTGGTACCGTCGCCCCAGCCATAGCGTTGCCACATCCCGACAGCAGCTCGGCTCCACCGTGGCTGCACCGCTCGGGGTCCTGCTCATGCTCCTCTTCGGAACGCTTACTGTGGCGCCGTCGAGTGCCTCGGCCGCCCCCTGCCCGGGCGCGAGCTCGTGCCCATACGCGAGCGCCCAGGTCATCGGCAACCGCGCTGAAGGCGTGCTGCGCTTCCCCGAGGCGGTCGCGGTGGACGCACAGGGCGATGTTTATGTAGCCGACCAGCTGAGCTATGTGGTCGAGAAGTTCAGCGCGAGCGGAACCTTTGAGACCGAGTGGGGCTCCTATGGAGGCGGCCACGGCCAGTTCGGACCGATCGGCGGGATCGCAACGGATGCGGCGGGAGACGTGTATGTGGTCGACTCGAGCCACAACCGGATCGAGAAGTTCGATGCCAACGGAAACTTCTTGACGGCGTGGGGCCATCGTGGCAATGAAGTCGGGGAGTTCTCGTTCGGCTCCTCCCAGAACTACACCCAACCGCCCGGCGGCGGCATAGCCGTGGCCGGCAATTACGTGTATGTGGCCGACAGCGGCAACAACCGCATCGAGCGCTTCAACCTGACGGGCGGCGAAGCGATGAGCTGGGGCGAAAAGGGCAGCGGGCTCGGGCAGTTCTCCTACCCGCGCGGCGTGGCAGCCAACGAAGGCGAGGTGATCGTCAGCGACGACGACAACCACCGCATCCAGAAATTCGCTCCCGAAGGAGCCTTCCAGGCAGCTGCCGGCAGCTACGGGACGGGACCGGGCGAGTTCGGCTACCCCTACGGGGTGGCCCTCGATGCGGCCGGCGACGTGTACGTGGCCGACGACATCAACCACCGCGTTGTCAAGCTGAGCCCCCAACTCGGCTTCGTCGGGGCCTGGGGCGGCTTCGGCTCCAAACCGGGGCAGCTGGCCTTCCCGCGCGCGCTCGCCGCCGACCCGGCCGGCGACACCTACGTGGCCGACACGGCCAACGATCGGGTCGAGGTCTACGACACCAGCGGCAACTACCTGCGCACCATCGGGATCTCCGCGCGCGGCGCAGCTGAGCTGACGGCGCCCCGCGGGCTGGCCATCGACCCCACCGGCAGGCTGCTGATCTCAGACACAGTGGGCAACCGCATCGAGGTGTTCGCCCCAGGCAGCGACGCCTACGCGGGCCAGTGGACGGCGGCGGGGGGACACGCTGCCGACTTCAACACCCCCGCCGGCATCGCAGTGGACCCGCGCGGCTCGGTGTATGTGGCCGACAGCGGCAACGCACGACTGGCCCACCTGTGGGGCGATGGCACCTTCCTGGGCGAACTCGGCGGCCCCGCCGACATCGGCGGCGCCCAGCTCAGCGCAGCCGGATCTGTGGCTGTGGCGGACGGCCCCGATGAGACCTACGTGGCCGACACGGCCCACAACCGCGTGCTCGTGTATGGACCCGAAGGGACACTGCGCTCCAAGTGGGGCGCCGATGAAGGCAGTGGCGCATCGGGTCGAGGGTCGGGAGAGTTCGACCACCCGGCTGCCGTGGCGGTCGACGGCGCCGGCAACGCCTATGTGGCCGACACCGCCAACAACCGCATCGTCAAGCTCTCGCCCAACGGCGTCGTGTTGACCGAGTGGGGCTCTCGTGGAACAGGTGACGGTCGCTTTCACTCGCCCACAGGGGTCGCGGTGGACGGCGCCGGGGAGGTTTATGTGGTGGACAGCGAAAACAACCGCATCGAGGTGTTCGATCCGGAAGGCCACTACCTCTACCAGTGGGGCATTCGCGGCTTCGGCATCGGCGAGCTCTCCCAACCGACGGCCATTGCGGTCGATTGCAGCGGGGACGTGTATGTGGCCGACACCAACAACAACCGCGTGGAGCGATTCAACATGCTGTCAGCCAACGGGTCGGGCTGCGTGGCCCCGAACACGTGGCCGCCACCGCTGGACGTTGCGCCCGTCTTGAACGTGAGCCTGCCCCGCCCAAGGGGAATCCTCTCCCGGCGCGCGCTGGCGCTGACGGTCGGTTGTCAGCGCGGCTGCAAAGTTCTCGTGTCGGGCACGCTCAAGCCGGCTGGGCGCCCCGCCGTGGCACTGATCGCCGCCGCGCGGGGGCTTCCGGTGGCGCGCAGCGGCCACGTGCGGCTGCGGGTCGGGCCCGCGGGCCTGCGGCGATTGCGACGTGAGCTTGGCCGCCACACGGCGATGCGCGCGAGCGTGACGATCGTCGCTGCAGGCCTCACCGGACGGCGCACCACGGTCTCCAAGAGCTTCATCGTGAGCCGCTGAACCATAATGCGTGTATGAGCACCGACCAACCATTCGCCGAGTCAGACCAAGCGGGCATGGATCACCGCCGCGAGCGGATCAGAATCGAGACCGAGCGCCACCGCATCGAGGGTGTGATGACGCTCGCCCGCGACGGCTACCGCAGCCGCGTCTCCGACGTCCTGAACGCATCTGAGCGCGACTTCATCACGCTCACCGACGTCACCGTCGCCCCATTGGAGGGCGGCCCGCTAGAACTGCACGACTACCTCACTGTCGCCCGGCGACACATCGTCTTCGCGGTGGCTGCCCCCGAGAACCCCGGAGACTGAGCCACCGCATCGGCCGGCGTGCTCAGGCCGCCGCCACTGGCACCCACAGCGCGTCGATCGCGCGCTCGGCTGCAGCGAGGCTCTCAGCGGCCAGCGGCCGCAGCTCGGCCATCGCAGGAACGGTGTCGGCGAGGGTGAGTTCGGCGGTTATGAAGCGCGGCTCGAGGCCCGTGAGGCTCAGCCCGTGAGGCAGCCACGGTTCAGCGTGATCCCACCCCTCGCGCGGCGTGCCCGGTAGGTAGCCACCGCCGCGGGTGGCCAGGACCCAGAACTCGCGCCCTGCGAGCAACCCTGTCTGGGTCTCGCGGTCGATTGACAGGCCGGGTGCGATCAGGTGATCGACCCACGACTTGACGCTGCTGGGCGGACCGAAGTTGTAGAGCGGAAGCCCCAGCAGGATCGTGTCCGCCTCCTGCACGTCTGCGACGGCTTGCTTGGTGCGCTCCCACGAGGCCGCCTGCGCCGGTGTGTGCTGCTCGATGGGCACCATTCGCGCAAGTCCTGAGGCAGAATCGAAGTGGGGTAGAGGATCGGCGCCGAAGTCGCGGTAGGTGACGGTTCCGCCCGGGTGGGCATCGACCCAGCGCTCGGCTGCACGGGCGGTGAGCGAGCGGCTGATCGATTGATCGCCCTTGATCGATGAGTCGATGTGGAGCAGATGGGCCATTTGACGTAGTCCTTTGCAACTCGTTTGCAGTGCCTAAATCAGTTGTAGCAGACTACAGAGTTGGTAAGGCGTCTAGACTCAAGTGATGGCGCCCACCACCACGACCACCACTCGACACCGCTCATCGGCACTGCTCGACCACTTGGCGCGCTTGACGCGGCTGCGCACCCAGTCGGCGCTCGCACCGCTTGGACTACGCCCCCGCCACCTGGTCGCACTTACAGTGCTGCGCGACCATGGCAGTCCCACCCAGCAGACATTGGCGGCGGCGCTGCACACGGACAGGACCAACCTGATCGGTCTGCTCAACGAACTCGAGCGCAACGGGCTGATCCTGCGCAGGCGCTCCAGCGAGGACCGTCGGCGACACATCGTGGAGCTGACCTGCGAGGGCGAGACGCGCTTGTCGGAGGCCGAGTCGGCGCTTGCAGCGGTGGAGGACGAGGTTCTCAGCGCGCTCGACGCCGACCAGCGCGAGATGCTCTACAGCCTGCTCCAGCAGGCCACCACCAGCCACGTGCTGGACTGTGCGGCCGCAGCCGCCGAGGCCGACGACAGTTGCTAGCGAGCTGAGCGGTGCTCTACGCCGCACTCGCAGGCCAGGCAGGGCTGGTCGCATGTGCGTTTGGGCTTGAATCGCGCGCCTACGCCACCGATGAGGGCTCGGAGGTTCGCGAAGCACTGAAGTGGAGCCTGATCTGGCTCGCACTGGGCCTACTGCCCACGCTGTGGTTCGGACTGCTCGACAGCTCTCACCAGGCCAGCTCCTATGCGGCGGTCTATCTGATCGAGCGGGCGCTGTCGCTGGACAACGTGTTCGTCTTCGCGGTGTTCATCGCCGCCTTCGAGATCCCGCTCGCGAGCAGAGACCGGCTGGTTTCGTTCGGCGCCATCTATGCGTTTGTCGTGCGCATCCCGGCGATCCTCGTGGGAGTGGCGCTGTTCGATGCCTCCCATGTTGTCGGCTATGTGCTGGGCGCCCTGCTGATCGTGCTTGCGTGGAGGACGGCGCGCAGCGGCGAGGAGCAGGGCCAAAGTCGGGTGCTAACGGCATTGCAACGACGCCTGCCCGTTAGCGAGCACGTCGAACGAGGTTGGATCGTGCGTCGCGACGGGCGCCTGCGGGTGACACCGATGCTGTTGTGCCTGATCGCTCTGGTCGTGGCCGACATCACCTTTGCCGTGGACTCGATCCCTGCGGCGCTCGCCATCAGCCATGAGGCGGGGCTGCTGCTCACGGCCAACCTGCTGGCGCTGCTGGGCCTGCGTGCCCTCTATCACCTCGTGACGATCGCCCGAGCCCGGCTGACCTATATGGACGAGACGATAGCTGTGCTGCTGGCACTGGTGGGCGTGAAGCTGCTGGGCAGCAACATCGTGCACGTGGGCCCCCTGGTGAGCCTGGCTTCTGTGCTGGCAGTGCTGGCGATCGGCATCGGGATCTCGCTGCGCTACGGCGAGCAGCAGAATTAGATGGCGCGCATCCCATACCAGCCGCCCACGGGGTTGGGCTCAGATCTTGCCCAAGCCTCCACCGTTCGCTCGGCGGCGGCCGTCTGCTCGTCGGCGCTTCCGAGCGCCATCCAATCGCCATGCGCGGAGAGCATGGCGTGGAGATCCTCAATCGCGCGCAGTTGATAGCCCAGCTTGGTCTTGCCGACCACGCATACGAGCGTGCTGCCGTCCTCGTCGCGATGCATCCGGTACTCCGACGTGCCCGGCGGGGTCCTGAGGACCCATGGATCCTCTTCGATTTTCTGGCCAGATGCATTCACAGCGATCGCCCCCCTCTCGATTGCTCTCGACGGCCAGAGTCTATTTACCAAGCCCGGAATCGGTCAACGATATCCACTGATATCTATTGCTATTGTAGGACCTAGTGACAAGTGAGCGAGTCCCCCTATATGTGAGACTGCCGCGCGAGCAGGCCGACGAGCTCGACCGCCTGGTCGACTCCACGGGACGCCGCAAGCAGCAGTTGGTCAGCGATCTGCTCGCCGATCGGCTGGAGATGGGCCGGCTTGAGATCAGAGAGGAACGCCGGCCTGCCAATGAGGTGCTCACACTCGACGAGGTCGCAGCGCTGCTGCGTCTGCCTAGCGACTCGGTCAAAGCCGCGGCAGAGGCCGGCGCGCTGCCTGGGCGCCAGATTGGCGAGGAATGGCGATTTTCCCGTTCGACGGTCATGCGGTGGCTGGCCGGCGACTCCCGAGCGCGTAGCGTTGGGAAGGACGCGACGCCCACGCAGAGCGCAGTTGAGTGAACGGCGCAGCGAAGGGTTTTGCCGTCCTCTGACGTAGAGCGGGAGCCATGAAGGATTCCAACAGGCGGTCGCCTGCTCATTCCAGGCTTGCGGTTGGTGCACACCGCGGCGCTGCGATCCTGGCGATCCTCTGCTGCAGCTGTGCATCCGGATGCGGCTCCTCCGCCGGCGCGAAGCACACTGTCGCTACGGAGAAGGCCCACACGACACCGAAACCAGTTGCAAAGAAACCGTCAAGCGAGGTTGCAAAGGTGGACGCATCCTCAGATGCAGCGCTGGCGGAAGGCAAGGTTCACATCGCCGAAGGCGCCCCCTCTGATGCGGAAGTCCGCCGTGAGATCAAGGCATTGCGCAAGCAGGGCATCGTCCTGCCATCGGGCGACTCGGTCGAATCCTTCTCACGGGGCGCCACCGAATCGGGCGCCGGGGCTCAGGCGC
This sequence comes from Solirubrobacteraceae bacterium, assembly GCA_030151725.1. GTDB lineage: Bacteria > Actinomycetota > Thermoleophilia > Solirubrobacterales > Solirubrobacteraceae > Palsa-744. Next base: position 10,485 of record JASLDD010000277.1, read on the forward strand.
TGCGCCCGCAGGCATCCTGGAATCCACGCCTGAAGCCGATTGCCGGTTGGATCGTGCCGATCCTCGAATGGGCCTCCCTGCACGGCTGGACAGGGACCGTCACCAGTGGATACAGGACCTATTACGAACAGGCCCAGCTCAATGCTGCCGGTGATTTCAGCGCACCGGCCGGCTCCAGCAACCACGAGACCACCGCATATCCCGGCGGAGCGGTCGATGTCACAGACCCGGCACAGCTGATCAAAGTGCTGAGCAAGTACACCGGCACGCCAAAGCTCGTCGGCGGAGTCCTTGGGCCGGTCGATCCTGAGCACTTCTCGGCGACCGGGGATTAAGTGCCGGGACCGAAGCGATCAAGATGCAAGTGGTTGCCGGGATCCATCTCTGCCGAAGGCCTCAAAAGCCCGGCGGTTTGACGGTTTCTCGGAGTGAGCGCATTAGCCCAAACGCGACTTGTACGCGAGCTATCTCGCGTTATGTATGTGCGTGCCAGGACCACCCGCCGGCTACCGCAATCGCGAGCAGGCAAAACAACGATTTGGCGCACTGGCCCAAGACTATGCAGACGCGCTCTCCACACCGCGTATAGCGTCGCAACCAAGCAGTCGCTCTACTGGGGCTACTACAGCAGCTCTGCAGTCAAGCCGTCGGCCTGGACGGGTGAGCTGCGCCATCGCGAGGCGGCGTTGCGCTCGGGGCGGCTTATCGTCATGCAGTCGCACGATCATGCGACTGACGCGAGCTTGTGCTCGCTTTCGGGCCAGCAGGCTTCTCGAGCGGATGCGGCCTGGGGGTTATGATCTCCAATGTTCACTTGATTTGTAAGCAAACCACAGAAGTGGGGGCGTAGATGACGGTCATGCTGGTTGGCGACTCGGAGGTCGACGTATCGGAGGAGGTCGATGCGGTCTTGATGGCAATGCAGGCCGCCAAAGATGGAGTTCGAAGCGCCAACGGCAAAATCATCGTGCCTCCCGGCTGGCTTGTACTGACCGACTCAGACAGCGACGAGCCGATCTACATCCAGATCTCACGGGTGGGATACGTGCGCTAGGCGCCACTGCCGACTGCGGCTGGCCCAGCGAGCCGGAGACATTAACTGCGCCCTGCGGTCCGCCTGAGACATCGACGGGTGGTGATCCCGGCTAGCCTGTAGCCAGGCGGTGTGTCGAGGCTGCACGGGGATGGCGGGAAAGTTCTCGAAATCTCCATGCCCCCTGATCCGCGAGCTACACACGAAGCGATTTGACGAGGGAGGCCCAGCAGCTACGACTGATTCGAGTCGGAGGAAGAGGCCAGACCCACGCCCTCCGGACCGGCTGACTTGAACCGCAACGTCTCGAGCTCGGCCGACATGCCCATGGCCGTCTCGATAAGCGCCCGTTCGCCTGAATCGCTAACCGTCGTTGGGTCGAGCTTGGACATCAGCTCGATCATCCCGGCTGGTGTCATATCGAGTATGGCCCTCAGCAGGCGTGCGGAGTAGACGTGGAGCTCGACGGCAAGCTCCATGCAATCGAGCACCAAGCGGTCTAGTTGCGCAACGGCCTCCTCGACACCGTTTCCGCTGACCGCCGCCGGCATCAGAACCGGGTCCTCCATCATGTGATGATTCCGCTTGGCGATAGCGTCACCGATTCGTTCGTCTAGGTCGGAGGGTAGGTCAAGCTCCCGCAGCTCCCCAAGCGCCTGACCCCCCGTTAGCCGACTGACCTCATTCAGTGCTTCGCCGAACGTTTTGAGCCGCCCTTTATCGCCTGGTTGCCAGGGGCAACGCGTTGAGCCAGAAGTCGAGCGAGTTCGAGCTTCAGCTGCAACTCAAGGCCAGCCACCGCAGCAACGACCCTGCCCATTGCGAGCAGTAACGACGCTCTGCCCTCGTCTACCTCTGCGAACCAGCCTGTGACGCGTGGGCGTTGCTCAGGCTCTCGTTAGAGCTCGATCTGAAGCAGCCCGAATGAGAGATCTAACGACCTCACCGGGCCTTTCTCCCTGACGCTGCGCCATCTTCTGTAGAGCAGCGGCATCATCACCCTCGAGCGTGAACTGCACAACTAGACGACGGCCGTGCGAAGCCTCAACGACCTGGACGTCCATTGGATCTAGATCCCTGAGCTCCTCATCGAAGTCTGAACGGCACTTGGGACACCACGGGAATGCGAGTTCGAACAACAGCTACAAACCTGGCGAAAACGGAGAGGGCGGGATTCGAACCCGCGATGGAGTTTAACCCCCATACTCGCTTAGCAGGCGAGTGCCTTCAGCCTCTCGGCCACCTCTCCTCGGAGAACGAAGAGCAATTCTAGAGGTTGCCGGACGGCCCGCGAGGGCCCCATCACATCCTGGCTTCACGCTGAGGGTCGCTGTCGCGCTTCAGCCCGCCCACCTAGCAACGAGACGCTGCAGCACAAATGCGTACGGCATCGCAACGCCGACTCGCGGGCGCAGCTGTCCGGGATGATCCGAGCCCCAATCCAGCCCCTCGTCCCAGCGCAACTCGCTGACCTGCTCGGCCCAGCGGTCCAGTGGCACATCGCCGATTATCTCTTGCATCGGATCGAGATATCTCCAACGCCGAGCGTCGTCGGCGTACGGAGCGGTATCCGCCAAGACAGCCACACCGATGCCCTTGGCTGCGAGCATCTCTAGCTCTTCCTCGGCCGCCCCGTGAGGAGCCACAAAGATGGCCCCCCTAGGCTCAAACCGGTCGACTATCCATGGCGTCAGCGGATGTCTACGGTACTCACCGAGCTGTGACGTCAGCTCGCCAGCCAGTTCGAGCGTCCGACCCTCGGCGTCGACGTATCGCACGACCCGACGATGGACATACGGAGCCAGAAGAGCACGAAGCGTGTCATCGCGTCCGCCGCTCTCAACGACAGCCAACAACGATGGCTGGTGCTCGAGAAGCTCCATCGCATGTATTGGGGCATAGTCGAGGGCGACAGCTGCTATCGCCGGCACGACATCAGGGTCGCCCGTCACGACGAGACGTCCCCCGAGGGCGAACACGGCGCGTGCTGCGGCGACGATTGCTTCGTGGCGTAGGGCAGGCGAAACCAGCCCGGGGCGCCTGTCGCGCTCACCCGTTGGCGGCCATGCCGCCAACACGACCGAGAATGCCTCGTGGGGCTCGATGGGGCGTAGCCCGCTCATTGCGCGATCACAGCGGCCGCTTTGTCGATGAGACCCTCGTCGACCTCTACCACCTTCGAGACGTCGCTCAGCCAACTGAGGTCGTGCCGTCGCCGCTCCAGGGAAGGCTGAGGATGAACGAGGTACGCCTCCGCTCCGTTAGCCAACTGGGCAGCGACACGAAACCTATGAAGATCCGCTGGACGCACCGACACGGCGACAGTCTGGCGCCGACCCGAGTGATCGACAACAAAGCCATCGGGAACCTCAGAGATCTCCGCAGGGGCTAGACCGGCATGACGAAGCGCCTGATAGATCGTATGCCGCAGCGACTCGCGCCGATCGAGGAGCTGCATTCGGTGCTGCTCGACAAGAAAGTTCGCAATCTGCTCGTCATTGTCGATGCGACACCTTGCAGGCTCGTCGATCTCCCGGATCGCCGCCGAGCCAACCGTATTGATGGCCACCAATCCGAGCCGTCGTGCTATCGCGATGTCGACCTCCTTGCGCACCCAAGGCGAGCTGATCGCCCTGGGTGTCTCGATCACAACGACCATCGACTTATCGAGGATCTCGTCCTGAATGCGCTCGAGGAAGTCACTCCCCGGCTCTAGGCGGAATCGGTCGAGGAATACGTCGAACCGTTTTTGCGCGAGGACCCCGAACACCCGGTCGGCCATCGCCGATGCGTCGTTGCGGGCGTAGCTGATGAAGATGCGTCGGTCCTCACTCTCGAGCAAGATGGCATCGACGAGGTCAGTGAGCACCTCGCGTGGATCGCTTCGCCACACGAGCGCGTTAAGCGCCTGCGTCCGCCGCGGCAGAACCAAATTGGGATCGGTATCCGCCCGAACCATCCCCAACGTCTCCATGCCGCGCGCTAACCAGTCATCAACCAGACGCTCGATGCGCTTCGTCGGCGGCCCAGCGCCGGCAATGACGAGCAGCAAGTTGCGCGCGGCGGGCTCTCCGGTCGCCCAACAGTCGAGATCGCCAGGGCCTGGGCATTCAGATTCGTGTCCGGCGAGGCGTGCCAGCGCCGATCGGGTACCGGACACGACGGCATCCCGAATTCCGATCGCTTCAGGATCCGATGCGACGAGCAGGCGTGTGGGGCGCGACAGTGGCAGGTCGACATACCCGCGACAGGGCTGCCGGCTGAAGGAGCTCGGCCACTCCTGCACAATCGCGTGAAACCCGTGCGGATCTGTGGCCAGCGCCATCTCACCCGACCAGCCCTGCGCCACCTGCGCCGCGCAGGGCGTCTCTGGCGCTCGCCAGCAGCTCGACAGGCAATCCGAGAAGCTCGAGAAAGTCGAGCTGGAACAACGTGCTTTCGATGGAGGCCACTCCGGGTCGCATGGCGCCAGTTGTTCGGTAATGCTCGACGATTGACGGTTCACCGAGACCCAATAGTGACTCGTAGAGCGCGCACTCGGCGAGTGTGGCCGTCGCCCAGTAGTCATCGGGCCTCAAGTCCTGCGCAAGCCCAGCGGCCACGCGCACAGTTGGCAGGAGCTCTCTCGCCCGGGCGCCCTCCCGTTCGTCACCGTAGACGAGCGCAAGCACCGTCGCGAGCGCGACGACGTTTATCCCCTCGTAGTAAGCATTGAGGTTCTGCTCGAAGTCATGTCGGTACATCTCGAGAGCAAGTCGAAGATCCGTCTCTCTCTCAGCCGGATTCCTGCGGAGCCGCATACGACGCTTGGCGAGCGCGCCGAGCAGCGCCCGCACCTCGGGGTGCGTTGGGCGCATTGCAAGAACACGCCGGAGGACTTTCTCGGCCTCTTTGTACGCCTCAATGTCGGCATCCGCGGGTCGGTACAGGGCCTGCGCGTAGTAGAGGTGCGCATCAGGGTGAAGGACCTCGGGATCACGCTGGACCACGGTGTCAAGCAGGGCACGCGCGTCCGCGTAACGACCTAGCTGGACCAGCCCGACCCCGGCCTCGCGCTGCAGCAGAACCAGCGCGTCGGGTTCGACTCCCTGTGTGTCAGCGAGCACCTCAAGCATCAGTTCGCCGTCAGTCGCCTCACGAGCTCCCTCGAGCTGCTCGCGCAGACGCTGCCACCGCTGATCCGGCGCCTTTCGAGGGCTCACCACCCCCCACTGAGTGATTTCCATGAGCGCATCCACCGGAGAATCGCTCTTAGAGCTCTGATCACCGACCGCGCGAAGGTACGGCGCCAGCGCCGCCCACGCCTCGACTGCTGCGTCGTCGCTCACGCCGCTTGCATCGCTTTTGTAGACGATGTGACGTAGGCCGTTTAGGTCGAAAGGGGCGGCCGTCCCCGACGGGCGGATCAGGAGCGTCTGGCGCGAGCGCAGCAGGTGACGAAGCCCAAGCTCCCATCCAACGTTGAAATTCGCCGTTTGCAGGTCGCCGATGACCAACTCGGCGTCGGCCAGCCATTCGATCATTGGCTGCAGGACAATCCCCGAGTCGATCTCTTCGTCGGCCCTGCGGAAATGGAGCTGCGCGTCCTCGAGCGCCGGTACGAGGATCTTCGTGTAGACAAGATCGCAGTCGACCTCGATTTTGCGCTGTCCGTCCGCCTTCTTCCCATAGGGCATCGCGACGAACGCGCGGGGGCGCTTGTTGATGTCGACCGTCGGGTCGATTCGCAGCGTAGGGAGATGGCGAAGCCGCGCGCTGGCGAGAAGCTCCTGCACAATTTCCCCCTCACCCTCGCCCCCCACAACCAGCACAACGACACGCTCTGTATCCGAGGCCAAGGTGCTCGCGCGGTCGAGAAATGCACGGTTGGCTCGTCGATAGGCGTCGCCGCCGTCCTCTAGGCACAGCGACTCGACACTACCGCCCGTGCGTGTGCGTATCTCCTCCAGCGCAAGATCGAACCGCGCCCGCCAACCCGACTCGACCGAGGCCTCCCGGAAGACCTCCTCTGAGGTCGGCAGGATCACCTCGACGCGCGGGCCGTCAACCATGCCAAGGGCCGCCTCCGCCACGAGCAGATCGGCGCCATCGGCGAGTGCACCGACCACAGCGCTCGGGGCTAGCGCGTTCAACAGCCGTCCGATCCGCAGTCCTACCGCTCCAAGGTCATCTCCCAGGGACTGTGCGCGGCGTCCGGCGAAGACGACAACCATCGACCTCAGAACCCTCTGAAGTGCTCGGTTGAGACCTCGCTCGCGACGCACCGTCCAATGCGAGCCAGGTCCTGCATGTGGGCAGTCGAGTCCAGGCGTTGGACGTCTCGCGGATTGATCTCGCCCAGCCCGTTGGCCTCGAGCCACTCGCTCGTCAGCTCCGCGTTGTAGCGGACGTAGGTGAACAGCTTTGGGTCAATGGGCCCTTTCGCGCCGATCATCGTGCCGACCTCGCGGTCGAGCTCAGCGCCGTAGCGACAGTCGCCGAACATTCGGCACAGCAAATCCTGCTCGTTGAGCGCAGCAAACATGAGCGCCGAGGGGATCGAAGTCGCGTTAAAGAGGAGGTTCATGTCATCGGGGTCGAGATCTGCGTTCGCGCGGGGGCTCGTCCCGGTACCAATTGACACGAGCAACATCTGATTCGCGCCCGCCGGCCAGCACAGCCGGTAGGGCTCCGTGGTGGCCATCAGGAAAAGCATGAAGGCCGGGTTGTTGTACATCGTCACGCCACCGTCGACCATCACGAACCGCTGGGGCCCACCCGCGTCGATCAGCTCCGGTGGGAAGTACGTGGGCGCCGCCGTGCTAGCACGCACCAGCTGCCACAGCGGCAGTTCGAGGTTGCACGACTTGCCCTGTTCAGTGCGCGAGCGGAGGTTATACATCGCATCGGGATTGTTCGAAATCGGCCATGGGGAGTCGGTCGTCGCATTGCGCATAACCATCATCAGCAAGATACGCAGGCGCTCGCTGCCAAGCTTCGTTTCCGACCCCAGCACATCCTTGAGCTGGTTCGCCAACTTCTCGTCCCCATACTTCGTCCGTAGCCGCGCAAGCAAGCCGGCTTTGGAGAACATCGCCGGACCGCTCTCCAAATAGAACTTCCTGATGTCCGCGACGTTCATCCCCAGCGCGATGCACGTGGCGAGGATCGCGCCAGTGCTGGTCCCAGCTACATAGTCGAAGGCATCCGCAAGCACGAAGTCCTCGCCGCGATCGCCACGTAGCTCATCCTCGAGCTTGGCGAGCACCTCAACGCTGATCAGACCCCGAATCCCGCCTCCGTCAAGCGCGAGCAGTTTTCGAGGGCCCGCCCTTTCCATCACCTCTTGCACCGCCATCGTGCCTCACCCCCAGCAAAGAGATCGGTCGTCAGATGAGTCTACCCGCGAGCGATCCCAAGACCCCGTTATGACGTGCGTGCAGCCAGGTCAATCTTGGCCGATCTCAGGTCCTTTGAGAGGGCCTGCTCCCAGGCACCGGCAGCGTCCAGAGGTATATAGAGAAGGCCCTCAATGTCAGAAGGTCGCTCTACCTCCTCATCGGCAAGGAGCACGACCCTTTTGCGTCCGAGCTTCCCAAAGAAGTAGCCAAGCTCGAAGATCACGTTTTGTCGCCCCCGCGCCCGGCGCCCGCCCAGGAGACCGTCACCAGGTCCAGCGACGTCGTCTGCGGTAAGAATGACTACGGCATAGGCCGCTTCGTCTGCATGATGCTCGAACTTCTCCAGGATCGTGAATCCTTCGTTCGCCTGCTCATGCAGAACGACAACCTTGCGCCCGTCTTTTCGAGGATACGCACAATGTTACGGAGAGCCGCCGGCGCATGCCCGTGCACAACAAAGAAAGCGTCCGCCCGACGGCGGCCCGAGCAAGCGCTTCGGCATCGATGCGAGATGTAGACATGACTCAAAGTCTAGGAGCACATTTCAAAGCCCTGCGAGCCATCGATCCTAGCCAGCAACGTTACGACTGCTGCTTCGCCAGCAAATGTGGACATGCGCAGCATCGGTCCGTTGCAACCCGATCTGTCGGGGTGATGCGCGCAGCGCTAGATTCGAGGTGCGTACAAACGCAAAGTCTCAACACAAAGTTGGTTGCTCGCCGCCAAACTCGCGCCAGTACCGACGCGATTCGGCGGACGGACGCCGAGCACAACCTGCACGGAAGGGGGGGATTCGAACCCCCGAGGCGGGGTTGACCCGCCTGGCGGTTTTCAAGACCGTCAACATTTGGCTCTGTAGAGCGGAATACTGACTGCTCGCGTCACGGCTCGCGCCAGTCCGGCCGAAAAGAGTACTTGAGGGTTGCCGAGATCGGGACGACCTGGAGGTTCCGCGCCACTTCTCGGTAGAGGCTGATGAACTCCTCGCGGTGTGCGGCTCAGGCGGCTGGCGGACAGGCCGCCAGTCTAGAGTCCTGAGTCAGAAGTTCGGGGTGCGTTGGCCGGATGGATGGTCGTGTCTGACGTTCGACGGCGGCGCCACGCGTACCCGGTAGTACGGAAGGTGACGCCGGCGGGCGTCAGGCGCGAGCAGGCGCCGGGGAACGCCGTCGAACTTCTGACTCAGGACACTAGGAGGTCGACGCGACACAAAAGACCGACCGAGGCACCCGGAAAGTAACTGGGCGAGTCGTTCGAATACCCTGACTATTCAGACGGGCGTCGCGCGAGTCGGAGCGCGGCAGTGTGGAGTTCTTCGGGAGTGGCCGTGGCGTTCAATGTGTGCAGTATGCGCCGTCGACCATACACCGCGACGACAGCGCTGCCAGCGTCGCGGTGGAGCTGCCAGCGCGTGCCGAACGCTTCGCTTGACAGGTCATCTGTTCGTGCAGAAGGTTGTGTCCCGGTACGGGCTTCGATGCGAGACGCGGCTACATCTGCGTCGACATCGAGACAAATCACGATACTCGGGCAAGGCTGACCCGCACCAGCCTTATCGAGCAAGCCGACTTGACCGATCGTTCGCGGGAAGCCATCGAGGACGAAGCCGCCCGCGCTAGCCATTCCATGACGGATCTCGTCTGCTATCAGGTTCCACGCAATATCGTCGGAAACGAATGCGCCAGCCGCGAGCGTTGCGGCGACGTCGGGGTTCTCTGTGGCGGCGGCCCTGAGGCGATCTCCGATCCCGATGCAAGGCACACCAAGACTGTTGGAGAGAACTCTTGCGAGCGTACTCTTCCCAGCAGCCGGGGGGCCAAGAAGCGCGATCCGCTGACCGCTCACGACAGCAGGTCCGCAGTCTCTAGTCCCACCAGCGGACAGGCTCGTCGCCCACGGCTAGGGGGAACATGTATAGGCACGCCTCGATCCGGCCGTCGATCAGCTCGCCGTCGTAGGGCATGCCCGCTTCCCGGAAGCGGCTGCGGACGAACTCCTTAGCGGGGCGGTTGAGGGAGTTGACGCCGCAGAGGTCGAACGAGTGCTCCGGCTGAAAGAACAGGAACATACGTCGCGGGTCGCCGGTGTGCTTGCTGTGCCCGAGGCGGTAGCACGGCGCGAACACGTTCACGAACAGTCGAAGCCCGGCGAACTGGAACTGCCAGTCCTGGGTCTCGAAGGGGCCGTTCATGCAACTACTTGCCGCCGGGTCGTGCGCGCTGAGTTCCATGAGCCCCGTCTTCAGGCGCTCCCTGGCGCGCGCAAAGCTAGTCGCTTCTGGCTCGTCGATCTCAATAACGAAGCCGTGTGAGCGCCGCAACTCGGCGGTGCCAGCCCAGGCGGCGAGGGCCGCAGCATTCCGTCTCCAGTTATCGGCATCGCCCTCGCTGGGCCGCCATGCGGCACCATGCACTATGCGTGCAGCCTTCGCGTAGGGGCAGAGCGTTGAGGCCTGTACCGCGGCGAACCCGTGCGACATCGATATCTCAGCCGGACGACGCTCGCAGGGCTGGGTCCCTCCAGTCGCCAGCTGTGAGACGGTTTCTCGTTCCGAGATGCCAGTCGTGAGGGTCCGTCGCATAGATCTGCTCGAACATGCGTCGTCCGGTTGCGGTTCGCAGCTGTGCCCTCACCCGCTCGCGAGTCTTGCCGAGCGTTGCCTTAAAGTCGAGTCCGCGGGATGTGCACTCCATAAGCTCGAGGTCACAATCGAGGTTGTCGGCGTCCTTGACGATCTGCGACTCGAGCGTGACCTGCTGGCAGTACTCCTCCCACAATCGCATTACGTCGGCCTCAATCGCGGTGCCGCTGACCGTGTCCGCCATAGCCTGGGTCTCATATCGGTCGACGTACATGCGGGTGACATAATTGACGTCCCCGGTACGGGTCTCGGCGAGATCGTGCACGAGCGCAAGCTGCACGACCTTGGCTGTGTCGGCCGACTCGTGCTTGGCAAGCATCAGCGAGAGCCAGATGACCCTAAGCGTGTGCTCGGCGACGTTGGCGAGCTGCTGGTCATTTCCGAACTGCACCCAGGCTCGCGCAACTTGGCGGAGGGTCCCGAGCTCGTAGAGCAGTTCGGTGTCGCGTTGCAAGATGGGATCTTCGCGCTCGTCCATGCTGCCTCTCTGAGAAGTCGTCTTAGCGTACTGCGTCCATGGCTCTGGTCTCGAGGAAGTCCTCTGGCGCCATCTGCTCAATCAAGCTGCGTGCGTACCCGGCTGCCGACGCGGCCGCGTAGTTGTGCCAGGCGTCGTTCTTGTTGGCGTCGCCGTAGTCGCACGCGGCGCGCACGATGCCATAGGGCTGGCCGTGGTCCCAGGTGGCGCTGGCGATCCCAGAGGCCTCCATCTCGATCGCCCGCAGCCCGTGCCGCAGGGCAAGCTCGTCTCTTAGGGCTGGGTCGCGGAGCAAGATGTTTGAGGAGCCGATGAGTCCACGGAAGACTCGTGGCTCGCCAGCGCGGCGTGCAGTGTCCTTTGGGTGCTTGATCTTGACGCCATCCAAGCCATACAGGACGTCCTGGTTCGCGGCGGGGCGGGTGAACGTAGCGTTGGCGGTGAGCTCGCTGAGGTGGTCTAGCCATGGTCGTAGGCCGGACTGCAGCTCATCGGCTTCCAGCGCGTTAATCGCGTCAACCAACACTGCACTTGGTGGCGGCAGGGCGTCTCGGTGCTCGAGACCGTCCTCTGTCGCGACGCCGGCCGTAAAACCGACCACACCCTGACGGTCGCAGACGATGATGTCGCCCAGGCGAACATGCTTTGATGGGTCCGCGGGCGAGGGGACGCCGCAAGCAACACCGACCATCAGCACGAGGCGCACCCCGGGGAAACTGCGGATCAGGTTCGCGGCGGCGGCCGCGGCGCTCTCATTTCCTGCCCGCCGGAGCTGAGTGAGCGCGACTCGATGGGTACCGATGCGTAGACCGTCGCGGAGCGCGGGTATCGTCCCGACCGCATAGCGGTTCGGGTCGTTGGGTATCTTGCGGGAGCCTGGGGACTCCATCAACGCTCGCATTGCAGCGAACTCCTCGGGGAGCGCGGTGACGATTCCGATCGCGCAGTCCATGAAGCCCATGCTCGGAAAGCCATGGCTGCCTGCCGCGACCTTGGCCGCTTTCATCGCGAGCTCTTGCGTTATCGCGGTCAACGGCTCTCCGTTCTTGAGGATCGGCCATAGCTCCTGCCACTCCGAGGATTTCTTGAAGCGCAGCAGCTCCCTCATATTCGCGGCATCGAGCAGCGGCATCAGCCCGAGCGCTTCAAACGCCGTGACGGTTCTGCTGAACGACAGCGCGACCTCGCAGTCCAGAGCGAACGGACTGCCAAGGTAGACGAGATCGCCGACGATTTCCGCGCCAAGCGAGCTGGCGTAGCCGTCGATGTATGCCGGCTCGATGACACCTGCGAGCGTGTGCGGGGCCACCTGCACCCGACGCTTGGCGAGCAGCTCGCGAACATGCTCGGAAACGAAGGCCCTCCCCTCGAGCATGTCGGGGATCAGCTCCCAAGCGCGCTCGACCCGGGAGATCGAGGCGCTCGGGTGCTCGGGACCAAGGATTTCTTTGAGCGCATCGCGCTCGAGCACGGACATCCAGTTGGACGTAATGCCGGCACGGGAGGAGCCCGCCTTCTGCCGGTAAGGGGGCGGTGGGACGTGCGGCATCGTGGTGTAGGCACCGGGGATGCCACCCGGTATTCCGACCGGATACTGCGGCAGCTTCTCCTCTCGGTGCTCCTCGAGGGAACTCTGTGAGGCCGAGATGTAGACCGCGCCGAACTCGACGAGCTCGGTGTGATCTGCGATCACAAGCTGAGCGAGCTCACCCTCGAAATATGATGATGCGGGCAAGTACAGAGTGTCGCCCACTAGTGCAGCGAGGCGAAAGGCCCGGCGCGCCTCGGCTGCGAGGGTCTCGTCGCTAGTTCGTCCACCGATGAGCGCGCGGCTGTAGTGGTAGAGGTCCAGAAAATGCAGATATATACGTGACATGGCTGTTACCGACAGGCTGTCCACCCGCTGTCAGCTAAGCGGTGTGGCGGGTACTCGCCGACACCGCAGGCAGTAGATATCCTCGACCCTATCCGTGCGAGGGATGACCTCGAGCGCGGTTAGATGCAGGCCTGCGTCTAGAAGGATGTTCAGGAGATGCTCGATGCGGGTGGCATGGAAGGCTTCCGGAGTGCCAGTGAAATGGTCGACCTTTTCCAACATGCAGTGTCCGGCGAGAAACGAAGCAAGCGTGGTCTCATCGGTGCTGGCCGCGTGAATATCGGCCAGCACGTCGGGTAGGTAGATCAGTAGCTCGCCTTCCGGCCGGAGTAGCGCAGTACAGTTGCGTGCAAGCTGCGGGTTGGCACGGAACTCCAGTAGGGTGAACACAGCAAACGCAACGTCACCCTGCAGCTCCGCCGGGGGCAAGGCCCCCGTGAGGTCATAGCGCACCGCGGTCACCGACCAGCCGGACATCATCGATGCCAGCGCGTAGTCGAGGAGGGCTTCGTCAACATCGACAAGCGTCCAATGGGTCCCTGCGGCCCACGGTGCACCGGCGAGGTGGCGGGTGATGTATCCGCTCCCAGAGCCGAGGTCCAGCACTGCCGCTGGTCGGGAGCACCTGAGCGCACTCGCTAGGTGCGGAATAACCACCTCGTTGCGGACTCGATCGGCTGAGCAGCCTCGCTCCCAGGTGTCGGGATCACGTGCACCGATCGCGGGGCTCGGCTGGCGGGCGGGTCTCGGTTTCATGGAGCTCTCGATCGCATGCTCGGAGTCTGCGAGGGCTTCGGCGCACTGTCGAGGACAATACTTTCGCTAATAGCGGTTTTGGGCGGGGTCAGCGACTCATTCGGCTCTCTATCGAACCTGCCTGTCCGGATCTGGACGTAGTATTTGCTGGTCATGGGCGCCCTTGACCTCATCCCGGACACCCCGATAGACCGCAAAGCGCGAGGGGCCTTCTTCACGCCCGAGCCGATAGCAGAGTACCTTGCGGAGTGGGCGATCGAAGGAGACCCTCGGGCGACGGTCCTCGATCCCACTTGCGGGGAGTCGGTATTCCTACGGGCAGCCGGAGACAGGCTGAAGGCGCTCGGGGCCGACCGCGCGCAGTTGCGTAGGCAGCTCCTCGGCGTGGATATACACGAACAATCCGTCGAACAATCCATTCGTGAGCTTGCAGCCCGAAAGCTTGACGCCTCGTTGATCGTTGAGGATTTCTTCGTGCTCTCGCCACCTGACAGGCTCGATACGCGACTCCCCTACGTCGATGCTGTGATCGGCAACCCACCATTCATCCGGTTCCAGAGCCATGCGGGCCTAGAACGCAAGCTTGCGCAGCGAAGGGCACTTGAGCAAGGCGTGAGGCTTCCCGGCGTCGCCTCATCGTGGGCGGCGCTGGTTGTGCACGCCTGTGCCTTCCTGAAGCCAGAGGGTCGGCTTGCCATGGTCCTGCCGACGGAGCTGCTTACGACCGGTTACGCCGAGCACATCAGGCTGTGGCTAAAGCGGCGCTTCAAGGCAGTCCACCTAGTGATGTTCGAGCGGCTGCAGTTCGATGACGCGCTCGAGAAGGTCATCCTCGTGTTGGCTCGCGGGACGGGCGGGTGCAAGGCGTTTACGCTCGTGCCAGTTGAGGACGCGGAGCATCTCGGCGAGATACGGATGTTCGGGCCAATGCACCTAAGCGTCGCTCCGCCACATGAGGGCAAGTGGACCGATCTTCTGCTTGCGGTAGAGCACCGCCAACTCTATGACCGCATCGTCGATGATCACTTCCTCGAGTTGCGCGAGTACGGAGGACCCTCACTCGGGACGGTGACAGGCGCTAACAAGTTCTTCTGCATCACCGAGCAGACCCGCCGCGAATACGACATCTCCGAACGCCATCTCGCGCGGATCTGTCCACCCGGATCCAAGCATCTGCGCGGCTTGGCGTTTTCAACGCGGGATTGGGAGCGCCTGCGCGATGCTGGTGAGCGGGTGTGGATGCTGCTCCCCGATCCGAACGAGCCATTTGGAAGAGGTCTGGATCGTTACTTGCTCGAGGGAGAAGCGCAGGGGGTGCACGACGCGTATAAGTGCACCGTACGAACGCCGTGGTACCGGCCGCCGCTAGTTGCGCCGCCGGATCTCTTCTTCACGTATATGTCGCACCGCTATCCGCGAGTGGTCAACAATAGTGCAGGTGTTTCGTTCGTGAACTCGATGCACGGCATCCGCTTGGCGCACGGCCTGCCGCGCGAGGTCAGGGCGGCCTTGCCGCTCCTGATGTTCAACTCCGCAACGATGCTCGGAGCCGAGCTTCACGGGCGTGGATACGGCGGTGGGCTGCTGAAGATGGAGCCTAAAGAGGCGGGGATTCTGCCGGTCCCAAGACCGGAGTTTCTGCAGAGGGCTTGGCTTCGTCTTAAGGGTGACCGGTCGCGGCTTGATCGTGCCCTTTCTAGCGGTTTGTGGACGGGTGTTCTGAAGGATGTTGATGAGGCGCTACTGCATGAGGCGTGTGGCGTGCCCCGCAGCGAGGTCTCGGCACTTCATCTTGCATCCCGCGAATTGCGCAACGCCCGCATGAGTGTTGCCCAAACTGCGGGTGAGTAGCGGGTGACGCATGACGCCACTGCGGTTTGCATCTCTCCTGGGCTTGTTGGGGCCGACAGTCCACTCCCGTCAGGGCACGGACCTTGGCCTCGATGGTGTCTCGTCGAGCGCGGTTTTACGCCTCGAGATATGACCATTCGATCAACGGGCTGAGCGCGATAACAGATGGTTGGTGCAGACAAGGACGGACTCTTGGTGGAAGCGCGCGCTGCGGAAACAGGCGCGAGGGTTGGTCATCCTCAGGAACGATGGGATGCCCTGATCGAGCGTGTCCAAGGTGACGCGATTCGCAACTTCAGCGATGTTGCCGAAGAGTTTCTCGCTCTCATGTGGTGCCTCGACCAATTCCGGATCGCCGACGTACCTCCCTTGGGCATGGGTAACCTCAAGGTCAACCCGCAGTCGCGCATCGACGGCATTTACCGTAAGAAGGGCAACTGGTTTTCCACGTTGCTCGGGCTACTGCTCGATAACCGCACCGGACAAAAGATCCGGTCCCGCTCGAAGATCAGCGGCTACTCGCAGAAGCATCAGATCGACCTTGCGTGGCCCGACCGCGATGTTGCGCCGATCGTTTGCGCCGAGTCGAAGGTCACCGGGGGGCCTGCCTATCGCAACTACCGCGCACGTGGCGCGATGGACGACTGGACGAACCGTCGAAAGGAGTTGAAGTTTGCAGCGACCGACCTGAAGCTCTCCCGTCGTGAGCAGACGATGAAGATTGGGCACTGGGGCGTGTGGCGCTCCAAAGCGGCGCCCATGACTTTCATGCTGTGGGGCGCGAGACTCAGCGGACGCGATACGGTCGAGGCGATGGTGCGCGAGACCGAGGTTCTCCTCGCGACCTACCTTGACGGGGCTGGCATCTTTGCTTGGTGCGCTAAGGATGATGGCAGCGGATATCGGCCCGTGGCGCTCCCTGACGGATCAGCGGTAGAGGATCTCGACACGGCACTGTGGCGAATCGAGAGCGAGATCGCTGACGCGACCGCTGGTGGCGCACTTACCGCAAATTTTGAGCCGTCGGCTCCAGTCGACCCCGACCTACTGTTGGACGACGATTAGCACGGCTGACGCGAGTTCTAAGGGACTCCGCTGCCCACCACCTTGCCAGATCTGAAGGTTTACCCCTTCGATCTTGTCGCGATAGGCGCGCTGGTTGCCCAGCTCGTACTCCTTGGCCTGGCGGTGGCTAGCGCGTCGACCTGCACGCCGCGCCCTGCCGGGAGTATGACGTGACGCGTCGAGGTACTCGAGCTGGACTCGCTACCTGCATCGCGCCGAGCTCGATGCCAGTTCCGGACACCTGCCATGCTGCCGTTTCGTGGACGGAGGCAGGGCCATCGTCCATGCGCTCGGTGGGCGACAATAGGCCCGTGAACAGCCAGATCAACAACGTCGATGAGCCGGATGCGATGCATACAGCGACCGACGCAGAGATGCCTCCGCCGCTCTTGAAGTCGGCAGCCGCGGACTGGCTCGACGTGAACGGCGGGCTCGTGCTGCTCGTCGGTGGCAGCGCGCTCATCGCGCTTGCGTGCGTCTTCTCGAACAAGGCCACCGTCGCGCCTGTCTTCGGCACCTTCGGCGGGGTGCTCTTCATCCTCGGTTCCTTCTACTCGCGCATTGAGGGGCGGGTCGAGGCGGGTAAGGACGGCGTGGTCATTGCAGTCCGTAAGGCCCAGCAATTTGCTCGCGAAGAGGATCTGTCCGCGGAGCAGACGGCTGACGCTGTGGAGCGCGCGGCTGAGCGGGTCCAAGTGACCTCGCGTCGGCGGCAAGATATGGCGCAGGCCGGCGAGATCGCAGCGCGGGAAGACGTGGAGTCGGTACGCGCGGAGGCGGCGGTCGTCGAACGCCAACTGCTCGAACGCTTCGCCCAGTGGCTCGAGGCCGAGGAAGGGTTCACAGTGACACGGCTGTACGTCCGTACCGCCGCACTCCAGTACGACCTATTGGCTGACAAGCCGGACGAGATCATGGCCGCGGAGGCCGAGCTGGGAGGATGGCCTCGCGGCCTAATACAGATTGCGCACGCTCCCGCGCCAGCGGACCCGCATGGTCGCCGCCTTCGGCGTGCGCTTGTGCTGCCAGCCGGGGCAACGGGGGGCGCGACCTTTTTCTACGTTTCGGGACGAAACGAGGTCGAGATCTACGAGGTAGCGGAGGACGGCCGAGTAACGCGGATAGGAACAGCTCGCCAACACGGCGGTTGACATATGCCTCCACCAGCACACTGGTGCTCGGTAGAGGCTCAGCAAAGACGCCAGGAAGCCCATTGCTCGCGCCACGCTCGCGCCAGTACTCACCAAGACGACCGGGCCTCGGACCGACTGCAGACTCTACGGAAGGGGGGGGATTCGAACCCCCGAGGCGGGGTTGACCCGCCTGGCGGTTTTCAAGACCGCTGCATTCAACCGCTCTGCCACCCTTCCACGCGAATGACGAAGGCTAGTCGATTTCGCCGCCCCGGCTGAGCTATCCGCGTGGTCGTCGCGCGGGTCACGCTCAAGGACGATCGTCCAGCGGTCAGGCCGCGGGCGATAGATTCTTGCTCGATCGTGCCCCGCTAGGCCCCCCCGGTCCTGTCTCGACCGAGACTTCGGTTGGCTGAGGGCAGGTCTTGAGAGTTGGCTGCGCTCAAGTTTAGGCTGCCCTGGCGCACCAACTCCGGGCCGGCAGATTGCCTCCACCTAAGGGAAAGTCGTCCAGTCGCCGTCGCACCACACCACAAGTCACCGATCTGATCCCGAGGGCGTACGTCGGGGGGCGGCTAAGCGCAGGGGCGTGGCCGCCGTCCCGAGAAGTGGTTGAGGCCAAGGGTTCACCACGCGGACCAGTCGTCACCGGCGATTCACAGTCCCCCAGTTAGACAGTAGAAACGCGGAGCGGTACAGCTCGACGGTCGGTCCAATGACCGTAGGTCGCCACCAGGCCACGCTCCCGGCCCGACGGCAGCAAATCGACGGGGAACACCCTAAAGGTGACCTGCAAGTGTCATGTTTCAGCCTCGGGGTCGGGGTACTGCGGGGCGTGGGCTAGTTCGGTGATGAGTACGGGTGTGACAGGGATCGGTGGTATCACGAGCGGCGGGCAGGAGTAGATCGAGAAGGGGATCGTGTTGTCGCCTCCAAAGGATAAGCTCAGTGAGGCAACGGTGGCCGCAGCGCCGAATAGGGAGCTGAATTCTTTGGGAATGATTGTGCCGATGACGCTTGAGATGTCGATGTCCGGTGCCGGGGCGCCGGTCGCACCGAACCAGTCATCTGAGACTGTGACGAACGATAGGTATGGCGGTACGCAGACGAGGGCGCCGAGTGCTGGGTCGTCGTCGGCTGTGCCGCCCACGGCGATTGCGGCGTCGTCGTGGACGAAGTCGCTTTCGCTGACCGTCATCGTGTCGAGCAGGTCGATGTTGATGGCAGCCAGCGCGTAGCGCAGGTCCAGGTGGCTGAGGCTGATTTTGTGCGCACTGGTGAATTCGATTCCGGCCCAGTCGCCGACTTCTGGTTTTGTGGCGTTGCCGTCATCGTTGGTGTCGCCACCTACGGTGTCGTCCTTGATAGAAGTGAACGTGACAGGCTTGGCAGCGGTGCCATCGCTGATGAGAGAGCCTTGCACGTGCAGCGTGACCTGTCCCGCCGGACCAATGCAGCGTGCGGAGGCTGACGCACCCTTGACGACTGTGCCGGCTTCGGCGGTGACGGTGACGCCGCTGTTGATCTGTAGGCCACAGGCCCCGATGACCCAGGGAGTCGGCTGGGCGTGCAACGTAGAGGAGACCGTGACTTCGCCGCCGAGCACGAAACCACCGGCCCCGCCCGACGCGCTGTTCCCAGCGAACTTGCTGAGATCCAGGTGTTCTGATTGCACAGCGAAAGCATCCGCCGCTGCAAAGGCGTCCGCCCCGGCGCCCGTGACCGCAACGTTTTCGACCTGTGCTGTCCCGGCCGACACGTTAACCGCGGAGCCCACGAACTGTGACCATTCGCCGCCGAGCACGACGACGGATGCTGTCGTGTTGCCCGTGAGCCCTCTCAATGGCGACACCAGCGAC
>JASLDD010000034.1 GCA_030151725.1 Solirubrobacteraceae bacterium
CTGCTCGCCACGCTGCAGCTTGCTGCGCAGGTTGGCGATGTGCGTTCTGAGCACGGGCGTGGCGTCCGCGTACTCGGGGCCCCACACCTCGCTGAGCAGCTGGCGATGGGTCATCAGCAGGCCCCTGTTGAGGATCAGCACACGCAGCAGCGAGAACTCCGTGGGGGTCAGGTGGACCTCCTCCCCACGCACCCAAACCGCATGTGCGGCCAGGTCGACGAGCAGACCGTCCACCTCGATCCGCGGCTCGCTCGAATCGCGTCCGGCGCGTCGCAGGGCGGCCCTCACCCGCGCCACCAGCTCACCGGGGCCAAAGGGCTTGGTGACGTAGTCGTCGGCGCCGTGGTGCAGGGCATCGATCTTGGTCTGCTCATCGCCGATCGCCGAGAGGATCAGGATTGGCATGTCGCTCCACTCGCGCAGGTTGCGACACAGCTCGATGCCGTGCTCGTCGGGGAGCAGCAGATCGACGATCGCCAGGTGCGGACGGGCGAGGGCAGCCTGGTCGAGCGCCTCTTGCACGCTTGAGGAAATCAGGACCTCATATCCGGCGTCACGCAGGATCAGGTTCAGGGCACGGCGGATCTGCGGATCGTCATCGCAGATCAGGATCCTCTCCCCCGCCATCAGGGATCCTTCGGCTGGGCGCCGAGCGCGGCGGGCAGGCGCGCGGGGCTCTGCGGCGGCACGTCGAACTCGACCGCGAAGCTCGTCCCCTGCCCCAGCGCCGACTCCACGGCGATGCGACCGCCGTTGAGCTCAAGAAAGCCCTTTGTGATCGCGAGGCCCAGCCCCGAGCCGGAGTGGCCGGGCTCATCGGCGGCGGCACGATAGAAGGGCAGGAATATCCGCTCCTGCTCTGCCTTCGCGATCCCGGGCCCCTGATCGGCGATCAGCACGCGGATCCGGTCGCGAACGGCACGGGCGCGCACAGTCACGGGCTTCTCACCGGCGTAGCGGACGGCGTTCTCGAGGATGTTCGCAAACGCCCGCTCGAGCTGAGCGGGATCGCCCTGCAGCAGGGGCATGCCCGGTTCGACTGCCAGCTTGAACGTCACCTGAGACTGCCCGCTCATCTGCTCGACGGCCTCCTGCAGGACCTCATCGATCGAGTACCAGATCTCGCGCGGCGCGGCGCGGCCGGCCTGCAGGATCGATAGGTCGAGGAGCTTCTCAACCAGCTGCCACAGCCGGGTGGCAGCGTCGAGCACCTGCTCGCGCACATCGGCGACGTTCTCTCGCGAGGGCGCCTCGGCGTCGAGCGCCGTGGCGGCCATCAGGATCGCCGCAAGCGGCGTGCGCAGGTCGTGCGAGACCGATCGCAGCACAGCAGTCTTCAGCTCGTCGCTGCGCCTCAGCGCAGCTGTCTCCACCACCTCGGCCTGCAGCTCCGCCCGATGCAGGGCGGCGGCGAGAATGGACTCGAGCGCAGGCACCACCCGATCGGTCAGCCGCGCACGCTCGGCGCTCGACAGCGCGCCGGCTAGCTGCAGGCTACCGATCGGCCTGCCCTCGCTTGAGAGATCGAATTGGAGGGAGCTTGGGGGCCGGTCGCCGGGGAGCAGGGAGATGTGCGCCGAGGCGACGCTGAAGGCGTTGGCCAGACGGGCTGCCGCGAGCTTCGTTGCGCCGTCCAGCTCCTCTGTGCCGAGCAGCAGCTGAGCGAGATCCGCGGCGAGATCGGCCTCCTGACGTCGTTGGCCGGCCTCGCGGCTGCGAACGCGTGCCAGCTCCGCCAAAAGGCCCGTGGCCACGGCCACAAGCACGAACGCCAGCAGCGCGACCCAGTCGCGTTCGTCGGCCAGCGAGAAGTTGCCACCGGGCGGCAGCTGGAAGAAGTTGAAGGCCGCCGCGCTGAGAACGCTGGTGGCGATGCCGAAGGCCAAGCCCCAGAACGTCGAGACGACGAGCACCGCCGGGACGTAGAGGACACCCAGCGACAGCACAGGCGTGATCTGCTTGAGAGGGTAGATGACGGCGGTTATGACTGCCACGCTCGCCACCGCCACGAGTATTCCCACCGGCCGCGAGGGCCGCTCGGAGGGGAGCAACAGGGGCGAGAGCGACCAGGAGGTCATGGGAGGCCACCTGTCAGGCAGGCACGGCCACGCGCTCGCGCCCGGGGTCGGGGCGGGTCTCGGTCTCGATGATCACTCGGCAGGGGCGCTTGCTGAGCAGGTAGACGGCTGTGGGGCCGATTCGCTGCTCGTCGGAGGGCGCGTGGATGGTCGACCAGTAGATGACGTCGCAGCCCACCCGTTCGGCCTCGGCCACGAGCGCGGCCCCGGGGCTGCGCGTCCTGATGAGGCCCGTGTGGATCTTGATGCCGGCGCGCTTGGCCTGGATGCGGGCGCTCTCGAGCACTGTGCGCCCGTGGGCCTCCTCCTGCTCGAGCCCCGCCTCCAGCGACAGCTGACTCGGCACGGGCAGCACGTAGATCGCATACACGACCCCGTCCTCGCCGATCAGCTTGGCGGCGCTCTGTAGCGCCGAGGCGCTGACGTCGTTGCCGAAGATGGGCACCAGCGCGGTCTTGTACTCGAGCTCCTCGAAGTGCGCAGGGCGCTCGTGGCGCGGAGCACGGGTGGTCGTACGCAGATCCAGCCCCTGCTGTTTGCGGTAGGCCACATACAGCCCCATGCCGATCGCAAGCCAGAACACGCCGGCGGCGGCCACGTCGAAATGCAGGATCGTGACGGTCACGAACGCGAGGCCCGTGCCCATGATCCCCAGCACGGCAAACAGCGGCAGCGGCCGACCGGCGATGTTCAGCGTTCCCGGTCCGCGGTACGGCCGCGGGCGGTCGGGCTGCTTGATGCGCAGACGGATCACCGACAGGTGGGCGATCGTGAAGGACAGCATTGCCCCGAACGCGTACATGTTGCCGAGGAATTCGGCCTTGCCGGGGATGATCGTCAGGCAGGCAACGCCGCCGAACAGCAGGATCCCGATCCAGGGCGTTGAGAAGCGGGGATGCAGGCGACTCAGACGATCGGGGACCTGGCGGTGCAGGCCCATCGAGTAGACGAGCCGAGAGGCGCCGATGATGCCTGCGTTGGCGGCGATGAAGAGGATCGTGGCGGCGAGGATCCCCACGTAGATCTCCCCCGCGGACTGCAGCGCGCCGAGGTGCAGGTGCTTGACGATCCCCAGCACCGGATCGCCGGCGAAGCCGCCTTCGGCCTCGCTGGTGCCTAGCAGCGTCGAGTACTTGCCGTTGGCCAGCTTGTGGACGGGCAGCGCCGACAGTGCCACCATCGGAAGGGCCGCGTAGATCGCGAACACGGCGGCCACCACGGCGCGGATGGCCTTGGGAATCGTCTTGGTCTCGTCGATCGCCTCCTCTGCCATGTTGGAGATCGTCTCGATGCCCGTGTAGGCGATCATGCCCACGGGGATAGCTACCAGGAAGTTCTTCCAGCTCGGCGCCACGCCCAGGTGCACGTTGCTGATGAGCACGTGCGGCGAGAGCACCAGCACGATGCCGGCGACCACCAGCAGCAGCTGCGTGGCCAGGTCGGTGATCGCGAGCACGATGTTCAGGCCCGCTGCCTCCTTGACGCCCACGACGTTGACGACCGACAGCAGCGAGACGACGCCGATGCCGAACAGGACATCGCCGGGGCCGTGCTGGAGCGCCGGCCAGAACAGCCCACCGAGGTAGTGGGGCACGAAGAACGCCGAGATGGCGATCGTGATCGTGTAGTTGAGCATCTGCGCCCACGCCGCAAAGAACGACCAGAACTCGTTGAAGGCATGTCGGGCGAAGCTCGAGGAGCCGCCCGCCTCGGGGTACATGGCGGTGGCCTCGGCGTAGGTGGCGGCTGTCAGGTAGAAGATCACGCCCGTGATCAGGAAGACAATCGGCGTCAGCCCCAGCGCGTAGGAGGCCACGAGGCCAAGCGCGTAGTAGATCGAGGAGCCGACGTTGCCGTAGGCGGTTGAGAACAGCGCGCTGGTGCCCAGGACCCGACGCAGTCCGTGTTGGGATAGGCGTGCCACTCAGCGCAGCGTATATATGGACACGGGCGCGTGGTGCCGCCATGAGTCAAGCCCTAGGGGCGCATCGATGCAAAATCCCGTGCATCGCAGCGGCGAAAGCAGGAGTGCCACGTATGATCCCGACGACCGGGCGCTCCCCCAAGTACCCGGCATCGGACATGGAAACAGCGCGACGCGAAAACTACGACTCCGGCGAGCACTTCGTGCTCGAATACGGCGAGCTCCGCTTCACGTTCAACGAGACGGACTTCTCCGAGCGCTGCGAGCAGGCGGCACTGAAGCTCGGCTTTGTGGGTGGGCGCCTCGGCGAGGAGGAGCTCGAAGACCTCGTGAACCTTGCTGTCAACGGCGAGATCTCTGAGCCGGCGTCAGAGCTGGGCGAGCACGTCAACGACTGCTGGCCCGAGCTTGTCGGCCCGGCCGAGCGCTCGCTCGTGCATTGGCTACGCCGCCTTGTATTCCGTGGGGCGTGGCTCGACCAGCGCGTGAAGGAGGGCGAGCTCGGCATCAGCTACGACGAGCAGAGCGGCACCTTCGCCTACGTCCAGCCCACCGATCCCGCCTCTCCCAGCAGCGGCGAGCCGATCGAACTGGCGCCCGAGCCCTCGTGGGGCCGGGTCGCCTACCGTCGCTAGACGGGCGGGCACCTGGACCCGCTTTCCGGGCGCATGGAGTATGTATCACTTTGCGACTGCTGTGCAACCATGGCTCTACAGCAGTCGCCGCGCGGGAACAACACACCCCATCCCTCCCCCAGCACCGTCGCTATGTCAGGAAGCAGCCTCGACGGCCGCGGCGCGAGCCTTGGTGACGGACTTGGCTCCATCCTCGCCGACAAGCAGATCGAGCTTGAGGGTGGCGCTGTTTATGAGATCGATGATGGGCTGGCGCCCGGTGGACGTGAGGGCCGCATCGAGGGCGATCACCGTCGTCTCTCCGCCAAAGGCGTGTGAGGCCGTGGCGATGACGGTCAACGAGCCACCATCGCGCAGCTTGCGTGCGGCGGCCAGAGCCTTGCGTGCGGCGTGGGGATTGAGACCATCGAGGCTGTCGATCAGCACCACTGCATGTCCGCCGCGGGTAGCGACACGCTTGGCCGCATCGATCGCACGCTCGACCGCCTGACCCTGAGAGTCGGCCGAGGCGGCGAAGCTGAGCGAGGCCGTGGGCTGCAGGGGGCCGTCCTGCCAGTCCTGGATCTCCTCTGGCCTGGAGCCGGTCAGCACGAGCGTGATTTCGAGCTCATCCTGCCCACCCAGGGCATCGAGCAGCCGACGCAGGGTCTCTGTCTTGCCGGAGTGGCGTGAGCCCACGATCAGCGCGCGCGAGCCACGCCCGAGCGGTGTCAGGAACTCGATGGCCTCGAGCGTGGGGTCCTTTGAGTCGAGCGCCAGACGCTCGCTCGGCCATGCCACGGGAAGGTCCTCGTAGCGGGCACCCTCCGAGACGGCGTCGGCGGAGGCGCCGTTGATGGTGTCGATGCGAACCAGCGACGGATAGCGCTCGGAGCGACGGGGCGTGCGCACGGGACCGGTGACGCGGTCGCCGGAGACGAGCTCGCAGCGGCGCACCTGAGCGGCGGAGATGTAGACGTCATCGTCGGAGGGCTCGGGAGGATCGACGCGCAGGAAGGCCGAGCCGTTGCCCAGCACCTCGACCACGCCGGCTGCAATTCGCCCGGGCTCTGAAGGCTGCTCCTCCGAGCGCTCCTCGCTCTTGCGAGTGTTCTCTTTAGCAGCCGAGCCGGCGCGCGAGCCTCTGCTCCTAGGGCGTTTGCTGGTAGACGCGCTCGATGCGGAGGCGGCTCCCTCTTTCTCCTCCTCGGTGTCGTCCTTGCTTGTCTCGTCTGTCTCAGTTTGCGAGGCAGAGCGACGCGATCGGGGCGAGCGGCGTCTACGCGAGCGGGCCGGGCGCTCGCCGTCGGCCTCATCGTCCGATGCGGTTGCGTCGGAGGAGCTCTTGGGCTTGCTCGGTTCGCCCAGGATCGCGTCGATCAGATCTGCCTTGCGAAGTCGTCTGAAGCCGTCCAGACCCACCTCATTGGCGATCGCGTGAAGGTCGGACAGAGGACTTGCCTCCAGCTCGGAGCGCTCGAGTACTGCCATGGGATTTTCCTTCTTTCGTCGTGGAGGGGCGGTTGGCGTCCGGCCGCGTTGGACAGCGGTCGGCACCCGTGATTGACCTTCAGCCTAGCGTCTCGAGGGCGGCGACGAGCGGAACATAGCTCCCCTCGCTACGAGCGCTGGTAGCGGATTTCCTCGCCCAGGGCGAGATCCCTGCTCGGTTCGATCTCGCCGGCGAGGGCAGCGCGCACGGTGAGAAACTCGGCCGCGGCGGCCACGTCGTGGACGCGGAAGATGTGCGCGCCGTGCTCGACGCCGTGGGCCAGAGCGGCCAGCGTTCCCGGACCGCGCTCGCGCGGCGCCCGGCCGGTGAGCGCGCCGATGAAGTCCTTACGCGAGATTGCCATCAGCAGGGGTCGCCCCAGCTCGTGAAGGCGCTCGATGGCGGCGAGCAGGTGGATGGTCTGCTCGGGTGTCTTGGCAAAGTCGGGACCGGGGTCGACGACCAGCTGCTCGGGCGCCACTCCACGGGCAAGCGCAACGTCCATCCGCGCGGCCAGAAAACCGAGCACGTCCTCGATGACGTCGTCGTAGAGATCTGGATCCTGCAGCTTCTGACGGGGCGCAGCACGGGTGTGCATGAGCACGAGCGCAGCGCCACTCCCAGCGCAGACATCGGCCAGGGTCTCATCACGGAGCCCGCTGACATCGTTGACGATTCGCGCGCCCGCCGCGATGGCCGCACGCGCGACGTCGGGCTTGTAGGTGTCGACTGACACGACTGCCCCCAGCTCCCCCACGATCCGCTCGACCAGCGGCGCGACGCGCTCGATCTCCCGCTGTATCTCGACGGGTGGGCGCCCCGTGGACGCCGACTCGCCGCCGACATCCAGGATGTCAGCACCCGCCGCCAGCAGCTCTGCCGCAAGGCCGAGCTGGGCGTCGATGTCCACGTGCAGGCCACCATCGCTGAAGGAGTCCGGCGAAGCGTTGACGATCCCCATCAGCAGCGGCCGAGGACCCAGCTCCACCGTGAGGTCGATGGCTCTCAAGCTGTAAGGGGGAGCCTTCACGGCATCGGTGGCGGAGCCGACTCGAGAGGCTGCTCGGGATGCGCCTCGCGTGGGGCCAGGATCCCCTCGGCATCCGCCTCGACGGCGAAGCGCTCGAGCTCGAGCACCAGGCGCTCCTCGCTCCAGTCGAGCTCCCGCGCCAGCACGTCGCCCACCAGCCGCACCGGCCGGCTCACGGTCTGGGCGTCCTCAATTGCATCTGCGCCAGCAAGCTCCCTGGCGGCGAGCAGGCCCAGGCGCGTGCGACGCAGCAGCACATCGCCGATCGAGCGGGCTTGCTCGTGGCGGGCGGCCAGCGCCACCTCGGCCAGCAGATCGGGGAGCCCTGCGACGATCGGCTGCGCGAGCTCGCCACGGCCGGCTGCGAGCGCAAGCACGTCGTGGGCAGCGTGCCCGTAGCGCGAGGCGAGCGGCTGATATGCCGACTCAGGCACGCCCTCCACGCGCGGGAGCTCCTGCGCGTCGATGGCCTGGCCGAGCGGGATTTCCTGTGTCCTACAGGGAGCATCGCGAGCATCGCGCTCGACGAGGCGATCGACGGTCATCTTGGCCATGCGCCGCCAGGTGGTGAGCTTGCCGCCGGTGATCGTGATCATGCCCGAGGAGGTCTCATACAGCTCGGCCTTGCGCGAGATGTCCACCGACTTCTTGGGGTCGCCGGTCGAGATCAGCGGCCGCACGCCCGCAAACGCGCCCGTCAGATCGCCGGGGCCGAGCGACGTGGCAAAGAAGCTGTTGACGGCGTCGAGCAGGTAGTCGACGTCGTCGCTGGAGGGCCTGATGTGATCGAGGGCGCCCTCGTAGTCATTGTCGGTGGTGCCTATGAGCGTGTGTCCGAGCCACGGCAGCGCGAAGATCGAGCGCCCGGATCCCGCCGGCACGATCGCGCCCCCCACGAGCGGCAGATCGGCGTGCCTGATCGTGATGTGCGTGCCCCTGCTGGGCCTGATGCGCGGCAGCTCGGCCTCCTCGTGGAGCTCCCGCGGGCGCAGTTGATCGGCCCACACTCCGGTTGCGTTGACGACGTTCGCAGCGCTGACCTGGAAGCGCTCGCCGCTCTCGACATCCCTGACCTGCACCCCCTCGGCATGGCCGTCGTGCTCGAGCAGGCCGGTGACGTCCAGGCGATTGGCACAGACAGCACCAAAGCGCTCAGCCTCACCCAGCACGGTCAGGACCAGACGAACGTCGTCGGTCTGGCAGTCGTAGAACAGGTAGCCGCTGGTGGGCTCGCGCGCGGCCAGGGCGGGCAGCAGCTCGAGCACTTCCTCGCCGGAGATGATGCGATGGCGCTCGGGACTCCAGGAGTCCGCGCCGGGCGCCGCCGGTGCGGCGGCCTGTGCGCGCTCGCTGCGAGCGCGTTTGCCGCGCCGGGCGCGCAGGCGCTCGACTGACATCACGTCGTAGAGGTTCAGACCCACTCCCACCAGGCGGTCTGGATGCGCACCCTCGAACGCGGGCACCACCAGCGGTAGGGGATGCACGAGGTGGGGCGCGAGCGCCACCATCAGCTGGCGCTCCAGCAGCGCCTCACGCACGAGGCCCAGGTCGAAGTTCTGCAGGTAGCGCAAGCCGCCGTGGACCAGCTTGCTGGAGCGGCTTGAAGTGCCACAGGCGAAATCGTTGCGCTCGAGCAGGGCGACGCTGTAGCCGCGGGAGGCGGCGTCGAGGGCAACGCCGGCACCCGTGATGCCGCCGCCGACGACCACCACGTCGAACTCATCCTGGCTGAGGGCCGCCAGGGCCTGGCTGCGCTCGATCACGAGCTGCAGTCTCGCAGAGCGCTACTCAGATATTGGCGAGCTCGGCGGTGATCTCACTGACCGCCGACTTGGCGTCCCCGAAGAGCATGGTGGTCTTGGGGTCGTAGTAGAGCTCGTTTTCGATGCCCGCGAACCCGGGGTTCATCGAGCGCTTGATCACGATCACCGAGTGGCTGTCGGCGACCTCGAGGATCGGCATCCCGTAGATGGGCGAGGACGGCGTGTTCTTGGCCGCAGGGTTGGTCACGTCGTTGGCGCCGATCACAAGCGAGACATCCGTGCGGGCGAACTCTGGGTTGGCGTCGTCCATCTCCTTTAGCTGGTCATACGGGACATCGGCCTCGGCCAGCAGCACGTTCATATGTCCCGGCATGCGCCCGGCGACCGGATGGATCGCGTAGCTGACCTCGACCTGGCGTTTCTCGAGCTCCTTGGTGAGCTCGCGCACGGCATGCTGAGCCTGGGCCACCGCCATGCCATAGCCGGGCACGATCACAACGCGGTTGGCGTATGCCAGCTGGATGGCGGCGTCGGCGGCGCTCGTGGAGCGAACCGTGCCGGCATGCTCGCCTGCGCCACTGGCACCCTCCACTGCCCCTCCCCCGCCGAAGCCTCCCGCGATGATGGCCGGGATCGAGCGGTTCATGGCCACGGCCATGAGGTTCGTGAGGATTGAGCCGGACGCACCGACGATCATCCCGGCGACAATCAGCGCGGGGTTGTTGAGCGCGATTCCCGTGGCAGCCGCGGAGAGCCCTGTGAAGGCGTTGAGCAGCGAGATCACAACGGGCATGTCGGCGCCGCCGATCGGCAGCACCACCGCGTTGCCGAGCAGCGCGGCGGAGAGCAGCAGCACGATGAACAGCACTTCGGAGTGTTCGCCGGAAGCGATCGCAACACCACACGCGACCGCAATCAGCGCCAGCAGCAGGTTGACGATCTGCTGAGAGGAGCCAAGCGTGATCGGCTTTCCGGGGATGATTTCCTGAAGCTTCCCGAACGCGATGTTGGATCCCCAAAAGGACACCGATCCCACAATCGCCGCGAACAGCGAGAAGATCGCGATGTATGTGGGCGTGTTCGCGTAGCCACCCGAGAGTCGGAACTCAGACCAGGAGATCAGGAACACCGCACCGCCGCCAACGCCGTTGAACAGCGCCACCATCTGCGGCATCGCGGTCATCTTCACCTGGCGCGCCGCGGGCACGCCCACGGCCGTGCCGAGCGCCACGCCGATCACGATCAGCGCCCAGTTGCCCTCGTTCTGGTTCAGCAGGGTGGCGACGACCGCGATTGCCATGCCGACGGCCGCAATGCGGTTGCCGCGCACCGCCGTGGTGGGACCGGAGAGGCCGCGCAGACCCTGGATGAAGAGGGCGAAGGCGATGATGTAGAGGACGTCGAGGAAGCTCTGGTCCTGCAGGAAGGATGTGGCGAGCGGGATGGCGCTCATGAGGCTTTGCCCTTGGGGTCCTCGCCGGATGGTGGCTTGGGCTTTGCCTTGAACATCTCGAGCATGCGGTCGGTGACGAGGAAGCCGCCCACCACGTTGATCGTGCCGAAGGCGATCGCAATCACGAGGATGATCTTGTTGAAGGCGCCGTTGCCGGACAGGCCCACGATCAGAAGGCCACCGAGCAACACGATGCCATGAATGGCGTTGGTGCCGGACATCAGAGGCGTGTGCAGCGTGTTGGGCACCTTGGAGATGACCACAAAGCCGATGAAGCCAGCCAACACGAGGATGGCGAGGTTGGTCGTCAGCGTGCTCGCGAGAATCATGATGTCGATGCCTCCACTGCCGCTTTTGCTCCCGGATTAACGATCTCTCCGTCACGCACCACGCACGCCCCCTTGACGATCTCATCGTCGAAGTCGAGGCTCAGCGAGCCGTCCTCTCCGACGAACAGCTCGAGCAACGCGAGCACGTTGCGCGCAAACAGCTGCGAGGAATGCTCGGCCATGCTCGCCGGCAGGTTGAGCGGTGAGACGATCTTGACGTCATGGCGCACCACTGTCTGCCCGGGCTCCGTCAGCTCGCAGTTGCCGCCCGCCTCGCCCGCCAGATCCACGATCACAGAGCCGGGCTTCATACCTTCGACAGCCGCGGCAGTCACAAGCCTGGGAGCGGGTCGTCCGGGCACGAGCGCCGTCGTGATGACCACGTCGAAGCCCTTGATGGCGTCGTTCATGGCCTCCTGCTGACGCGCGCGCTCCTCCTCGGTCAGCTCCCGCGCATAGCCGCCCTCCCCGCTGGCCTCCAGGCCGAGGTCGAGCCACTGCGCGCCGAGCGATTCAACCTGCTCTGCCACCTCGGGCCGCACGTCATAGCCGGTTGTGCGCGCGCCCAGGCGCTTGGCTGTGGCGAGCGCCTGCAGACCGGCCACGCCGACGCCGAGCACGAGCACCTTGGCCGGCGGGATGGTGCCGGCGGCGGTCATCAGCATTGGGAAGAAGCGGCCCATCTCCTCTGCCCCGAGCAGCGCGGCGCGGTAGCCGGCAACGTTGCTCTGCGAGGAGAGCGCGTCCATCGCCTGCGCGCGGGAGATGCGCGGGATCGCCTCCATCGCGAAGGCCGTTGCTTTCGCCTCAGAGAGAGCGCGCGTGGTCGCGGGGCTGGTCAGCGGCGCGAGGAAGCCGATCAGGATCGATCCCAAGCCGAGGCCACGGATCGCCTGCGGGTCGGGCGGGGCGATCGTGAGCACGACGTCGCACCCCCACACGGTGGCCGCGTCGCTTGTGACCTGTGCGCCCGCTGCCGTGAAGGCGGCGTCGGTGAGCAGCGCATCGTCGCCGGCGCCACTTTGCACGACGACGTCGAGGCCCTTGGCCCCCAGCTTGCTCACGACCTCGGGAACGAGCGCAACTCGATGCTCACCCGCCGCGGTCTCCTTCGGA
>JASLDD010000302.1 GCA_030151725.1 Solirubrobacteraceae bacterium
AAGCGCCACCAGGGTTCGAGCTTCTCTCGCTCCGGAAACGCCCAGCTCCACAAGGGGTCATCGCGAAATGCGAGCCACAAAATCCTGGTCAGCTGATTCAGGTCCGCCTCTGTCGCTACGCGAATCTCCTCATCAAGCACGCCGATTTCCTCAGAACCAGGGAGGTGGTAGCAGCTCGTCGTCAGTGCGCTTTAGATATTCGCTCATTCGAGCTGCCTGCCATTCGGTCTCGGGAATGTCCCCGTCCTGGATCGCCTTGAGCTGCCCGGGCAGGCTGCGCGCGAGCGTGCCGGAGGCGAAGGGGTTCAGGAAGAGGTTAAACCAGCTCGATCGTGCGCTGAGGTGGCTCGTGAGCCGGCTTCTTGCGCAAGGGCGTTGCGCGCGGAGGCACACCGACACCATCTGGCCGCTTCACGCCCGGCCGCGAGCGGATCGGCGCCGCACAGCTCCTTCTTTGCGTGCAGCAATGCCACCTGCATCGCTCCCCGATCTGCCTGAGCGAACTCATCCGCTTCGTACAGGGTCTCGCTCGGGCCAAGCAGACCCACGCCGAGGTCGAGCTCGCCGGCACGTGAGATCAGGCCTCTGCCGAGTGAGAGCAGACCACCTTTGCGCAGACGCTCGAGCACCTCCTGGGCCTCGGCCGCAAGCCGGTGTGCCAGCTCCGGCTGGAACTCCCGCTCGCGTGCATAACGGCGTGCGAGCGGGAGCGTTTCGACGACATTGCCGTCCACCCCTCGCACCCGGCGTGCGAAGTGCTCGAGGCAGTCGGCTCCCCACAGCAGAACGACCGCAACGTCGTAGCTCTGAAGCTGGGCGACCATGCACACCTCCTCTCCGCGGCGCTTCGCCTGCCACAGCTCCGGCCCGATCGCCCCGAGCACCTCGTCGAGCATCCCGATCACCCCATCGCGGGGGATCGGTCCATAGGAGCCGGTCGCGGGCCACGCCGCACGAGAGGTCGCAGGCCGCGCGCTGTCGCCGGTCACGACGTAGACGTCTTCCTCCAGGTAGATCACCTGTTCATCGTGGTGGCCGAGCGAAAGGCGCACGCAGTCATATCGGCGGTGGATCCCTTGCGCTTAACCAGGACCGCCCGCGATCCGGTAATCCGCAATGATGCCGCTCGATGCCCCGACGATGACGGTTAGCCAGTTCATCCTCGGCTTCCTGCGCCTCGCCGCGATCATCCTGCCCGTCGCAGTGTTCGCGCACCGGCTGCGCAGCGCCTATCTCACTGTGGCCGGTCCAGTGGCAGTGCTGGCTGAGACAGTGATTGCCCTGAGCACGCTGCTGGTCGCTGCGGAGCTGCTCGGCTTGGTTGGGCTGGATCGCCCGGCGGCGCTGATCCCGGTGTTGATCGCAGCGGCGGTGCTCAGCTGGTTGCTCACTCGAGCGTCGCCTCGGCTGACGCCGGATGCCGGGGAGCCTGCGAACCAGGTGCAGAGGAGGGCGGGACCATGGCGTGACACGACCCTCCTCGCAGCCGGCATCGGAGTGGCGGTGGTGGCCGCGCAGTGGTGCCTGGAGACCGCCAACTCCCTGGGCTCGGGGATGAGCAACTTCGACACGCTCTGGTACCACATGCCGTTCGCGGCACGCCTTGCGCAGAGCAGCTCCGTGACCGGCATTCAGTTCACGCAGGCTGACCCGTTCGTCGCCTACTACCCCGCCAACTCCGAGCTCCTCCATGCGATCGGCATCGCAGCGCTCCACAACGACTTCCTCTCTCCCCTACTCAACCTCTTTTGGCTGGCGGTCGCGCTGTTCGCGTCGTGGTGCTTGGGACGGCCGTGGCGGGTGTCACGCCTGACCCTGCTCGCTGGCTGTCTAGCGTTCTCGCTGCCGGTGCTCAGCACCACCCAGCCGGGCCAGGCATTCAACGACACAATCGGACTGGCAATGCTGCTGGCAGCGGCGGCGCTTGCGGCCAACGCACCAGATGACCTGCGCTTGCTTGGCGTTGCCGGGCTCGCTCTCGGCTTGGCGGCTGGCACCAAGTTCACGTTCATCGTCCCCGCGATCGTTCTCGTGGTGGCCATGGCGGTCCGGGCTCCGCAAGGCAAACGGGCTCGCGTGCTCGTGGTCATGGCGGTGCCCGGGTTGCTGACCGCCGGCTGGTGGTATCTGCACGACTTGATCGAAATCGGAAATCCGCTCGGCCTGGAGCTCCATCTCGGGCCCCTGACACTGCCGGGCCCACAATCGCCGCTTGCCAACGCATTGCAGGAGACCGTGATCTCCCAGGTCAGCCACCTGTCGCTGTGGGGCTCGCGCTTCGCCCCAGGCCTCAACCACGCCATCGGACCGCTGTGGCCGCTGTTGCTGGTGCTCTACGCGACGGTCGCCGTGGCTGGGATCGTGCTGGTTCGCAACGGGGTCGTGCGAGCGCTGGCTCTCACAGCCGCGCTTACCGGCATCTCCTACCTCTTCCTGCCGACCGGGGCGAGCGACCTCGAGCAGGGGACCAACCTGTTTGAAGTCAACCTGCGGTACATCACACCGGCTCTGATT
>JASLDD010000059.1 GCA_030151725.1 Solirubrobacteraceae bacterium
CCGATGGCTGGGTCACGGGAGACCACCCAGGCCAAGGCGGCAGCGGTTGTCCCTTCCCCCGCGGAGCCGGGACTGTTCAGCCGGGTCAGCGTGGGCCGGAATCATCCGCCGCTTGCGCGCAAACTCGCCGCCCAGCGTCGGCACCATCCGCTCGCTGGCGCGCGCACCCGGCACGTACACCGCACGGAGGCCGCGCTTGACCATGTTGAAGGGCAGCGAGAGGTCGTGGCCCATGATCGGATCGACGAACACGTAGCTGTCGCGCCGGGTGGCATAGATGGCGCCGTTACCGGCCGTGATCGAGCTGAGCCGCGACTCCAGCGCGCGCACGCCCAGCTCGTAGCGCCAGTACACGCCCTCCTGATTGCTCTCGCCGGGTCCCTGCACGAAGCTCACCGCCCCGCACGCGTAGCCGACGCACGGATCCGTAAAGGCCCCGACCAGGATCCGCGCGGCGTCCGGCTCCCAGAAGGAGTTGGCATCCGAGAAGGCCACCAGCTCGCCGCGCGCCCGCTTCACCGCCGCGTCCTGCGCCCGGATCTTGCCGCCACGGGGAAGCTCCAGGACGAGGTCCGCTCCTGCTTCGCGCGCTTGCGTCGCGGTCGTGTCGGAGCAGCCGTCGCAGGCCACGATCAGCTCCAGGCGCTCGCGCGGGTAGTCGAGGGCCAGCGCGTTTGCGACCTTGCCCGCGATCACCGCCTCCTCGTCGTGCGCGGCAACGATCAGCGTCAGCGTGGGAAGGTCGCACTCATGCAGCTCGGAGGACGACTCCGACCCGCGCCCAAGCACGCGAGCGAGCACAGCCAGGGCGATGGCGTATCCGATCTGCGTCCACACGATCAGCGCCGCCGACAGCCAGAGCAGGATCTCGACGATCGTCCTCATCGTGCGGCCAGCAGCGACTCGTAGAGCTCCAATGTGCGCTTCGCGACCGTGCGCCACGAGTACTCACCCGCGGCTGCCGAGTGAGCGCGCTCGGCCATCTCCCCGCGCGCAGAGGGGTCATCCAGCAGCTCACGCAACCCGCGATGCAGTGCGGGCACGTCGCCCGCCGCGAACGTACGCGCCGCGCCCGTGGCCGCCACCTCCGGGAAGCCGCCCACATCGCTCAGCAGCAGCGGCTTGCCGAACGCCAGTGCCGTGAACAGCACCCCCGACTGGTCGATCTCGCGATAGGGAAGCACGACCAGATCGGCCCGCGCGAAGTAGGAGGGGAGCTCCCCCTCCCCGATGAAGCGCGTCACGAAGCGCACGCCCGGAGGAGCCGCCGCGCGCAACGTCGCGATGTCCATCCGCGGCATCCCCACGATCCACAGCTCGGCGTCGTCGATCCCCCGCCATGCCTCCAGCAGCAGATCGATGCCCTTGTAGGGGCGCATCAGGCCGAAGCACAGGACCACCGGCTTGTCGGTCTGCGGAAAGGCGGGTCCGTCGACTCCAGCACCCGCGTCCGCGAGGTGGGCAAAGGCGCCGTGGGGGATCACGTGCACCCGCTGCGGGTCGACTCCCAGCTCGCCCGTCAACCGCTCGGCACCGTGACGCGAGTGCACCACGACCGCGTCGAAGCGCCCGTAGAGGCGACGTTGAGCCTCGCGCTGACCGGCTCGCGGCTCGCGCGGAAGGACATCGTGCGCGGTTATCACCAGGGGGTGGAAGTCGGGCAGCAGGTGGCCGTCCAGCTGCTGGACGCTCAGCCACTGGAAGTGAACGACGTCGGCCGCGCGGGCGGCGCGTCTGTAGCGCAGCATGTCCGGCACGTGCTCGACGAGCTTTGCCGCCCGTCGCGTCCTGGCTGAGCCAAGGTGGGCGGCCCCGCGATAGAAGAGCTCCTTGCGCGCGTAGCCGACGGGAGCGGCCACGCTGCCATGGGCAAAGCGGCTCGTGTACAGCTCCACATCGACTCCCTCGGCGGCCAGCGCTGCGCACAGAGCATGGTCGTAGGGAGGTGTGTAGGCCGAGGGATCGACGATCTGGACGCGCACCGCCACGGACAATAGGCGCGGATGGGGCGAGAATGCCCGCATGGACTCACCCGCGCATCCCTCCGACGGCTCCGCCATCGAGCTCAGCTACTGCATCGTCAACACCTCCCAGCGCGAGCTGCTGATGCGCGGCCTGGATGCCGTGGCGAGCGAGCGCGAGGCGCTCCCGTTCGCAACCGAGGTGATCGTCCTGGACAACGGCTCACGCGACGGCTCCGCCGAGGCCGCGCTCGCTCATCCCACAGTCGATGAGACGATCGCCCTGAGCGAACGCCGGGGCAAGGCGCTGAACGATTCCCAGCTGCTACGTCGAGCCCGGGGGCGCTACGCGCTGCTGCTCAACGAGGACTCCGAGCTGCAGCCGGGGGCCACGTTGGCGTTGTGGCAGGCCTTGCATGATCGCCCGCAGGCCGCCTGCGCGGGCGCGCGGCTGCTGCGCCCCGATGGCGCCGCCCAGGCCTGCGCGTGGCGCTTTCCCACTCCCCTGACGGCGCTCGCGGGCGCCCTGTTCCTGCATCGGCTGCTCACCGTGCAGAGCAACGGCTCGCGCACCCGCGAGGTCGACTGGTGTCAGTCGGCGGCGCTGCTCGTCCGCTGCGAGGCCGCCGCCCGGGTCGACTACCTCGACGAGGACTTCTTCGTCTACTCCGACGAGGTGGACTTCGCACGCCGGCTGCGCGACCGCGGCTGGCGCAGCGTGTTCGTGCCCGATGCGGTGGCCATTCACCACGAGCAGCTCTCGACCGATGCGGCCGCGCGGCCGCGGATCGTGGAGATGGCGCGCAACCGCGACCTGTACATGCGCAAGCACCACTCCTCGGGCGCGGCGCGGGCGGTGCGCTGGCTGACAGCGTGGCCCTACGCCCTACGAGCCCTTGCTGCGCTCGTGCTGCCCGACCGCTCGCCCCGGCGCTACTGGTGCCACGTCACAGCGACGCTGCGCCCTGGGCGGGGCGATGGCCTGCGCGAGGCGGCCGCTCGATACAACGCCGGCGGCTGACCCCCAGCTCCTCCAGCAGCACGCCCACCACGCCCGCATCCAGCTGTGAGCCGGACACGCGGCGCAACTCCTCCTGAGCCTGCGTGAGCGTGCGCGCAGCACGGTAGGGGCGGTCGGTGACCATCGCCTCATACGTGTCGCAGGCCGCGATGATCCGCGCGGCGAGCGGGATGTCCTCTCCGGCCAATCCGTCCGGGTAGCCGCCCCCGTCCCAGCGCTCGTGGCTCGCGCGGACGGCAGCTGCCAGGTGGGCAAAGGCGGGGATGCGCGCGACCAGCTGACCGCCGACGGCCGCATGGCTCTTCATGACCACCCACTCGTCCTCGTCCAGCGCGCCCGGCTTCAGCAGGATCTCGCTGGGGACGGCGACCTTGCCGACATCGTGCAGCAGCGCTGCGTAGCGCACATCGCGGGCCCTGCAGTCCGGCTCGCCCAGGCGCAATGCGACGCGTTCGGCGAGTTCGGCGACCTGCTGCTCATGCGATGCCGTGTACTCGTCCTTCGCCTCCACCGTGCTCATGAGGGCCGTCAGCGTTGTCGTGAAGGTCTGCTCGAGATCGCCGACGAGCACCGCACGGTGAAGCGAGGAGCCGAGGCTGGCGGCGATCGCCTCGACGAGCACGGCATCGGCCTGCGTGAAGGCTTCGGGCTCTGGCGCCTCGAGGTTGAGCACACCCCACACGGCGCCGTCGACCATGATCGGAACACTCAACTCCGAGCGCGGGTCCGTCTCGGGGTCGCGCACGATGTAGTCCTTGTCCTCGCGCGTGTCCGCCACCAGCGCGCTTGCGCCCGAGCGTGCCACCCGGCCGTTGATCCCATCCTTGATCGACTGCTCGAGCAGCAGGAACTCCGTCATCACCTCCGCCAGAGCGCCGGTGCCGGCGATCAGCCGCAGCACGCCGTCTGGATCCGAGCGCTGGATGGCCGCAAGATAGAAGGCGAATGTGCCGTGCAGCTCCTCCACGACCAGCTCGACCATCTCCTTCACGTCGTTCGTCGCCGCCAGGCGTGCGGTCAGGCGCGTGGCGAGTCGCAGCTGCGCGCGCAGATAGCCCAGCTCCCCAGCCGATGCCATCGTGTTCGCGCGCTTGTCCTCGTGGTGGCGGCGCAGCGCCTCCGCCCGACGACGACGCTCGAGCGCCCCCACGGGTGGAGTCCTGTTTGCCTGCGACTCGGCCGTCGCGGATGTCTCGCGCATGGGTGCGGCTATCGGCTGATGACGCACGGGCCTTTAGGTACGGCGCGAGACTTTCGACGATTCACCTGATTCGAGCACCGCAAGACGTCTCTTCGCAACATGCTCAAACGTCGCGCAGAGGGTCCTCCGCGTAGGCCTCCACGTCCCCATGACCGGCGCGAAATACGCGCGCGCGACGGCGACCCTCGACCAGCAACGCGCGTGCACCCGTCAGCTCGTGGGGATGGAAGAAGTGCGTTCCGATCAGCGCCACCGGCACGAGCAAGAGCCATGCCGCGCGCGTCGCAAATCCTGCGAGCCCATGGGTGGGCAGCAGCAGCTCACCCGACACGGCCACCGCCGCCAGGATCGCCACCAGCTGTGCCAGGCGCCGCCATTCGAAGCCGACCCTGAACAGGCCGCGCGTGAGCACGTACATGACCCCCAGCATCGCCGCATACGCGCCGCACAGCGCGATCCCGGCGCCCGCGATGCCGAGCCCGGCGCCGCCCCCGGGCACGAGCCACAGCAGCAGCGCGACGTTGACCGTAAGGCCGGCCGCCGCGGCGGGGAAGTTGCGCGACGTCACGCGGGCACGTCCCGAGATGGCCACGAACACGAGATACAGGCCGTACAGCGCCCATCCGAGCGCCAGCCACGGCAGCGCGCGATAGGCGTCGAAGTAGCGGTGCGCGGCGAGCAGCCTGACCATCCAGCGTCCCAGCAATCCCACCCCGCACACGACCACGCCCGTGGCCAGCACGTAGTAGGTGGTCACGAGCGAGTACAGCCGTCCCGCCTCCTCGTCGCTCTCGATCGAGTACGCAAGTGGCGGCCACGCGTACTGAAAGCCGCGCACCGCCACGAACACGACCGTGGCGAGCTTGATCGCCACCGCATACAGGCCCGCGGCGCCGTGCGAGTAGCCCCGATAGAGATAGAAGCGGTCTGCCACCTGCAGCGCGTACACGCTCGCATCGGCCGGAACAGTCGGCAGGCCGAAGCGCAGCATCGCACGCAGATCGCCACCCCTCACCCGCAGCGAGAAGCGGTCGCGCAGCACCCACCACAGCGCCGCCACCACCACCCCCGAGGCCGCGAAGTTCCCGAGTAGCAAGCCACGAGCGCCCTGGTCGGCGAAGATCACCAGCGCCACCGTAAAGGCCACCGTCATCAGCACATTGCCCGCCGAGGCGAACACATAGGTGCGGGAGCGCTCGTCCACCCGCAGCTGCGCGTAGGCCATCTCGAGGTTCGTGAAGGCCCACAGGCCGAGCACGCCACAGTCGAACAGCAGCGGGTCGCGGAAGTCGAGCACGAGCTTCGACAGCGGGCCTGCGAAGGCGAGCGCGAGCAACGACGCGAGGGTCGTCGTCCAGGCCACCGCCGCCGTTGCCGTCCGCGCGATCCGCGCGCGCCTCTCGGTGTCCACGTCGTCGAAGTAGAAGCGGATGAACGCCTCGCCGATCCCTACGCGCAGCAGGATGCTCGCGAGGATCACCGCCGTCAGCAGCGTTTCCGCGGCGCCGTAGGCCTTGGGGTTCAGGTGGTGCGTGTAGAGGGGCAGCGTCAGCAGCGCGAGCCCCTTGGCCAGGATGTCCCCGAACTGATACGCCGCGCCCGTCGTCACCAACCGCTTGAGGTAGCCGAGCACTAGCGGTCCGCCAGCGCCACGCCGATCGCCAGCAGCGCCCACGTAAACGGGTCCTCGAGGAAGTCGGCGTACGTCCACGTGTGCAGCACGAGCGCCGCGAAGCAGGCCGCGATCGCGATCCGCGGAGGCGAGCGCCCAGCGCCGCGGAAGAGCACCAGGAAGGCCGACACGAGCAGCGCCACATACAGTCCCAGGCCGAGAATCCCCTGCTCGGCGGCGACAGTGATCGGGATCGTGTGCGACGCCGAGGTCGCATTCTGCGCGCTCGCTTCGCTGATCTTCGTGTGGCGCTTGTACTGGACTTCGAAAGAGCCCGAGCCATAGCCCTCGAGCGGGCGTTTGCCGAACAGATCGAGCCCACCCGAGATCAGCTTCGTGCGCCCGCTCGTCGCATTGCTCGTCGACCCGCTCGACCCCTTCAGGCCAAAGTGCAGGCTCGTGGGCGCCAGCAGCACCACCGCACCCGCCAGAGCCAGCAGCCCGACAGCCGAGTACAGCGTGCTGCGAACCTCCCAGCGCCACGCCGCGAGCACCGCCAGGCCGAGCAACAGCGCAGCGATGCTCGACTGCGAGAAGCTTGTCACCAGTCCCGCCAGCAGCCACGCCAGCACCGCGCCACCGAGCAGGATGTCGCGGCGGCGGCGGCTCCAGAGCAGGAACGTCGTCACCGCGATCATCACGAGCGCCAGGAAGCGGCCGTAGATGTTGGGGTCGAAGAACAGCGAGTTGACCCTGAAGTAGTTGTCGTACTCGTTCGCCGCAACCACCTTGGGGTTCAAGAACAGGGACTTGCGCGCGTACTCCACGAAGCCCACGCCCGCGAACAAGACCGCGAGCACGACAGTCGCGCCCAGGCAGTGCAGGAGCAACTCGCGCGTCCAGCGCACTTCGCGCAGCAGTGCGAACAGCAGCGCGAAGGGGATGTAGAAGAAGGCGATGTTCTCGCCCGCACGCGCGTGGTCGGCGGAGTAGATCGCCTGCAGCGCATACAGCGCCACCGCCGAGAGCAGCAGCCACTCGAGGCCCCTCGGTGTCGTCCAGAACGCGAGCTTCGTGGGCGGGAGTCCGTCGTCACTGTCGTGGGCCTCGCGCTCGGCCGGATCGCGACCCACGGCCGGGCGACGCAGCAGCCGCGGCAGCAGGTAAACGAGCGTTCCCGCCGCCACCACCAAGTAGAGCGGGATCAGCAAGTTGACTGTCTTCCCATCCGCGGAAATCGGCAGCCTGAACGGCAGCGCCACGATCGCTAGCAGCGGCAGCGCCTCGCCGTGACGGCGCATCGCCACCACGAGCATTGCGATCACAACCAGCGCCGCGACCGCACCCACGGCGAGCGTCCCCGTGCTCGGCAAGCGCGTGGCCAGCAGCAGCGCGCCCGGCAAGCTCACGCTCCCACCAGCGTGAAGCTGCGCGGCGAGAGAACCGGCTGGCTACGGTGGCGGAGGGTCACGCGCACGCGGTATTCGCCGGGCGGCGCGAGCGGTCCCGCGATGCGGGGAACGAGGATCGTGCGGCCACTTATGGTCGTTATTTCGCCGTAGCTGCGGACGACCCCCCTATGACCGTTCCAGTGCAGCGAGAACTGTTTGTAGCGCGGTACAGGATGGGCGCGAGCGAGCGTTGCCACCGTTTCGCCCTTTGAGTCGATGACCGTCACCGTCGCCTCGTCGGCCTGCGCGAGCTTGAAGGAGATCCCCTCCTGTTTGAGGTGCCCCGACGGCGTCGGCGAGAAGCGGGGGTTCAGCTTGAAGTCCTGCACGGCCGTGGGTGTGTGCTTGAGGCGCTGCGTGACGAAGAAGGCCACAAAGCAAGCCACGACCAACAGCACGAACACGGTGCGGGCAAGCGGATCGCCGCCCGGCGAGAAAGTTCGGCTCTCTTCTTCCCCGCCCCCCAGCGCGACAGGCGCGCCCGTCAATCCTCACCGCCGAGCGCAAATCGGTCGACGGTGTCCGAGCGCAAACCAAGGCGCAGCGTCTCGAGCGACAGCACGTCCACGGGTGCGATGTTGCCGAGGTTGCACTCGGTGCCGAACTGCTTGAGCAACCACACCTGCTGCTCGCGAAGCGGCGCCTCGAAGATCAGCCGCTCCGGATCGATCGCGTGCGCGATCTCGTCGATCAGCCCTGAGCGGACCTCGCCGGTTGCGCGGTAGATGCCGGCCGTGCCCGACTCGCGTGCCTCGGCGATCACCTTCCACGCCCCCGCCTCCAGATCGCTTTCAATCTGTTCCACCCATACGTAGGGGGCCATGATGAAGTCCGCGTCCTTGCTACCGACCTCGGCCAGCACCGTGAACTCGCCTGCCAGCTCTTCGATCAGCTCGCGCTTGACCTTCGGATCCACCGAAATCGTGCCGTCGGAGACCTCCACGTGGCGCAGGCCAAGCTCGCGTAGCCACGCTATGAGGCCCTCCACCTTGCCTTGGCGGATTGCGAGCTCGGTGAGGGTGCCCCCGAGCACCACCGGTATGCCACGGGCGGCGTAGCGCTCGAGCTTGGGGTGCAGGTTCTCGCTGACCAGCGCCGTGCCCCAGCCGAGCTTCACGATGTCCACCGCGTCGCCTACCACCTCGAGCAGGCCGTCCACCTCGGCGATCGACAGCCCCCTGTCGATCACGTGGGTAAGCCCATGCTCGCGCGGCTTGGAGGAGCGCGCCGGGATGTCAAGGAAGCCGGCTATGGGGCTGCCGTGGCCTTGTCGGCGCCGACGATCACCACCACCTTGGCCGAGCCCGCGAGCGAGGCGACCGTCGCTTCCAGCGGCTGGACCTGTGTGACGCTGAGCGTGCGCGCCACTCCTTCGGCGTCAGCACGATGGCCGCTCGAGTACTGGACGACCGTGGCCTGGTTAGTGCCGGCCGGACGACCGCTGAGCGCTTCTGCCTGCGAGTATCCGCCCTGTTGCAGCTGTCCCGAGATCTGGTGGGCGAGCCCTGCCTTTTCTGTGCCGTTGAGCACCGCCACGAGCGTTTCCGCCGGATTGGCCGCGTGTGCCGATGTTTTCGAGGCTTTGTGATGGGCCTTGGTGGTCGTCTTGCCTGTACCCACCGTCGAGCTGCCGGTTGTTGACGGCGATTTCTTCCCCGAGGAGCCACCTCCACTCGAAGAGAACACCACGACCGCGATCACCACCACCGCGACCACGCCCGCAAGGATCAGTAGCGTCGTTTTGCCGGGCGAGCGGCGGGCGTCGGGGCGGCGACGCTCCTCGAGTAGCGACGACACGCCCGGGCGGCGGTCCGCGGGAGCCGGCCTAGAGCGGGTTGTCTGAGCCTGAGCTGCCGCGGGTGCCGGGCGGCGGCTCGTCTCGGGTGCGGGCGGGCGGCGCGGCTCGCCCGTCGGGGGCGCGGGCGGACTCGGCGCGCGTGGTGCGGAGCCCGCACCGGCTGCGGCGGTTGCCGGTGGTGTTGACACCGATGGGGTGGGCGACGGTGGAGCGTCGTTTGGCGTTCCCGGTGGAGACGCAACCGCCGGGCGCGCGGACGACGGCTGCGTAGCGCCGGGGGAGGCAGGGGGAGGCAGGGGCGGCGTTGCGGCGGGCGCGGGAGCCGGTGGCCGCAGACTCTGGGCGGCGCCCGCTGCCGATGCCGGCGCACCCACAGGCACAGGGCTCGCTTGGGGCGACTTGCCCGGCTGGGCCGGCGGGGCGCTCTGGCTGGGCACGGGCGCCTGCGCGGGTTTCGCTCCGAGAGTGGGCTGGCCTGCCGCGGGCGCACCGGGGACGGGCTGGGCGGTGGCCGGTGCGCC
>JASLDD010000095.1 GCA_030151725.1 Solirubrobacteraceae bacterium
CCCGACTGCTCTCGGCGCATACGACCTGCCGCCTACAAGAACGCTCGCTATTCGTCTATCTCACCGAGGCGC
This sequence comes from Solirubrobacteraceae bacterium, assembly GCA_030151725.1. Classification (GTDB taxonomy): domain Bacteria; phylum Actinomycetota; class Thermoleophilia; order Solirubrobacterales; family Solirubrobacteraceae; genus Palsa-744. The sequence goes on from JASLDD010000095.1 coordinate 73, forward strand.
TCTCCGCCAGCGCCCGTGGCGATCCCGCGCCGCTACTCACCTGAGCGAGCCAGAGGACTGAACGGTTACTTACATCGGAGACTATCACGAGGCCAGCGGATTTCCCCAAGGATTTCCCTACTAGGGCTTAAGGCACTCGCATAAGCCTCTCGATGAGGCCCAATCGTGGCGACGAGCTTGCTCGCAAGGAGGCCCGCGGAATACCCTGACCAGCCACGGTGGTCATCCATGACTCCAACGCCGTACGAACGGACGGCCGACAGCTTGCCCAACATCAAGCTGCACTCACCGTCCTGCAGGGGCTTCTCTCGGCACCCGGCATACAGCGGCTCGGTTGGTTGGACCTCGCTTGTGGCCGTGGGCAGATCCTCTCTGGGCTTCAAGACACGCTGTCGGACAGAGCGCGAGCGAAGATCGAGTTCTTGGCCTACGACGCCAACGTCGACTACCTGCGCGAGACGAGCAAGACAGCCACCGCGCTGGGATTCGCCACCGTCAACGAAGAGATCGGCGATCTGTCGCGGCTGGGACGACTTGTGCCCGCCGAGACAAGGTTCGACTTCATCACGCTGACGAACACGGTTCATGAGGTGGCACCGACCCAGCTCGCCTCAGCCGTCGTGGACGCCGTGCTTCGTCTGAGCGACCGCGGCATCTTGTTCGTCTACGACATGGAGCGCGTGAAGCCGCCCGAGCTTGGTGCCGTGCCGTTCAGCGCTCATGACTTCCAGGCTGTGTCGAGCGCACTTATCGGCAGCCTCACTGAGAACGACTATCGACCAGAGGTCTCCGGCTGGCAGCATTCCACCACGAGAGGCTGGAACGTTCAGATTCAACGCGAGTACATCTCCGTGAACCACGAGGCTCTTGTGGCCAAGAGAGCGCCCGCTATAGCTGTGACTGAGCAGGCCATCAATGGCGTGCTAGGTCGACGCCTGTCGCAATGCCGCGAAGCCCTTGATTTGTTGACGAAGTTTGGTCCCGACACGGCCGAGGAGCAGGATGATCGGGAGCATCTGCTCTACGAATTCTGGGCGATAACCCGCGCGTTGGAGGCGTCAGCGTGAGAGTCTTTATTGCGTATACGTACGGCGAGGGGGACGATCTCGCGCGCGGCCTCCGCAGCGTCCTTTCTGACTCTGGTTACGACGTCTTTAGCCCCGACACCGTAAGCAAGCCCGGACAAAAGGTATTCGCTTCGATCACCGCCGCGATTCAGACAGCCGACGTTGTAGTCGCACTGCTGACTTCGCCAAATCCAAACGTGTATTTCGAGCTAGGGATGGCCGCCGCCTCGAGCATTCCAATGGTAGTGGCGTCACAGCGCCCCGAGAATGCAGTAGTTGATCTCGCATCTGCACCCTATGTCGAGCTAACCGGAGACACAGCTCAGGATGTCTCAACCATCTTGCGGCGCGTTAGCGAGCTAGCGCCGGCAGTACCGGACCGGTCTCAAACACAGGATTTGACACTGCGGCAGCTAGCTCAGGATCCGGCATCACTCCAAAAGATCGGTCCCCAAGAGTTTGAGCGCATGGTTGCTCAAGCGTTCGCCGATGCCGGATACGTCGTCGATGCGACACCGTCGCGAAGCGACTCGGGTATCGACATCATCATCGCCGGCGATCCGCTTACGGTTGTTCAGGTCAAGCTCTACCGCAGTCGTAACCTCGTGCCCGTCGGCGCGGTGCGTGAGCTATTCGGTGCAATGACGGCCGTAGGAGCGAGCCGAGCCATCCTCGTTTCCTCGGCAGGATTCACACGGTCTGCGAAAGCGGCGGCCGAACAGTGGCCCATCGACTTGATGACAATCGATGAGCTATTTGCTCTGCAAAGTCGCGGGAACGATCCGGCCGAGTCGCCTTGAGGCGCGGCCTTTGCTCGTATCGCGCGAACCCCGGAAAGCCCAGGGCTCGCCTCAGATCGGACCGTAGGCTGGCCTGAGCAGGTACGGCCCGCTAGCAAGCTAGCAACCGCAGGAACGCTTCGACTATTCCTCGAGGCCGAGCGACAGCCCCACGCACAGAGCTATCCACGGTCATGCTCCTGTATCGCTTGGTGCGCACCGTAGATGTCCAATCTCAGCGACTGGTCGATGAGATCGAGTGCGCGCTCGCGAAGAATCGGGGCGCGGTCGCTGTCAGCGTATGCGCGAACGAGAATCTCGCTCAGCTGGCCCGCAAGCCGGGCGGCTCGGGTACGGATGTCGCGGGCATCCGGACCGAGGCGGCCAAAGATCATCTCACAGGCGTTCAGGGCGAGAGCGGGCACTCGAGCCGTCGTCCCGGTGAGCATCAGAATGATCTGATCGTCGTCATCGGCCGCGCGGCTGTCGAGGAACTCTTGGGCTAGGGCCTCCAGCTCGCCGAGCGCATCACCGCTGAGTCTGGTGACGGCAGCTGAGGCGGCGTGGCGTACCTGTTCAGAATCATCTTCGAACAGCGTGCGCAGCGCGTTTTCGCAGCGCTCGCGGTACCTAGCAGACGTGAGATTCGCGGCGTAGACCCGCGCGGCGCCAACGCGTACCTGCTCAGTCCCAGCGAGGCAGGATTCTGCGAGGGCGTGAGCCTCCTCATTGTCGAGTGCCGAGAGCGTGACCCAGGCGGCACCTGCCGACTGCACGTCCGGGACCGTTGAGGCGAGCATACGTTCGAGCGTCGGCTTCAGGCGCGAGAAGTCGATCGGAGCGCAGTAACGGAGAAAATCCTGAACAGCCCGCGAAGCGAGCAGGTTGTCATCTGAGCCCTCAACTAGAGAATCGAACAGGTCGAGAGCCTCGTTGTGGTGAAAGCGCAACGCCGCGACGACGGTTCTGGCGGCCATCGCTCGAACAGCCATGACCGGGTTGGCGACCAAAGAGTCAATTGCGGGTCGCAGGCGGTCGAGATTATCCTTCCGGTCGTGAACAAGCTGGGCGATGCAGGTGGCTGCCATACCGCGCGTACTGTTGAGTCCGTGCTGTTCGAGCTCTTGGCCACTTTCTGAGCCGGCGGGAGTTGAAGTCCTTTCAGAACCGCGGGCGGCTGTCGCATACCAGTTCAGCAATTCGATCAAAGTCTCTGGGAGCGCTTCTTCCGAATGCTTGGCGATTGGCCCCCCGATCCACATCCCCGTAGGTCGCTCGGGCAGAGCGTGGCAGCGTAGGCACAGCTCAGTTGTGAGCTCGAGCGGGACGATGTTCTCGCTCGCCCGGACACCCCTTAGTATCGCGTCGAAGTAGAGCGTGTTGGTGTCGTCCGGCAGAGTCAAAGCGATGCGAGCGAACCGGGCGGGTTCGGCCTCCGTGCGGCTCTCGAGAACTGAGGAGAGCTGGTGGGCCCCACCCTTTAGGAAATCGCGGGGATCTCGGCCTCGATCGTCGTCGTAACGCGCAAGCGCCGAGCGCCATTGTTCATCGGTCATCTTCTCGGCGGAGTCTGGTGGGATCGGCGAGTGCACGGTGCCGCCTTGGATTCCTAGCGGTTGGTCGAGGTCGTTCGTCTTAAACTTGCGTTGCAGTTCCGCGAATCGCTTGTTTACGCTTGGCGAGCGGACCGACTCATCGATTCCCCCGAGTAGGCAAAACTGAGCAAGGCCGTGCTCGCTATGGCCATCGGCGGAGCGCTCCCATCTCGTATAGAAAGCCAAAATGGCCTCCGAGAGACGCTGAAGTTGGGCAGTGGAGGCGTGTATCGATATCGCCTTGATCAGTTCGCGCGTCCCCCAACTGTTTGCTGATGAGTGAGACACTTGGAATCGTCGAAGGTCTGCGAGAAGGAAGTCGATAGCGGGGTCGGCGAACCGTTTCGGGGTTGCAGCGAAGCCGCGAAAGCACAGATGTACGACGGAATCAAGGTCGGTCTGAGCGTGTTCGGCAACGAGGCGCTCGAACCGGTCGGGCTGCTCGCGCGCGGTGCCGGCGAATGCCCGCTCGAGCCCGAAAAGAAGCTGATCATCGAAGTCCATGGGCAACTCGCTGTAGTGGCGAAGGCGCCAGAGTTCATCGTGACGCAGGTAATCGCTCCTCGGCTCGTCCGCCGTCTGCTCGATCACCGTAAGAACCGGCCCCCACACTTGCTCAATGAACGCAACGGGCTCAGCCTCCGCACACTGACTCATGAAGTCGTCTGGATAGATGTGCTGAGGAACGAGCCCGCTGTGCGCGCTGAACGGATTCCTGACTCCGGTCGCGATTGCGAGAGCGAGCCTGTTCGCGAGGTAGTGGCCAATCAGTTCACATCCCCACGTCGGATGTGTCGAGGGCAGCTCGCTTGCCAAGAACCAGAATTCAGACTCGGCGAGTCCGCCCCTTCCCGTGTCGTCGTCAAGAAGTTTCAGGAAGACATCGAAGATGGCGCGATCGGTCGATAGGTCCACCCGGCTCAGCATCCCCGCTCCCTCGCGCTGCCCCTCCTCCGAGCCCGCGGCGACGGAGCTTATGAGCTGCGCCGCGCGTTCCGGGAACGCGCTCGTGACCTGGGCAATCGCCCAGCGGATGCGGTCGGCGACATCCCCGTCGTCCTCGAGCCATTGGTCCACGAGTCCGAGCCGATCAGCGTAAGCGAACCACCCGGGCGAGGCCAGGAGGCGCCAGGCTCGTTCACGCAGCGCCTCATCGCAGCCTTCGAGGTGGGGACGCAACAAAGCCCACTCCTCGTGGGTGGGGGTTGAGACGTCAGTTAGCCACGCGAATACCAGATCCTTGAGGTGAAACCGGACGCCTGGATCATCGATCAGGTATGCGAGGTCGTCGGCGTAGCCCGAAATCTCGCTGTCGCGCTTGTGGGCCAGAATCTGCCGGACCTGGGCGCGCCGAAAGAGCAGCTGGTCACCGGCCAGCAGTTGGCGCAACGATTCGCCCCGCGCGATGAATCGACGCGCAAAAAGGTAGTCGAAGAAGGTCTCGTGGAAAAAGGCGTAGCTGCGACCGTCCCGCACCAGCACGTGAGCTGACGCCATCGCATCAGCATCGGCTTCCCACGCGTCCACGAGCTCGCTCGGCGCCCTGAGGGCCTGCTGACTACTCATAAAATCTACGAGGGTGTCGACCACGTCGAAAAGCTTGGAGGTGTGCCCGAGATGCGTTTCTATGTCGAGTCGCTTGTGCTTCCAGAACGCGTCGTAGAGGTCTCTTCGAGTTGAGAAGTCCAGAAGCCGCGCCGTGCTACTGGTCGCGATCTCGGTCAGGAGCGCGAGGTGGAGTGGCACTGCGAGTAGTTCGATCTGAGGCTTTGTGAGGGCGTCGGCGTCGAAGCCGAGCGCGCCTACTCGTTGACTAACGAGCGTGTGATCGAGGGGCGTGACGGTAACCACTGGCCGTCCGTCCTGGCCGTGCACCAGAGCGCGGAGGCGTGCGTCGTTCGCGAGGTCGAACGTTCGGCAGGCCATAACAACATGCATTGAGGGCTGCGTAAAGACGAGTCGCAGCAGCGCTTCGACGCACTCGAGGAACTGCGGGTTGCGCCCCGAAGACGTACTGACGACATCGAGCTGGTCGATCACAAGGACGCTCGGCTTGCCTTGAGCGACTGCAGCCAGCACAGCGGGCGGGGAAGCCGGCAGACCGATCTCGCGGCCGAGCGCCTCCGGGCTTGCAGTCGGCGTCTGTCGGTCGAGACGCATTGCGAGGTGGGGCGTTCCGCGCTCGCGGAGCCCGTTGATGAAGCCGAGTAGAACATCGCTCTTGCCCATTCCTGCGGGACCGTCGAGGACTACGACTGGGTGGCCGTCGATGAGCTCAGCGAGCTTCAATGCCTCCTCTCGCTCGATCAACTGCCCGCCGATCAGCGTCGTTTCGCGGGACTGCGAGTAGCGGGTGTTTGCCGCTTTGAGAGATATCGCCGAGCGGCCGGCATTTGTCCATAGAGTCGGCTCGACACCTCTTTCAGCAAGGGCCTGCCACAGTTCATGCGCCGTAAGACGCTTGTTGATTCGATCACGCAATACGGCTACGGCCGTCGGCACCGTCTGCTCAGGGTCACCCGCGAAGAGCAACTCGGCGGCAAGGCTGTTCGATGCCGTCAAGGCAGCGTCGCTGATCGTTTCGGTGCGGATCCGCCTCAAGGCTTCCCATGCCCACCCTGGGTCGACGTCCCCCCATCGTCGGCAGAGATCGCCGAAGTGTGTCCGCCACGCATCCGCGGCGAGCAGATCGCGCTCGTACTCGTCATAGGACTCAGCCTTGGAAGCACGGTCGGCCAGCTCCTCGAGGACATACGGAGCGTGCGTGGAGACGAAGACGCAGCGGGCGTCGGTGTCGCGCAACTTCTCATAGAACGTGGTGAGCACGCCTGCGGTTTCCAGCGCGCCCAACGTCCAGCGCCCCTCGCCGGTGAGCTGGCGCTTTACCTGGTGATACTCGCGGTGACCGGGATAGCTCAACCACAAATCGACGCCGGCATCCTCGGCACCTGGCGGCTCGCTATGAATGGACAGCGCCGTCTCGCGCAGAACATCGAACGCGCACCGCGCTGCCCACCGATCCTCATATCGGTTGCCGTACTTGTCGGATGACCCTCCTGGCAGAGGCAAGGCAATCAGACTAGCCCCACGACCAGTATGGACCGCGTTCAGCCAGGACACTTTCGCGCTGGTTACTCCGATGGGCTGACGAGACATCCCGTCGCCTGGGAGCAAGGGCGACCCCGCCTCGGACGAACCGCATGGGCCGCGCCCATTTGACAGAGGCTCGGCTCAGCCAAGACTGCATCAGCCTGACCTGCACCCTATGCCAAGACCGACGGGTCGGTCTCTGAGTACAGCCGCTGGACCTCACGTAGCCACTTCGCTGGGATCGCTTCTTCGAGGCGCTCAAGTAGCCTCGCGTCGGAACTACCGGTCCGCGATTGAATCGACAGCCCATCCTCTGGCAAGCTGTGCGGATCGAGTGCCCGAGCGATCTGCTCCGCGAGATCCGGCCGGGGCGAATACGCCATGTACTGTTCGGTCGTACTCAGCCGGTCGTGGCGCATGAGCGCCTGAATCGTCCGGATGTCGACGCCGTTGCGCGCCAGCGTCGTCCCGAACGAGTGGCGCAGGTTGTACATCTTGATCGGCTTCAGACCGGCTTGTTCGACGGCGATCTTGAAGGCGTCGCGCATCGGCCGTTCGGAGACCGGCGAGTCGAGAGTCAGCTCGCTCACGAAGACGAAGTCCCGATCGCCTGTCGCGTACCCCCGCCGGCTTAGATGCCACAGAGCTGCCCTTAGCCGAGGGGTCATCGGGATCGCCTCGGAGTCCGACGTCTTGGTCGTATCCATCTCGTTTCGTACCCAGTTGTCGTAGGGGCGCATCACGCCCGTCTGGAAGTCAACGGCCCCCCAGCGGAGCCCCAGCGCCTCGCCGGGAGGACGGAGGCCGGCGTGAGCGCCGCACAGCCAGAACGCTTCCTCGAACGCGCTAGGGGCCCGCTTCAGGAGGCGGTCGACCTCCTCAGAGTCGTAGAAGTCGTCGCGCCGTAGGATCCGCTCACGCTCGTGGCGTTTGCTCGCGCGCTTGACCGAGGCCAGAGGATTCGAGTCAAGCCACCCCTCGCGCACGGCGTAGTCGAGCGATGCGGCGAGGATGTCGCGATACGTATTGCGCGTCTGCGCGGCGGCCGGCGTCACGAGCATCCAGGGCTTCGTCGTTCGACGCTTGACGATCCAGCCTTCGTCTTGCAGCATCATCGCTGTTGCTCGTGAGACACGTCGCGGTCGTCGCGCGTCGAGTGGGACCACGCGATAGCAGCCGCGCCGCCGATGCTTCCAGGTGCCCGGCAGCTCGTCGGCAAGCCGGACCGCCTCGTCCTTTGTCGCCACCTCTATCGCCTGGCTCTCGGCTGGTTGCGCAGTCCAGCGCTCGATCGTGAACCGCTGGACGTTCGTGCCCTCTGCAAGAGCTTCGCGTGCCTTCGCCTCACTCAACACACGGTAGGACTTGAAGTCGGCGAAGTACGCGCGTAGGCGCCCGTCCATGAACGAGCGCACCGGTGTCTCGGCGCCAAGGTCTCGGAACATACGCTCGAACATGTCCTCGTAGCCGGCGACCGTCGATCGCTTCTGCCCCCTCTCCCCTTTGCGCTCAGCCAGCCAGCCTTCGACCGCCTGCTGGAGTGTGCGCTCGGCGACCTGTTCGACCTCCGTAGCCGCACGGAGTTCTTCGAGGATCGTCTCGAGTCGAACTTGGGCCTCCTTCGGCGTCAAATACTCCGGGCTGGGCTTTGGGCCGTGCCCGGCACGCCAGACGACGGCACCGCGAGCGGTGCGTCTGCCGCGTCGCGGACGTGTGCAGGGCCGAGGCATCGCCCTCCCTTACGACCCTGGCGGTCGCGCCAGAACGCCCAGAAGGAACGCGTGCGGCCGTTCTTGTCGAGCTTGACCTGCAGGTGGCCCGTGGGCCTTTTCGTTTGACTCATACCGGTATAGACCCCCAACGTCTCGAAGCGGCCAACGAGTTGCGTGGAGGACACCGGGATTTCCCCAGGATTTCCCTAGTAGAGGGCCCCGACCGCTCGCAAATAGGCCGCCTTTCTTGGCCTTAGATCCGCTTAGCAGAGCCAATTCCGGGAGCCGAGAAGGGATCATAATCCGCGTGTCGGGGGTTCGAGTCCCTCCTCCGGCATCATAAAAGGCCCGTAAATTGCGGTGGTTCGTTGAGTTTGCCGCCTCAGTGATCCCGGCCCGCGCTGCGGCGAGCTCGGGCAGTTCGACGCAATCAATCGCGAGAACCAGGCCCCGAGCTCGTAAGACGCGCGCCGGCTGTCGACGGCTCTTGGCGAATTCCGGTAGCCTGAATCCGCGCCCACCGCTGTGGAGGCGCGAGTTTTGGATAAGGAGAACCGGGGGCGTGCCAGCGTACAGGCGGCGATCAGTGGTGCCTCACCTTTTCATGCCTCTGTCTGCTGCGAGTCGGCGGAGAATCCAGCCGTCGGTGCTCAACTGGCCGTGGCAGTCATGCCGCTGTGGCGATCATCGATCTCGGCTTGGGGAGCGCAGGAACGATGAAGGCGCCTAGCGTCGGCGACGCGGGCCGGGTTCGGGCCTGGCCGTGGACCGCAAAGATCCTGGTGCTGGCCCTCGCCAGTGCGTGGTTCATGGCGCCAAGCGCCCACGCGACCGAAAGTGGCGGCATTTCCGGCACCGTCATCTCAGCGGCAACCAAAGCAGCCGTGGGCGGCATCGAAGTCTGCGCCTACGAGAGCATCGCACCCTACGCCGAAACCTGTCAGAAAACATCGGGGACCGGCGAATACACGATTGGTGGGCTGGCTCCGGGGAACTACTCGGTGTCGTTCTTCGCACCACAGGGGAGCAGCCTGAACTATATCGCCCAGAATGAGGCCTCTTCTGTGGCGGTCACCAGCGGAGCGACGACGTCGCACACTGACGCGGCTTTGGTCGTCGGCGCTGAAGCATCGGGCAAGGTCTTGGCTGAAGGTACCAAAGCCGCCATCAAGGGCATAGAAGTCTGCGCCGACTCGGTCAGTGAACCCGAATTCGACGACTTCTTCGGCAGCTGCACTTCGACAAACGCGACTGGCGAATACCTCGTGGCCGGTCTACCGACGGGCGAATACAAGATCGCCTTCGCTCCGGAAAGCGGCAGCGGTCTCAACTACTTGCGCCAGTTCTTTTCCGGCAAGCAGAGCTACCAAGAAGCCGATGTGCTCCACCTGACAGCCGGGAGTGTCAAGACCGGCATCAACGCCACAATGGCCCCAGGCGGAGAACTACACGGTCGCGTCACCGACACATCCACGAAAGCCTCTATCGCGGGGATCCAAGTCTGCGCCCAGCCGACCGAAAGCGGCGAAGGCAACTGCGCGCTCAGCGACGTATCGGGTGCATACACCATTTCCGGACTTCCCACCGGCAGCTACATAGTGAGTTTCGCGCTTCCCTACGAAAGTTCGCTGAACTATCTCACGCAGTACTACGCCACTACCGAAAACTATTACGAAGCCACACCGGTCGCCGTCAAAGTCGGCAGCGTCACGCCCTCGATTGACGCCGCCATGCAGGCGGGCGGCACGGTCAGTGGAATCGTGGAAACCGCCGGCAGCAAAACCCCGATCCCTCACCTCCAGGTCTGTGTCTCGGGCTCGACCTATCGGTGTGCCACCACCGGCTCCGGGGGTGAATACGAAATTGGGGCGCTACCGACCGGCAGCTACAGCGTCGAGTTCTTTGGCAACCATGAATACGCCAGCCAGTTCTACAACGGCAAGACCTTCAGCACGGAAGCAAATCGCGTGTCCGTGACTGCCGGTAGCGCCCAAGTAGGCATCAGTGCACAGCTACATCCAGCCAGCGAGCTCACGGGTACCATCACGTCGGTCGCGACGTCACTGCCCTTGGAAGCTATCCACGTTTGCGCCTACGCAGCGATTGGGGGTTTCTCTACAGGCTGCGCCTTTACAAATGCTCAGGGCGAATATGCAATCGAAGGCCTAGCGGGCGGCGAATACAAGGTCGAATTCTCGGCCTACAGCAACTACCTATCGCAGTTCTTTCACGGCAGCGGATCGCTGGCCGAAGCCGAAGTCATCAAGGTCGGTACGGGCGAAACCAAGACTGGGATCAACGCCGCGATGCAGACCGGCGGGGAGATCACCGGCGAGGTGACGGACGCTGCCAGCAAACTCCCGGTGTCCGGTGCCAGTGTGACGCTGTACGGAGCGGCCGGATACTACGCTACCTACACCACGACCAACGCGAATGGCGAATACTCGTTTGCGCGCCTTACGACGGGTACTTACAAGGTTGGCTTCAACGCCACCTCGCAGGACCTGGTCAGTGAATACTACGAACGGAAGAGCTCGCCCGCCGAAGCTACCGGTATTTCGGTCACGACCGGTGCGACGACAGGCAACATCAACGCCGCGCTGCAAACCGGAGGCTCCATCAGCGGCACGGTCACCAACGCCATATCGAAAGCTCCGCTATCGGGCGTGAGTGTGCAAGTCGACACCATGTCCAATGAAGCGATCGCCTTCGAAAACACTAACGCAAAAGGCGAATACGCATTCAAAGGCCTACGCGAAGGATCATACAAGCTGCAGTTCTCCCGTTCTGGATATGAAACCGAGTACTACAACGGCATGAGCAACTGGTCAGAAGCCAGTTCGGTA
>JASLDD010000106.1 GCA_030151725.1 Solirubrobacteraceae bacterium
CAGGCGCTGGCGGCGGAGGGCGATGTGGTGGTGTGGAACACCGACTACCTGCAGCTGGTGAGCAGAGCCGGCGGCGGCCGCGTGCACGTCAAGTTCGACTCGGGCATGGGCCGGCTTGGGACGCGCGACCCGGTCGAGGCCTCGCGGGTGGCGGCGATGGCGCGGGAGATGGGAGAGATCGAGCTGGCCGGTGTGATGACCCATTTCGCGACAGCCGACGATCTCGAGGACGAGGGCTTCTTTGCCGGGCAGCTGGCTGCCTTCACGAGCTGGGCACGGTCGATCAAGCAGGAGCAGCCACAGCTGCTGGTGCATGCGGCCAACAGCGCCGCGGTGCTGCGCGAGCCCGAGGCGCAGTTCGACATGGTGCGCTGCGGCATCGCCATCTATGGGATGGATCCATTCGGCCGCGACCCCGCGGCGCGTGGGCTCGAGCCGGCGCTCGAGCTGAGCTCGTATGTGGCGGAGGTCAAGCTGTGCGCGGCGGGTGAGAGCGCGGGCTACGGGCGTCAGTTCGTGGCCGAGCTGGACACCCACATAGCGGTGCTCCCCATCGGCTACGGGGATGGCTGGCGACGCGGCCTGTCCAACAACGCGGATGTGCTGATCGGCGGTCACCGCCATCCGCTGGTGGGCACGGTGAGCATGGACAGCATCACGGTCGACCTCGGCGTGGATGAGCGCGCAAGCGAGTTGCGCGGCCAGCGGGCGATCCTGATCGGCATCCAGGGCAGCGAGCGGATCACCGCCGAGGAGGTGGCACGGCGCCTGGACACGATCAACTACGAGATCTCCTGTGGACTGACGTCGCGGGTGACGCGGCGCTACCACCGCGACGGGGTGGCCGTGGCGGACAGCACAGCGCCGTGAGCGCTCGGCAGTCGAGGGGGATGGAGGCCGCCCGCGAGGGCCTCGCCGGACGACGCGCGTGGTTTGTGGGGGGCGCGCTTCGCGACCGCTTCCTGGGGCGTCCCACGGCCGATCTCGACGTGGTCGTCGAGGGCGACGTCGCAGAGGCAGCCCGGGCGGTGTCCAAGGCAGCGGGTCGCGCGGCCTGCTTCGCGCTCTCAGAGGACTTCGGATCGTGGCGTGTGGTGGCGCGTGATAGCTCGTGGCAGGTGGATGTGGAGCCGATGCGTGGCGAGAGCCTCGAGCAGGACCTGGCGATGCGCGACTTCACGGTTAACGCGATCGCCGAGCCGGTGTCCGGCGGAGCGCCGATCGATCCCTTGGGCGGGTTGACCGATCTCAAGGAACGGCGCCTGCGGATGGCTGGCCCGGGAGCATTCGTCGAAGACCCGCTGCGGGTGCTGCGCCTGGTGCGGGTGGCCGTGGAGCTGGATTTGACGGCAGAGCCCGACGCCATTCGCTGCGCGCGCGAGCAGGCGGGAGGACTTGCCAACGTGTCGGCCGAGCGGGTCTTTACGGAGCTGCGGCGCATCATCGCCTCCGAGCGTCCCCGAGCGGGCATCGATCTGCTGCACGAGCTCGGTGCGAGCGCGGTGGTGCTGCCGGAGCTCGAGGCGCTGCGCGGCGTCGAGCAGAACCGCTTCCATCACCGAGATGTCCACGGCCACACGCTCGAGGTGCTCGACCGCACGATCGAACTGAGCGCCCCCGGAGATGGTCCACATGCCTGCGAGCTGAGCGCGGTGATCGCAGGTCACGGCGATGAGGTGCGCGCGTTCCTGGCGGAGCCGCTGGCCGACGAAATGACTCGTGCGGAGGCAATGCGTTGGGGTGCGCTACTACACGATGCCGCCAAGCCGCTCACACGCGAGGAGAGCGCCGAGGGGCGCGTGACATTCATGAGCCACGACGTTCGTGGCGCGGAGCTGGCGCGCGCGGTGCTGAGGCGATTGCGCGCCAGCGAGCGGCTGAGCGCCCATGTTGCGGCGCTGGTGCGTCATCACCTGCGTCTCGGCTTCCTCGTTCATGAGCCCCAGCCGCTGTCCAGACGCACAGTGTTCTCCTACCTGCGCGCCTGCTCGCCTGTGGAGGTGGATGTGACGCTGCTGTCGGTGGCTGACCGGCTAGCCACACGCGGCGATCGCGCCAAGGAGGCGATCGACGCACATCTGACGGTCGCCGCTGGTCTGTTGGGCGATGCTCTGCGCTGGCACACCGAGGGACCGGGGCGTCCGCTGCTGCGAGGCGATGAGCTTGCGCGCGAGCTCTCGATTCCCTTGGGACCGCAGGTGGGCGAGCTGCTGGAGGCGCTCGCCGAGGCTCGCTACGCAGGCGAGCTCGACACGCGTGAGCAGGCGCTCACATATGCGTCCGCGCTCGTGCACGACAGCTGAGGGAATCAACCATCTAAGCTCCCGTCCCATGAGCGACCCCGAGTGCCTGTTCTGCAAGATCGTCGCCGGCGAGATCCCATCGCGGATCGTCGATGAAGACGAGCGCACGATCGCCTTCATGGACATCGCGCCCGCCACGCGCGGTCACGCGCTGGTCATCCCGCGCGCCCATGCCACGGATCTGCTGAGCATCGGCGATGAGGATCTGCAAGCCGTGGCCCTCGCCGCCCGGCGGCTGGCGGCGCGCGGCAAGGAGCGCCTTGGAGCGGCAGGCGTCAACCTGATCAACTCCTGCGGTGCCGCTGCCTGGCAGACGATCTTCCACTTCCACGTCCATGTGATCCCGCGCTATGAGGGAGACCCGCTCAAGCTTCCGTGGGTGCCTGCCCAGGGGGATCCCGATGAGATCGAGGCGATCGCGCAGGAACTAGGCGGTTGATAACGAAATGATCTCACCGCTACATCTGTCGGGCGGGCGTGTTGAATGGCACAGATGAGACGGATAAACCTCCATATAGCTGTGCTCGGAGCCCTGGGGCTCGCACTCGTGCTGCCTGCCGTGGCGCCTGCCACGCTGGCCGAAATCGGCATCATCCCGGCGACCACACCGGCGACCGTGCCAAGCTGTCCTGCGAGCCCCTGCCTCGCGGTCAGCCGCACCACCGGCTTCCAGGTCAAGGTGGGAACCGTGCGCAACCCCCTCAGTGCGACCAAAACGGGGACGATTGTGGCGTGGACGATCACGCTCGGCAAGCCAAACGCCACCCAGATCAAGTTCTTCGACGCGAACGAGGGCGGCGTCTCTGAAGCAGGTATCGCGGTGCTACGTGCACAGAAGACCCCCAACTTGACCTACAAGCTGATCGCACAGGGTCCGCTGGTGAAGCTTCAGCCCTACTTCGGCAAGACTGCCCAGTTCCCACTGGAAACGACGATCCCGGTCAAAAAGGGCGACGTGATCGCGTTGACCGTTCCGTCGTGGGCGCCGGCGCTGGCGCTTGGGTTCGGCAACGACACCTCGTGGCGAGCAAGCCGTCCCAAGAAGCAGTGCACGAGCACTAGCGCCCAGACGACCGACACGTCGATCGGAACGCCGGTCCAGTACTACTGCCTCTACCAGACCGCGCGCTTGACATACAGCGCAACCCTGATCTCCACGCCTTAGAGCGCCCTTAGGACGCCGCTGGCCGGCGCGATGCTGTGTCCTCGGTCGCTCATGTGCGGAGCACATTTCGCGGACCTGCCTGTGCCCCGAAGGGGTACGTCCTTACCTCGCTTGGCCAGCGACGCCCTAAGGCCAGTTTCCCAGCGAGGCGCGGGTTGGACTAAGGGGCGCTGGCGCCGCCGGTTGGGCTTGACCCGGCGGCTGATTCGCCGCCGCCTTTGGTTTCGCCGGCGGGCGCTTTTTCTTCTTCGGCCGCCGACCCGCCGGAGGGGCTGGTTTCGTTGGAGCTTTCTTTGCTTGCGGCTTCTTCTTCGCCTTCGTTCGAGCTTTCGCTGCTCGTGGGTTCTTCGCTGGCGGCTTTCGTGGTTTTGGTCGCAGTGGTCGACGTGGAGGTCGTCTGCACGGCAGCCTTTTCGGCGCTGGTGTCGCTCGGTGGTGTGATTTCAGGCGTGCTCTTGGGCACAGCATCTGAGACGTTGCTGCTGCCACAGGCGGTGACGCCCAGTCCCAGCAGCGCCACGCACGCGACGGTCGCTACGCGTGCTCTCAAAGCGGTCCCATGCGCCGTCCGCAGGTGGGACAGTCGTTGAGATCCTTCTGGGCGAGCTGATCGCACCATGGGCAGAAACGCAGGTTATCGACCGCCCAGGGCAGCTTTGAGGAGGAAGGGGCCAGCGGCAGCACCTTGCCGACGACCTCCAGCGGCTCGTCGGATTCACGATCGAGGTAGATCTCGTTGGGCTCGGCCTCGAGCACGATCTCGCGCCCGGTGGCGGGGTTGCGAAGGCGGTAACGCTGTTTGACGCTCATGGCGCGCACTTTACCGGAGCAGGTGGGCGCATAGATTCGTAGCGCGCTCTGCTGCACGATCGGAGGGGCGGACCCGGGTTGCAGCAGGGGAATAGGGTTGCTCGCCAGTGCGCATCCTGATCTTCCACGGCTACCTCCTCGGCGGTACCGGGTCGAACGTCTACAACGCTCGTCTCGCGGAGGCGTTGGTGAGGCTGGGTCACGAGGTGCACCTGCTCTGCCAGGATCGCCATCCCGAGGAGCAGACGTTCGTGGAGGCGGCTGGCGACTGGGATAAGGGGGCGCTCCAGGTTCGCGAGCTGAAGGCAAGCGGGCGGGGCCGCTGCGTGGTCTACAGGCCCGATATCGACGGATTGCTGCCGGTGTACGTAGCAGATATCTATGAGGGGATCGAGGCGCGACCCTTCTCGCAGTGCACAGACGAGGAGGTCCAGCAATACATCGCCGCGAACGTGGCGGCGGTGTCGGAGGTCGTGGATCTTGCCCGGCCTGATGTAGCGCTTGCCAATCACCTGGTGATGGGTCCTGTGATCCTCGCGCGCGCTCTCGGCGGGGAGGTGCCCTACGCGGTGAAGATCCATGGCAGCGCGCTCGAGTACACGGTCAAGCCCGAACCGGAGCGATTCCTCCCGGTGGCGCGCGAGGGATTGGCGGGCGCGGGCGGGATCCTGGTGGGCTCTCATCACACGGCCGCCAGCCTGTGGGCTGCGCTGGAGGATCCACAGCTCGTGGAGCGCACGAGACTGGGCCCTCCCGGGGTGGACGTGGAGCGCTTCGCGCCGCGCACGCCTGCCGCGGCGGCTGCTGGCCTGCGCGGCCTGCAAGAGCGTCTACGCGCGGGCGAGGAGGTGGACAAGGGTGTGGCGCTCAACGCCTTCAGCCGGGACGGGCACGCCGCAGCCGCGGCGCTCGAGCGCCTTGATCCGGGGCACGACGTGCTGATTGCGTATGTGGGCAAGCTGATCGTGAGCAAGGGCGTCGACCTGCTGGCGGCGGCGTGGCCCCTGGTGCTCGAACATGAGTCCCGGGCGCGCTTGGTGGTCGTGGGTTTCGGTGCTTACAGACAGGCGCTCCAGGGCCTGCTTGATGCCCTGGGCTCGGGCGACCTCAAGCAGGCGCGGGAGATAGCGCTCGCAGGCCGCTCGCTCGAGGAGGACTCTGCACCGCCTCACCCGCTTGGGCATCTGCTCGCGTTCCTGGACGGTCTCGAGGGCGAGCGCCGTGAGCGCTACTTGGCAGCGGCGAGGAGCCTGGGGGACAGCGTGGTGTTCACTGGCCGCCTCGAGCATGAGGAGCTGACCGACGTGCTGCCGGTCTGCGAGGCGCTCGTGGTCCCGAGCACCTTCCCGGAGGCGTTTGGAATGGTGGCCGCCGAGGCGGCCGCGTGCGGGGTGCTGCCCGTGAGTGCGGCGCATTCGGGGTTGCTGGAGGTCAGCGAGGTTCTCGCCCAGGCGGTTCCCGAGCCGGCGGCCCGGTGTCTGTCCTTCGCCGTTGACGACCAGGCTGTCGACGCGCTCGCAGAGCACTTGATCGGCTGGCTGGAGCTGCCGGAGCAGGTGCGAGCGAGTGCACGGGAAGGACTGATCGAGACTGTGCGTGAGCGCTGGTCGTGGGATCGCGTGGCGGTCGGGATGATCGCGGCGGCCCACGGCGAATTGGACGGCCTGCGCGAGGCGTGAGCGCAGGCTGTAGATGGCTCGGAGGGGCCGTCGAGGCACCCGCCGCTTCGGATAGTGTTCCGCCCGCTTATGAGCTTCACGCCCGCTGACCCAACAGCCACCCACGGACTCGATCGTCTTGCCCACCGCAGGCTCACGCGCGCGGTCGCGGCGGTCGCGCTCTTGGCGCTGGCGCTTGGCACGGCCGGCTGTTCGGTCAAGGGGGCCGACAACGCGAACCTGATCGCGGGCAAGCAGGCGTTTGTGGCCAAGTGCGGCTCCTGCCACACGCTGGCGCGGGCGAACACCAAAGGCCTCGTGGGGCCGAACCTGGACGAAGCGTTCCGCGCAAGCCTCGCCGAAGGGCTCGAGCGCAGCTCAGTGCGCGGAGTCGTGGAAGGTCAGATACAGCTCCCGAACCCTGAAGGCGCCATGCCCAAAGACCTCGTCACGGGCGCCAAGCTCAAAGACATCGCCGCCTACGTGGCCCAGGTGGTCGACCGCTCCGGCAAAGACACGGGCCTGCTGGCCACCGCCGTGGAAGCGCCCGGAGCCGGCAAGCCGGCCGCCGAGAAGGCCGGCAAGCTGCAGATCGCCGCCAGCCCCAGTGGCCAACTCGCCTACGTGACCAACAAGGCCACGGCCAGCGCCGGCTCGGTGACAGTGGAAATGCCCAACATGTCGGGCGTCTCGCACAACATCGCCGTCGAAGCGGGCTCCGGCGGCGCCACGGGCAGCGGCACGCCGATCGGCGCCAGCTCCTTCACCAGCAAGGGCACAGCCTCGGTCACCGTGAAGCTCAAACCGGGCACCTACACCTTCTTCTGCCAGGCCCCCGGCCACCGCGCCGCGGGGATGTACGGCACGCTCACCGTCAAGTAGCACGGGGGCCCCAAGTCCAAGGGGCGCGTGCGATCGGCTGCCGCTCTAGAAAATCGCGCGCAGCACAAGCACCAGCACGACGATGACGACGATCACGCCGATTGCATAGAGCAGGAAGCGAAACGCCTCATCCTCAGAGCGCAGAGGGTTCAGCACGACTCAGTCACGCTCCTTCTGACGGCGGCGGTTGTGCTGGGGCATATAGTCCGTCAGAGTTCTGTATAGCCATGGTTATACAGAAGTCAGGAAGAGAGTCATAGCTGACCCGCGCCGCGGCCGGCTGAGCGCAAACCATCGGGCGGTCGCGGCCCGCCTGGGCCGCGAC
>JASLDD010000183.1 GCA_030151725.1 Solirubrobacteraceae bacterium
CGCCGCCTCTCACCTCCTCAACCTGGAGCGAGCCCACCAGGTTCTCGTGGACAGCGTCTCAGCCGTCTTCTTCGTCGCCAACTTTCACTTTGCAAGCATTGGCACGAACTACTTCGCCATGGGCCAGCCGCCATCGCCGCTTCAGCACTTCTGGTCGTTGTCGGTCGAGGAGCAGTTCTACCTGGTGTGGCCGCTGCTCGTCGCAATCGCGCTCATCGGAATCACGCTCAACAAACGCCTCCGTGAGCCCAAAGAGGGACCGCCCTCCCAGCGCGCTCTGGTCAGCCTCGAGGTCGTCGCTGTCGTCATAACGGTGGCGTCGTTCGCCTATGCCATATACGACACTCACCACAGTGCGGTTGCCGCCTACTTCTCCTCACCGGCGCGCGCGTGGGAGCTGGGCCTTGGCGCGGTCCTCTCACTCCAGGTGCGCCGCGTCGCACGCCTGACCCCCGCACTGCTCGCCATCCTCGGCTGGCTCGGAATCCTCGCCATCCTCGCTGCCAGCACCGTCTACTCCGCTTCCACTCCATTCCCGGGAGTGGACGCCCTGTTGCCGACGCTCGGCGCCGGGGCCGTCATCGCTGCCGGACTGACCGTCGAGCAGGCATCATTCGCACCCTCGCGCATTCTCTCGCTCTGGCCCTTCCGCTACGTGGGAGACCGTTCATACACCTTCTATCTGTGGCATTGGCCGGTGCTGATCCTCGCCACCGAGCATGCTGGTCACAGCCTGTCGCTCGCCACCAACCTGCTGTTGCTCGTGGCCGCCTTCGCGCTTTCGATCGTCACGTACAACTTCTTCGAGAACCCGATCCGTCGAGCACCCAGACTGAGGGGCGCGCTGGGGCTCGCACTGTGGCCGACCGCGATCGCCATCTCGCTGTTCATCAGCTCGGTTAGTTGGAGCAACTACCAGAACGCCGTCAATCTGAGCTCCTTCACGAGCACTCCCACCCCCAAGGAATCGCTGACCACCGCCTCCGAAACCCCCGCCGCCGTTACCACCACCTCCCCCACCACGCAGCCGGGACAAACAACGGCCGCCTCGACCTACACATCCAGTCCGCCCCCGCTCATCGCGGCCGTCGCCGCCGTCCGCAAAGGAGCGAGTCTTCCTTCTCCGCTGATCCCATCGGCTCTCGCCCTGCCAAGCGCCGAATACAAAGTGCCCAAAGCTTGCATTGCCTACAAAGGAGAAACCCACAGTCCATCGCTGTGCAATCTCGGTGACAGCACCAGCAAGAAGTCGCTGGTCGTCTTCGGAGACTCGCACGCGCTGATGTGGATGCCGACGATCCTGGGCTACGCACAAAAAGAGGGCTACGACGTGCGCCCGGTCCTCAAGTACGGCTGCACACAGGGAGGCTGGGCGACCAGCGAATGCAGCCCCTGGTACGAATGGGCCGTGTCGCACGTACGCAAACTGCATCCCTCAATGGTCGTCATCGCCACGCACTACAACTACACACCCAAGGAAGGTGAAATCAGCTCGATCGGTCCACAGGCAGCTGAAAACATCTCCGGCTTCGGTGAGACCGTCGCACCCTCGACAGAACACGTTGTCGTCATAGCGGACCCGCCCGGCGTGCAGCAGGAACCCACAGACTGCCTCCTCTCCTCTTCCGCCTCGATGAAGAGCTGCAGCTACGCCGAGGATCCCGGGCAGCTCACGGCCACCAAAACCGTCGAAACCGCAACCAAGGAATTCGGGGTGTTCGTCGACTCGACCCCCTGGTTCTGCTACCAGAAAGAGTGCCCCATGGTGGTTGGGCACACGATCGTGTACTTCAACAAGAACCACATCACCCAGAGATACGCCGAAGAGCTCGTGCCGCTTTTCACCACGGCCATGACGCAATTGCTCGCTTCAACGACTACCACTAAGACCACCGGCCAAAGCCCCCCGGCGTAAGGCCGGCGGAAGGGAAGCCGATGTGGACCGGCGCCGTGCCGGCCCACATCAACTCTTCACGCTAGGAGATGCCCTGGGCGCGCATTGCCGCCTCGAGCTCAGAGGCGTCTGCTGCCATGCCTTTTTCGTTCGGGTGCACCGAGAATGCATCCGATTCGGGCAACACAGGTTCGACCCAGCGCGTGCTCGCCGACTTGCACGCATCGTGGCCGATGCTCGGGGTGAACGTATCCACGTAGGTGGCGCCGTTCGATTTCGCCTCGCTGCTCAGCATCGCATTGAGATCTTTCTCCACTCCATTCAGGTAGGCGACATCGCCCGTGGTCAGCGGCACGCTCGGCCAGCAGCTCCCGCTCTGCGGAAGGATGTCCGGATAGCCCACCACAAACACCTTTGCCGAGGGCGACAGCGTGTGGACTTGGTGCAGCGCCGCACCCACGGCCGGCCCATCCGCAGTGATCTCTTCAGCGAGTTTGTTGCCGAAGGTGTTTTTGCAAGGCGTGCCGAACGGGAACACCAGATCCTCGAGCCCGCATGTGACGAGCGTTTCCCCAAACAGGCCGTTGTCGTTGCCACCCGTCCCAACTGACACCACCTGGGTCGAGCTGTTGAGCGCGTTGAACTGCGGCGGCTGGTCGGAGTACTGCGCCGACGTGAAGTTCGAGGTGGTCGCCCCCGAGCAGCTCACGTCCGTGAGCGCCAACCCAAGGGCGCTGGCCGTCAGATGCGGGTAATTGCGCGCGGACTGCAGGCAGTCCAGCGGAGCGCCAAGTGCCGGCGGCAAGATCAGCGGTCCGGATACATACGAGTCGCCCAGTGACACATACCCTGGGGCGGCAGCCAATGACGGCCCTGCCGCAAGCAGAGCCAGGGCTCCTGCGGCAATTGCCGCGCACAGAACGCGGCCGGTGGTGGAGCGTCGCGCGACCTGCCGGCGGCTCGCAATACAGCTTCTCATCGAAATTCCCTCCTGCTCTAGGTCGTTTGTCATGGGGCGTCCCAGCCCAGCGCCACCATACCCCCGCGACACCGACTCGTTCTATGGCGTTTCCGACCCGCGGATCCACTCCTAGAGCAGTGCTTTGGATGAGCGTCGAGAAGCACAACCGCCCCCGTCGTATCCCGACGGGGGCGCCCTTCACATCGTCTCTCTAATAGACGGTGCCGCGACGTCCGCCGCCCAGAAATACCAACAGGGCGAGAACGGCCAACAAGAACAGCAGCGGATTCACCGCAATGCCGCCCGCAAGGGCGAGGACCAGCAGGATTACAGCGATGGCTACGATCATTTGTTCCTCCTTTCCCACTGGCGGAATTACCCCGAACCGCGCTCGTCAAACGCCCTCCGCGAAGCCTTTGATAGCGCCGCAAGCCGGCGAGCAGATGTCTCTCGAGCTCAGCTAGTGTGGCTCGCTTGAGCCTCCCCACCTCCACCGCCGCTGAGGCGATTGCCGCCGCCGCCGAGCTCGACCTCGAGGCGTTGGTCGCCATCTCGAGTCCCTCGGGCGATGAAGCCGCCGCGGAGGCTGCTCTCGCGCTGTGCGCCCGCCGGTTGCCGGCCGAGATGAGCGTCGAGCGAGTGCCCTGCTCCTCGCCCGCACACGCTCCCGATCTGCTCGCACGCCTGTCTGGCACAGGCAGCGTGCGCGTGCTGCTGCTCGGGCACCTCGACACGGTCGTAGCCCACCCGGGTCACATTCCGCTGCGCCGCGAAGGCGATACGTGGCGCGGCTCGGGGGCCGTCGACATGAAGGGCGGCGTTGCCCTCGCTTTGGGACTGGCCAACTGGCTGGCTGAGCATCCCGAGCTGTTCGCTGAGCTGGGTGTGCTGCTCGTGGTCGATGAGGAGTGGCGGCTGCAGCCCTTCGGGCACGCGGAGCGCTTCGTCGGCTTTGACGCATGCCTGTGCTTTGAGGCCGGAGAGCGCAGCGGCGACGCAGAGGGCGTCGTTGTCGAGCGCAAGGCTGCCGGGACCGTGCGCGTGCTCGCCCACGGTCGCTCTGCCCACGCCGGCTCAAACCCCGACGCCGGAGCCAACGCGCTGCTCGCGCTGGCCGATGCGGCCCGCGCCGCCGCCGCTCTGCACGATCCCGCCGGACACGAGGCCGTGAGCGTCGTGCCGAGCATGATCAACTCCGGGCAGGCCATGAACGTGGTCCCAGCCGAGGGACAGCTCACGATCGACGTCCGTGCCCGCAGCGCCGCCAGCTTCGACCGCGTGCTCGAGCGCATCTCCCACTCCACCGACGTCGCCACGCTCGACGTCCGGCTGCTGCGCAGCTGGCCAGGCATGGACAGCCGCAAGGCAACCGCCAGCCTGCTCGAACAGGCGTCCGCTCTGCTTGGGCGCGAGATCGTCGGAGTGACCCGCGGGGGCGCGAGCGACGCCAGCCACTTCGCCGCCACGACCCCGCTCACGATCGATGGCCTTGGACCCCGAGGAGGCCACGCCCACTCTCCTGAGGAGTTCGTGCACGGGCCTTCTCTGCTCGAGCGCGCCGAGATCTCGATGGCGGTCCTCGAAGCGTTGGCGCTCTCAGCCACCGAGGCCGATGCACAGTGAACCCCGAGAGCAAGCCGGGTGTGCTCCGCCTGGCCACCTGGAACGTCAACTCGCTGCTGGCCCGCATGGGGCGCGTCGCCGAGTGGCTCGAGCTGGCGGCGCCCGATGTGCTGTGTCTGCAGGAGACAAAGCTCGCCGACGCGGCCTTCCCCCACGCCGAGCTCGAGAGCCTCGGCTATCTCGCGGCCGCCGACGGCGACGGGCGCTACAACGGCGTCGCGATCCTCTCCCGAGTCGGTATCGAGCGCGTCAGCCGAGGCTTCGTCGGCCAGCCCGGCTTTCCCGATCTGGAGCGTCGGGCGATCGCCGCCACCTGCGGCGGCGTGCGCGTCTGGTCGGTTTACGTTCCCAACGGACGCGAGCTCGACAGCCCTCACTACACATACAAGCTCGACTGGCTCAAAGCGCTTCGCGAGGCCCTCATGCAAGAGATGGGAGCCGGCGAGCCGCTCGCCGTGTGCGGCGACTTCAACGTCGCACCCACCGACCGCGATGTCTGGGATCCGGCTGCGTTCGTTGGCTCCACGCACGTCAGCGCACCCGAGCGAGGAGCGATCGACGAGCTGCTCAGCCTCGGCCTGAGCGATCTGCGCCCGCGTGCGTTCAAGGGCGAGCCGTTCACCTACTGGGACTACCGTGCCGGGATGTTCCATAAGGGATGTGGCATGCGCATCGACCTGCTGCTGCTCGACGCCGTGCTCGCCGGCCGAGTCGAGGACCTCTACATCGATCGCGATGCGCGCAAGGGCAGCAAGCCCTCCGACCACGCGCCCGTGGTTGTGGACCTGAAGCTCCCCCTCGCCTGAAAAGAGGAGCACCGATCGCCGCGCACATGTGCGGATTGCGGCGATGTTGGGATGCGGGCACCATGCCGCTATACCTGAAACGGTGCCGTCTTCGACCGTCAAGCTACCCGTATCCACAAACGGGGCGGCGGGCGCCAGCGGCTCC
The DNA here is from genome assembly GCA_030151725.1 of Solirubrobacteraceae bacterium. Lineage (GTDB taxonomy): Bacteria > Actinomycetota > Thermoleophilia > Solirubrobacterales > Solirubrobacteraceae > Palsa-744. The sequence continues at coordinate 5,430 of JASLDD010000183.1, forward strand.
ACGCCGCGCCGAGGTGGCCTGCGCGAGCAGCCGCGCGTCGTGTGGGCGGTGCTCTTCGCCTGCATCGTCGCCTTCATGGGCATCGGCCTCGTCGATCCCATTCTGCCGGTCATAGCCAAAGGCATTCACGCCTCACCCAGCCAGATCGAGTTGCTGTTCACCAGCTACTTCCTGATCATCGGCGTGTCCAACCTGCTCTCCGGCTTTGCCACCACGCGGATCGGCGCCAAGCGCACGCTGCTCCTGGGTCTCGCGCTCGTCGTGGTGTTCAGCGCGCTCGCCGGCTCGTCGAACACCGTCGCCGAGGTCGTCGGTTTCCGTGCCGGCTGGGGCCTCGGCATCGCGCTGTTCGTCTCGACCTCGATGTCCGTGATCGTCGGCAGCGCAGTTGGGGGTGTGTCCGCCGCGGTTGTCCTGTTCGAGTCCGCTCTCGGCATCGGCATCGCCAGCGGCCCACTGGTTGGCGGCCTGCTCGGAGGGGTCAGCTGGCGAGCGCCCTTCTACGGGGTGGCCGCGTTGATGGCATTGGCGTTCGTGGCGATCTTCACGGGGCTGAAGCCCACGCCGCCGCCACCTCGCAACGAGCGGATCGGGCCCCTAGAGCCGCTGCGCGCGCTGCGCCATCCTGCGCTGCTCGCGGCCTCGGTCATCGCCCTGCTCTACAACTTCGGCTTCTTCACTCTGCTCGCCTACACGCCGCTCCCATTGAAGCTGGGCGTGCACCAACTGGGGATCGTGTTCTTCGCCTGGGGCGTGCTCGTCGCGATCGGCGCCGTGTTCGGAGCCCCTGCGTTGATCCGACAGGTCCCCCTGGTGCCGTTGCTCGTCACCGCCTTCGTGCTGATCCTCCTCGATCTTCTGGTCGTGGGCGTGGGCATCCACTCCAAGGAAGTCATGATCCCCGCGATCATCGTTTCCGGGCTGTTCCTCGGCGTCGCCAACGCCACCCTCTCCACGCTGCTCATGCGCGTGTCCGTCGCCGGACCCTCCATCTCCGCCTCCGGCACCAACTTCGTGCGCTTCGTCGGCGGCGCGATCGGCCCCTACCTGGCGGGCAAGCTCTCCACGTCAATCTCGATCGGCGCGCCGCTCTACGTCGCCGCCGGCGCCGTGGCAATCGGCACGCTCCTGCTGCTCATCTTCCGTGCTCTGCTCAGCATCGATCACACCCAGCCCGGCCCACGCTCCGCTGAGATCGCCGTCGAGTACGAGCGCGAGCTAGCCGCCACCTGAGTCCACGCGCAGTCCCTCCACGAGGCGTTCCAGCGTCTGCGCCACCGCCGCGGTCGCATCGGGATTGCGCACCACCAGCAACGCCGCCTCGTCGAGTGCCCCCATCAGCAGGTGGGCGAGCGGCGTCA
>JASLDD010000193.1 GCA_030151725.1 Solirubrobacteraceae bacterium
CTGCGCCCCGGCGTCGCTCCGGCTCCCGGACTGCGCGCTCTCTCGACACTCCAGCCAAACTCGCTCACCCCCGCCGAGCTCGGTGACGGCAGCGCCGCACTCACGCTCGAGCAGAAGCTCGGATTGCTCTAGGCGTAGCCATGAACGCCTCTGCCCTGGCTGAGCCGACCCCCAGACGATGGAGCCGCGCATGGTCCGGACGGAGGCGCTGGCCGCTCGTCAGCGTCCTCGGTGCAGCCATCGCCGCCGCGCTCGTACTGCTGCCTCTGATCTTCCTGATCGTGCAGGCGCAGCAGTCGGGATGGGGCGAAGTGCAGCGCCTGCTGCTGCGCCACTCGGTGGCCGTCCTGCTGTGGAACAGCCTCCGCCTCACGCTCGCCTGCACCGTCCTGTGCGCGCTGCTGGGGGTCGGGGCCGCCTGGTGCGTCGAGCGCACTGCGCTGCCGGCCCGCGGCTTTTGGGCCGTCGCGCTGGTGCTGCCTCTCGGCATCCCCGACTTCGTCGTCGGCTTCGGCTGGGTGTCGATCGAGCCGAGCCTGCACGGCTACCCGGCCGCCGTCATGATCATGACGCTCTCGCTCTACCCGCTCGTCTACCTGCCCGCAAGGACAGCGCTCGCCAAAGTCGACGCCGGCCTGGAGGAGAGCGCCCGCAGCCTCGGCCTCGGCCCCTGGCAGACCTTCCGTCGGGTCACCCTGCGCCAGATCTGGCCCGCCGTGCTCGGGGGCTGCCTGCTCGTGACCCTGGGGCTGCTGGCCGAGTACGGAGCCTTCGAGATCGTCCAGTACCAGACCTTCACCGTGGCGATCTTCACCGAGTTCAAGCTCGGCTTCGACACAGTGGCCGCCTGCGCGCTCTCGCTGGTGCTCGTCGTGCTCAGCGTGGCAGCCCTCGCCGGCGAGCTCGCGCTGGGTGGCAGGGGCAGCTCCGGGCGCGTTGGCTCCGGAGCCTCGCGAATCGCCCCCCGTGTCGCCCTCGGACGCTGGACGGTCCCTGTGCTCCTTGGCCTTGGCACGCTCAGCGCGCTCGCCCTGGGGGTGCCGGTCGGCTCGCTCGTCTACTGGGTCATCCGCGGTGGCTCCAGCACCCTGCCCTCCACCTCTATCCTCGCCTCGCTCGGCCACACCGCCGAGTACAGCGCGCTGGCGGCCCTCATCTCGACCGCGCTTGCCGTGCCCATCGCCACGCTCGCCATGCGCCACCGAAACCGCGTCACCCTGCTCGTCGAGCGCCTGGCATTCCTGCCGATGGCGCTTCCCGGACTCGTTGTCGCGCTGGGGCTGGTCTCCTTCTCCGTGCGCTACGTCTTCTCGCTCTACCAGAGCTCGCTCGAGCTGATCGTCGCCTACGCGATCCTGTTCCTCCCCCTCGCCGTCGTCGGCGTCCGCTCGGCGATGGGCCAGACCTCGCCGCGCCTTGAGGAGGTCGGGCGCTCCCTCGGCTACAGCCCCACGACCGTGTGGTGGCGGGTGACGCTTCCGTTGATCGCGCCGGGGCTCGCCGCAGCGTTCGCACTCGTCTTCATATCCTCAGCCACCGAGTTGACCGCAACGCTGCTGCTGAGGCCGACCGGCGTGAACACCCTGGCCACCCAGTTCTGGACCTACACCACCGACTTCTCCTACGGCGCCGCCGCGCCATACGCCGGTCTGATGGTCGCCATCTCGGCCGTGCCCGCCTATGTGCTCAGTCGGCGCATGAACACGCTCGCACGCTCTGAGGCACAAGCATGAGCCTGCTGTCCGTGCGCGGCCTATGGAAGGGCTACGGGGGTGCTCCTGTCCTGCAGGGCATCGACCTCGATGTGCCTGCCGGCTCGCTGACAGCCGTGCTGGGGCTCTCCGGCTGCGGCAAGACCACGCTCCTGCGCGTCATCGCCGGCTTCGAGCGCGCCGAGCAGGGCATCGTGAAGCTCGCCGATGTGGTGCTCGACGACGAGCACACCTATCTGCCGCCCGAGCGAAGGCGTATCGGCTATGTGCCCCAGGAGGGCGCCCTCTTCCCCCACCTCAGCGTCCAGGACAACGTCGGCTTCGCCCTCACCCGCGCCAAGCGCCGCGGCAGGGATGTCACACGGCTGCTCGAGATGGTGGGCATCGAGGCACTCGCCAAGCGCATGCCCAACGAGCTCTCCGGCGGTGAGCAGCAGCGCGTGGCCCTGGCGCGCGCGCTTGCGCGCCGCCCCCACGCCCTGCTGCTCGACGAGCCCTTCTCCTCACTCGATGCCTCGCTGCGCGGCCGCGTCCGCGAGGAGGTTCACGCGCTGCTGCGTCGCGAGGGAGTCACCACGGTGCTCGTCACCCACGACCAGGAGGAGGCCCTGTCGCTGGCTGACAGCGTCGCTGTCCTGCGCGACGGTCAGATCGTCCAGCAGGGAGTTCCCGCGGAACTCTATGAACGACCCACCGACGAGCGTCTGGCCCGCTTCCTCGGCGCTGTCAACCTGATCGACGCCGCCTTCGAGGGCTCGACCGCACGTACCGTCCTCGGCAATCTGCAGCTACGCGACGGCAGCATTCCTCACGGCGCCGGCAGGGTGATCGTGCGTCCCGAGCAGCTCGACGTCCACATCCGCGCGCACTACAACCTTGAAGACGACGGACTGGCGGGAAAGGTGGAGCAGTGTCGCTACTACGGCCACGACGCGCTGCTTCATATCCGCCCCGAGCGCGCCGGTGAGGCCGAGCTGCTGCTCGCGCGCGTCAGCGGAGGGCAAGCGCTGCCAGTCGGCACTCACGTTTCGGTGGCCGTGCATGGCCCCGTCACGCCACTGCAGTGAGGAGGTCACAGCGCTGAGCAGAGGCTCGCGGGCGTGGCTTTGCCGGACGGCTGTTTGCTACTCGTAAACATCTCCGTTTGCGGGGATTTTGTTGCCGGTTGGAGCGGTTGGGTGAGGTATCTTCTGCGGTGAGCCCTCCCCCATGCGGCCGCTCCTCGACCATCAGCCCAGCGCACCTGAGTGGCACCCACCCGCATGCGGGTCGCGCGTCACTGACAGGGTCCACCCCGGCGCTGGGATGTGGCAGGCATGAGCCCGCGCTGGAGCTGGGACTTCGAGGACGAGAAGCGCTCCGCCGCGGAGGTCCCCCAGGACGTTGCGCCGCCGCCTCCCGCCACGTCCGTGAACCCGAGACCCACCCCGGAGCGGGTGCGAATCCGCCGTCGTCGCGCGACTGCCGCCGCAGGAACAATCGCACTCCTGATAGCGCTCGTGGCGCTCGTGTCTGCTGTGGCGAGCTCCCCCAAGCGCGCAAAGCCGCTCGCCACCGCCCCCGCGCTCGTCCACCGCACCGTGACCGCTCCCGCGCTCACGCCCGCACAGCTCGAGGCCTCGGAAGATCGGGCCGTGCGCTCCGTGCTGGCGTTCACGCCTTTCGTTAAAGAGGGCAGTACTCGCGGACACGACATCGCGCTCACCTTCGATGACGGGCCCGGTCCCTACACCCCGCAGGTATTGAGCGTGCTCGAGCGATTGCACGTGCGCGGTACGTTCTTCGTGATCGGCAAGATGCTTCGCTACTTCAGCGAATCGACTGTACGCGAGATCCGCGACGGCGACGTGATCGGCGATCACACCGAGAGCCATCCCATGATGGCCACCCTCTCCGCGCACGACCAGCACGAAGAGCTCTTTGAACAGATCGCTCGCATAGAACTGCTCGACGGTCCGCGGCCGACCTTGTTCAGACCTCCCTACGGCTCATTCGACGCAACCACCCTGCACGAGTTGCATGCCATGCACCTGCTGATGGTGCTGTGGTCCGTGGACACCGACGACTATCAGCAGCCCGGTGTATCGGTGATCGTCCAGCGCGCGCTCGAAGGCGCCCATCCGGGCGCGATCATCCTCATGCACGACGCAGGTGGCGTGCGCACGCAGACGATTGCCGCGCTACCCATCATCATCGCCAAGCTGCGCGCCAAAGGCTATGACCTCGTGACGGTCCCTCAGCTGCTCAAAAACGACCCGCCGCCGGCCGGGCAGCCGATCCCGCCGAACCTCAGCGGCGACTAGCAACTAGCCGGTCAGGCGCCGGCGCACACGTGGCAGGAGGAGCCGCGGATCACGATCTCGTGCTCTGAGACGTGTAGCGGCAGCCGCTCGCTGGCCCTGCGAATCGCGCGCTCGAGCCCCTCGTCTGTAAATGGCTCGAGACGTCCGCAGCGGTCGCATACGAGGTGGTGATGATGGCCCGAGCCGTGCCGAAGCGGCTCGAAGCGGACGATCCCCAGCCCCACTTCCACGCGCTGCAGCAGGCCGATCTCCTCGAGCTCCTCCATAACCCGATAGACGCTCGCCCGCGACACATCTCGCTTGCGGGCACTCAACTCCTGTTGGATCTCCGTCGCCGTCAACGCGCACACCTGCTCATCGAGCAGGTTCAAGATCGCGCGGCGCGCGCCTCCACGTCGGTAGCCCGCCTGCGCCAGTCCCTGTGCTGCCTGCTCGGCCCACGTGGATGAGCCCTCTCTTATATCCATTGCATCGATGGTAGGAGTGCCCTCATCAGCGTCCCGTCGCCTTGTGCAGGGCCACCAGCAGTGCTTCGAGCTCGAGTACCTGCCATTGCTCAAAGCTCATCGAGGGAGGTGCCAGGGTCTCCGTGATCGTGACGATCGGGATCTTCGCTTCGCGCACGATCTGGTTGACCCGGCGCACATCCGGTGTCAGGTTCTGACTGTTGTAGACCCAGAGCTTGATCTGACGGTCGCGCGCTTGGGCATCGACGGTCTCCTTGTCGGCGGCCGTCACGTCGGTGCCCTCGGCGATCGCCTTCGCGAAGCTGTACGGCGTCGCCAGCCTGAGCCCAAGATCTTCGCCGAGGCCCTGGAAGATGCTCTCGCTGTAGCCGACCTCCACGCCGGCGAAGCGCTTGCGAATCTCGCGCCGAAGCTCGTCATATCGCGCCAAGCCCACCGTCTCAAACGTCTTCTCCCGCTGCGCGAAGTAGCCGGCGTCAGCGGGATCAAGGCGCTCGTAGTCGGCGGCAATGCTGTGTGCAACCGCTTGGACGTCCGTGGGGAAGTACCAGCGGTGGGGGTTTGCGCCCGGTTGGAGATGCAACAGGGAGCCAACGTTCAGAACCGCACGCCCGCTCGAAGAGCCGGCTCGCAGGAGCTGCTGCGCCCATTCGTCATAGCCGGCGCCGTTGACGATGACCATGTTCGCGCTCGCCAGCGTGCGGGCGTCCTGGGCAGTGGGTTGATAGCTATGGGGGTCGGCGGCGGGGTTGACGATGATGCTCTGAACCGTGGCCTTCTCGCCGGCCAGCTGAGCCGCGATCGAGCCCCAGAAGTTCTCTGCCGCCACCACCTCGAGCCGATCCGATGGGCCCCCTTTCCCAGGAGCCGAGCCGGAGCGGTCGCACGCCGTCAGCCCAAGCGCGATCAGGATCAACGTGAGCGCGGCGATCGGTTTGTGAGCGTTGCCGCCAAGCACAGGCACCGAACCTAACACAAAGACGAGATTGAGTCTCATAAATTGGTTGTCTTCTCGATCGGGTTATCCCCCCGCTGCGATGCGCACCCCCTGCGTCGGCTCGGCTCCAGGCCGGCCACTTCCACGAGCAATATGGACCTAGCGACGCGGCGAGCCCGTCGCGAGGAGCGCACACGAGCGATTCGCCGGAGACGACGCCGAATCATGGGCTCGTTGCTCGTGCTCGCGGCCTGCGCAGCGATCGCTGTGGTGCTCGCAGGCACAACCGGAGGAGGCGGCTCGGGCGACAGTGGCCGCGGTACTCACACGCCCGTGCACTCGGCAAGCGCGCATTCGCCCGTCCGATCGCCGAACCGCTCCATCGGCACACACACACCGAACGGTCCGCCGGGCACCGAGCCGGTGCCCGTGCTGATGTACCACGTGATTGCCAGCCCTCCCCCGGGAGCACCATTCCCGGGGCTCTATGTGCCACCTTCGGAGTTCGCCGAACAGATGCTCGCGCTCAAGCGCGCCGGCTGGCACGCAGTCACGCTCGATCAGGTGTGGGCCAACTGGACGCGAGGCACTCCATTGGGATCAGGGAAGCCGATCGTGATCAGCTTCGACAACGGCTATCAATCTCAGTACACACAGGCGCTGCCGATACTGCGCCGCCTCGGCTGGGTGGGCGTCGAGAACATTCAGCTCAGCGGCCTTCCGCCGTCGCAGGGCGGCTTTGGCAAACGCCAGATCCAGGGCCTTGTGGCAGCCGGTTGGGAGCTTGACACGCAGGGCTTCAGTCACGCCGACCTGATCACACTCGACGCCCAGCAACTGCACTACCAGGTAGCTGTCGCACGAACGGTCATCCAGCGCCGCTTCCACGTCCCGGTCAACTGGTTCTGCTACCCCTCAGGCCATTACAACGCGACGGTCGTGGCGGCTGTGAAGGCAGCGGGCTACACCGGCTCGACCACCGTCATCCCGGGCTGGGCTCACCACGACGAGGACCCCTACCGTATGCATCGCCTGCGTGTGCTCGGCCCCACCAGCGCAGCTCAGCTGCTGGAGCTCATCGATGGCGTGCGCAGCGATCCCGCGGCTCCGGCCTCCTACGGCGGAGCCTGAGAGTTACTTCGGGCGCGAGGAGCGCTCGGCCGACTGCATGCTCGCCTCGGCCGCCTCTGCCCGCATCCGTAGCCGATGACATTCGATCTGGCTGTCGCGCAGGCGCTCGTGGATCTTGTGGTTGTGCTTCCTCGCGTTGTTCAAGTCGCGCTCGAGCATCGCGCGTGCGTCTTCGATGAGCCTTACGCGACTGCGGACCCGCGGTTGACTGAGCTCGAATTCGCCGGCGAACTCCTCGAGCGTGACACGATAGTCCTCGTCCTCGAGGCCTACCACCACAGGATGGTCGCCCGGATCCTCGCAACTTGACGCCCCCGGCCACCAGACCCGCACAGCGCCCCTCCACACGCACAGGCGCGATCCCAGCAACTCGCACAATCCGTGCAGCAGATCCTCGCTGGTGATCAGATATATCCGTACGCCAGACCCGACAACATCGCGGATGTCGCTCGCGCGCAGCACGGGCTCGTTGGAGTACTCACGAAGCGTAAGCCCGACGATCGGGTAGTCACGTTCGCCGCCTATGTCATCGCACAGACGCTGGAGGTCGTCCGCCTCTCTGACCACCACATAGTCTGGATCTGACGCTTCGCCACCCTCCAGTGCGTCAGCTCCGTACGTCGCAGTCTCTTCGAACGTACCCATCAGACGAGCCTGTAACGACGAGTCGACGGGTCGCGCTCGAGCAACCCCACCGCTACCAGCGTAGAGACGTACCGGTGGGTGGTACTCGGATTCATGTCAAGCATCCGCGCTATCTCGGCATTGCCCAGATAGCTGCCGTCGGTGGGGAACGAGGCAAGCATCAACAGGCCGGCGAGCAGCGAGCGCGACAGTCGGCTGTCCTCGAGCTGGCTCGGCTCGCGAGCGAGCACCTCGCGAACATCCTCGAGGCCCGAAAGCAGCACCGAGATGTTGCCGCCGTCGGCCGCGCCACGCACGACCCGATCGACCTGCGCCGGCGAGAGCTCGATGACGATCTTCTCGGAGTCAGTCGTACGCCTTGAGTCAGACTCTCCGCCATTGCCCTGCTCGATTCCCGCAGCCGCTGCGCGACGCGGGGCGGCCGGAACCCTTCGCACGCGTTGTTCAATGTCCGCATCACTGTGCACAGACAGAATGATGCCCAGCAACAGGACGCTTGATAAGGCAGACGCTGGAATGTTCTATGTCATGACTGTCTGTGGAGAAGTGAGAAACGTCGCTTTCTCAGACTTCAAACTGTTACTAGGCTATGCCTTTATATGGAAGACAGAGCCATCGCGTCCGAAATCATCAAGAAGGCGCCCGCGCCGATGCAGTCGGCTGTGCATTGGGCCTTGCTGGGGCTTGTGATCGAGCGCCCCAGCTATGGGTACGAGCTGGCTCACAGATTCGAACATGCGTACGCGGGAATGCTGCATCTGAGCGGCATCTCGTACGTATATACCGCGCTCGACACGCTGCAGCGCCGAAAGATGATTGAAGAGATCGCCGGTACCCGGGCAGGGCGTCAGCCCAAGCCACGCTATCGAGCCACAGCGGAGGGAGTTCGCAGCTATCAGGACCGCCTGACCGAGCAGATCCAAGATGACCTGCGTCGCTCCCGGCTATTCGCCCGCCAGCTTGCAGTGTTCGCGCATGAACCCGAGATGGCTCTCGAGATCATCGAGCGCTACGGACAGGCATGTCTCCAGGAGGCCTCCGACATAGCCATGCCGAGTCCTGTCGAGGAGGGTCCACCCGATGCGATCTCCGGACTGGCCTCGCGCCTCGTATCAGAGGAGAGCCGCCTCTCGATGGAAGCTAAGCTGCCGTGGGTGGAGTACGCACGGCGCGAGTTCAAGGCGCTGGCCGCGAACAGGACGCGGCCCTGATGGCTCTGCTCGAACTGGAGCATGTCGAGAAGGCCTTCGGGTGCGAGCCCTGCAAGCAAATCGCACTCCACGACGTCTCGCTCGAGATCGAGGCCGGCGAAATGATCGCCGTCTGGGGCATGCGTCGCTCAGGACGCTCAACGCTTCTGCGTGTGATCGCCGGCATCGAGCCGCCGGATGCCGGCGTGGTCCGCTTTCGTGGGCGTGACCTGAGCAATCGGCACTGCGAGGTGCTGGGTGCAGAGATCGCCTACTGCCGCAAGACCTTCCGCTCGAGCGAAGGCGATGCGATGCTCGATCACCTCACAGTCGGACAGCTGGCTCGCGGCGTGACTCCCGCGCTTGCCATGACTCGTGCTCGTTCCGCACTCGAGCGGACGGGTGCTGAGGCATTTGCCGCGCGCAGGCCGAGCGAACTCAATTGCGAGGAGTGCGTTCGCGTGGCTGTCGCACGCGCGCTGGTTCTTCAGCCATGTGTGCTCCTGATCGACGAGCCGACCGTCGGCGTGGACCTGCTTGCACGCGACGAGGTACTGACGATGCTGCGCTCGCTCGCCGAGGATGGAATGGCGGTCGTCAGCACCACGGGCGAGACGACCGGGCTGTCCGGTGCTCGTGCGTTGAGGTTGAGCGAAGGCGAGTTGCACGGAGGTCCACGCCGCAAGCTGGCTCCCGTCGTGCCCCTGCGTCGCTCGGCGTGATGCCAGCCGCAATTGGTGGCGAGCATAGACTCTCCGCCACGGGGTAGGCGCAGCGGTGATCGAGCTCACTGGGGTGGTCAAGCACTACCGTGGAGCCGGCGAGGAGGTGCGCGCGGTAAGCGGCGTGGATCTGGCGGTCGAGGCAGGCGAAATGGTCGCGCTGCTTGGACCCAGCGGCTCAGGGAAGACCACTCTGCTGCTGCTGATCGCCGCGCTGCTGCAGCCCGATGAGGGCACCGTTCACTACAACGGCCTGGATCTCTCCACGCTAAACGAGAACGGGGCCTGCGACTACCTGCTGCGCGACGTGGGCTTCGTCTATCAGAACTTTCACCTGATGCCGCGGGTGTCCGCGCTCGAGAACGCCTCGATCAAGCTGATGCTCGGAGGTGTTCCCATGCACGAGGCGCAAGCTCGAGCATCCGAGTGGCTCGAGCGTGTCGGACTGGGAGACCGTCTCACGCGGACGCCCGATGAGCTCTCCGGCGGAGAGCGCCAGCGAGTAGCGATCGCCCGTGCACTAGCCGGAGAACCAAAGCTGATCCTCGCGGATGAGCCGACCGGCAACCTCGACAGTACGGGCAGCAAGGCAATCGTCGAGCTCCTGCGATCGATCGCACACGAGCGTCATGCAGCCGTGGTGCTAGTGACTCATGACATGGAGGCGGGCGCCGGCGCCGACAGGCGCTACACGCTGCGCGACGGCAGGCTCGTCGAAACACCCTGGGAAAATGGCGCAGAGGATCCGCTCGCGCTCGATCCACACTCCCCTACGTCAAGGGCGTGAGTACGCGAGCGCGTTCTGGGCCGCTCGCGGCGAGAGGCCTGCTGCGCCCATACGCGCTCATATACCTATATCGCCGCCGGTTGCGGGTACACGGCGTGCAGGAGCTCCTTGCCGGCCTCGGCGTCGCGAGCGGGGTCGCGCTCGTGTTCGCCACGATGATCGCCAACGGCAGCGTCGAGGCATCCGCCACAGAAGTCGTGCATGCGGTTGCCGGGCCTGCCAGCCTGCAACTGCGCGCTCGCGACTCCGCCGGGCTCGATCAGCGACTGGTGAGACGCGTCAAGCATCTGCCCGGTGTCGCGCAGGATGCTCCTGTGCTCGAACAGACAGCCACGATCACCGGCCCCCATGGGCGACGCATGGCGATCAACGTGGCCGGCACCAATCTCAGCTTTGGCCTGCTCAACGGGTTGGCGCACACGTTGCCCGAGGCGGTATACACGCCTGGCGGGATCGCGCTCAGCAGGACAGCCGCGAAAGAACTGGACGCAGACACAGCCGGCGGGAGTCACGTTTCGCTCGAGGTGCGTGGCGTGGTCCATCGCCTGAAAGTCGCCGCCGTCCTCGGCCAGGAAGCGGCCGGCGCGCTCTCGCAAGCGCGCGTGGCGATCATGCCGCTCGAACGCCTGCAACGGCTTGCCGACCTGCATGGATACCTCACACGCATCCTGATCAAGACCCATCCGGGCTATCGGCAGGCGGTACAGGCCAAACTCGAGAAGCTAGCCGCAGGGCGTCTGGCGGTGACGCCAGCCGACGCAGACGTCGCGCTACTCGACCAGGCACTCAAGCCAAGCGATCAGGCCAGTGGGTTCTTTGCCGCAATCAGTGCGCTGCTGGGCTTCCTATTCGCGTTCAACGCGATGCTGCTCACCGTGCCCGAGCGCAGGCAAGCGATTGCCGATCTGCGCCTGATCGGCACCAAGCGCCTGGCAATCGTCGAGATCGTTGCCTTCCAAGCGCTCTGCCTGGGAGTCGCTGCGTCGCTAGTTGGACTGCTGGCCGGCTACGCGCTGTCGCTCGGTGTTTTTCACCAGTCTTCGGGGTATCTCGCAGAGGCATTCACGCTCGGTACCAAGACGGTTGTGGGCACCACACCGCTGCTGCTGTCACTCCTCGGCGGCATTCTCGCAACGTTCCTGGCATCGGCTGTGCCTCTGCTCGACATGCGCCGCAGACGAGCCATGGACGCGGTGTACTTCGAAGACGGGTCTCCGGGCAACACCCTCAGCGGCCGCACCAAACTCCGCCTGGGCATCGGTGCGCTCAGCCTCGTAGCACTTGCCAGCGTGCTCTTCGCCCTGCGTCCGTCGCTGGCTCTGATCGCCAGCGGCGTACTGGCACTCGCCACGGTTCTGGCCGTTCCGATCGTCTTCTCAGCCATCTTGAAAGCGAGTCTCTCATTGGTACGTCACTACCAGACGCTCACTGTTCTGCAGGTGGCCCTCACCTCCTTGAAGTCCGCAACGCTGCGCTCACTCGCACTCGCAGCGACCGGCGCTGTCGCTATCTTCGGCGGCATCGC
>JASLDD010000194.1 GCA_030151725.1 Solirubrobacteraceae bacterium
CATCCCATAGATGGCGATGCCGCAGCGCACCATGTCGAACTGCGCCTCGGGCTCGCGCAGCTCCGCGGCGCTGTTGGCCGCATGCACCAGCAGCTGTGGCTGCTCCCGCTTGATCGAGCGTGCCCAGCTCGTGAAGGCAGCCAGCTGCCCGGCGAAGAAGCCCTCGTCCTTGAGATCGTCGGCTGTCGCGAAATGGGTCATCACGCCGGCCAGCTCGATCTCGGGCATATCCCGCGCCATCGCCGCCACCCGTGAGGCCTCGACCGGGTCGCGCGTCCCCAGCCTGCCCATGCCCGAGTCGAACTTCACGTGCACTCGGCCACCCCCGGCTCTGCCCACCAGCTGCAGGTAGTCGGTGTTCCACACCACCACATCGCCCTCCGCCGCCAGCGCCTGTTCGAGTTCGGCCAGGCTGAGCGGGCCCATCACGAGGATGCGCACATCCTCGAAGCCGGCATCGCGCAGCTCACACAGCTCATGGGCGCTGGCCACAGCGAGCCAGCTTGCGCCGCCCGCGAGCGCCGCCCTGGCGCTCTGCACCGCCCCGTGGCCGTAGCCGTGGGCCTTGACCACCGCGCAAAGGGCCGCCCCATGGCGAAGCGCTGTGCGCAGGCGCGAGCAGTTGCGCTCAATCGCAGCCACGTTGATGCGTGCCTGTGCGCGCCCCGAGCTCTCCCCCTCGGCGGGCGTCCGATCGACGAACACAGGCTCAGGCATCCGCCCCCACCTCCAGCGAGCGGGCGCCCGGCAACGCAGCGATCACATCGGAGGCGATCACACCCTCGGGAACGCCCAGACTGCGTGCGGCTCGCCTTCCGGCCTCGGCGTGCAGCCACACCCCTGTAGCCGCCGCCCGGAACGGCTCGAGGCCCTGCGCGAGCAGTGCCACTATCACACCCGTGAGGACATCACCGGTCCCGGCGGTCGCAAGCGCCGGGCTCCCACCGGGGCTCACCGCCACCATGCCCCTCGGATCGGCGATCAGCGTGTCATCGCCCTTGAGTACCACCACCGCGCCCGCCATCTCAGCCGCTTCGCGGACGCGCTGCAGGCGCGCGCTTTCGATGTCCTTGCTCTCGCACTCCAGCAGCCGGCCAAGCTCGCCGGCGTGCGGCGTGAGGACCGTGGGCGCCTCGCGCTCGCTCAGCTCGCGTAGATGACCCGCGTGGGCGTTCAAGCCGTCGGCATCCAACACCAGCGCCACCGCCGCCTCGCGCGCCAGTCCCCGCGCGAAGGCCACCGCCCCATCGCTGCGCCCGATGCCCGGACCCAGGGCCAGAGCGCCGCCGCGTCCTGTCGCTTCGACCGCGGCGTCAACCGCCTCCTCGACAAGCGCGCCATCCGAGTCGGGCAGGCCGACGGTCATCATCTCGGGAATGCCTGCGCTAGCGAGTATCGCCTGAAGCGATGCCGGCACGCACACAGCCACATAGCCTGCTCCCGCGCGCATGCTCGCAAGCGCAGCCATCGTCGGCGCTCCCGTCAGCCCGCGCGAGCCACCAGCCACCACCACATGCCCGGAGACGAACTTCGTCCCCGTCGCCTCGCGGCGCGGGAGCTCGCGCAAGATCGACGGCTCGATCAGCCCGATCGAGCAATCCATCGGCGCTCCCCGCGGGACGCCGATGTCGATCCTCTGGACCTCACCCGCGCGGCCCTTGCCCGGGCGAATCCAAAGCCCCGGCTTTGCCGCGTGGAAGGTGACCGTGAGCGTCGCCGCGACGGCGTCGCCCGAGACCACCCCCGTCGAGGCGTCCACCCCACTTGGCACGTCCACGCTCACCACCGGCGCGTCCGCGTCGGCGATCGCTCCAATGGCATCCGCCACCGTCCCGTGCGGCTCGCCCTGGAACCCCGTGCCCAACAGCGCGTCCACGATCACCGCCGCCGAGGCCAATGGACCAGCACACTCGCCGTCCTCACCGTCATCGCTCCAGGGGCCACCGTCGAGTCGCACCGGACCAGGCCCTGCAGACGCTCCAGGTTGGCCAGCGCATCGCCCGCGAAGTCCTCGGGAGGGGCCACGCACACGACGCTCACCTCGCGCCCGGCGTCGCGCAGCAGGCGCGCTACAACCAGCCCATCGCCACCGTTGTTGCCCTTGCCGCACACCACCGTCACAGGACCAGAGGGCTCTAGACGCTCAACGGCCTGGGCCACGCCGGCGCCCGCGCGCTCCATCAGATCCAGGCCCGACACGCCGCGCTCCTCGATCGCCCAGCGATCCACTCCACGCATCGTCTCGGCGTCTGGCAGCGGCGTCAGCCATGGCGGCAGCGAGCTCACGACAGGCGATGCTAGATGGTCCTCGCCCGGCGCGGCAAACACATCGCACGTTTGATGTTTCGAACGGTCACAGGCGACTGGGAAGTGCGCGAAGCGCACGATCTACCGGAACCCGGCAGGCACTCTGACTGCTACTCGACGGTCACCGTCTTGGCCAGGTTGCGTGGCTGATCGACGTTCAGCGAGCGGCGCCTGGCGATCTCGTAGGCGAGCACCTGAAGCGGGATCACGGCGAGCATCGGCTGCAGCATCCAGTCGATCACCGGCAGCGCGATCAGCGCGTCGCATTGGCGCGCCAGCTGCTCGTTGCCCGTTGTGGCGAGCGCGATCACCTGTGCGCCGCGGGCTCGCACCTCCTGCATGTTGGAGATCACCTTCTCGAGCACCGGCGAGTCCGTGGCCACGCACACGACCGGCGTGGAGTCATCCAGCAGCGCGATCGGGCCATGCTTCATCTCCCCTGCCGCATAGGCGTCGGTGGCGATGTAGGAGATCTCCTTCAGCTTCAGCGCTCCCTCCAAAGCCACCGGCAGGCCGACATGGCGGCCGATGTAGAGGAAGAACTCGCTCTGCCAGTAGGCCTCGGCGATCGGGCGCACCTGCTCCTCGACGACCGCCAGCACCTCATCGATGCAGTGCGGCAGACGCTTGACCTCTCCGACCAGCGCAGCCAGCCGCACCGGCTCGATCGTTCCCCGCAGCTCGGCCAGGCGCAGCGCCAGCAGGTACATGACCGCCACCTGGCACAGGAACGTCTTCGTGGCCGCAACCCCGATCTCGAGCCCAGCCCGGGTGAACAACGCCCCGTCGCACTCGCGCGTGGCCTGCGAGCCCATCACGTTTGTGACCGCGAGCACTCGCGCGCCACGCTCACGCGCTAGGCGCATCGCGGCAAGCGTGTCGGCGGTCTCGCCCGACTGCGTGATGCCGAGGACCAGGTCTCCTGGTCCCACGACCGGGTTGCGATAACGGTACTCGGAGGCGATATCCATTTCCACAGGCACCCGCGCCCACTCTTCGATCGCGTAGCGGCCGATGAGGCCCGCGTGGTAGGAGGTGCCGCAGGCGACGATCACGACCCGCTTGACATCCGCCAGCACCGACTCGTCGAAGGCGCCCTCCTCCTGCAGGTCAACGCCGTCTCCTCGCGCTGTGCGGTCTGAGATTGCGTCTGCGACGGCATCCGCCTGTTCGTGGATCTCCTTGAGCATGAATGTCTCATAGCCGCCCTTCTCGGCGGTCTCCTCATCCCAGTCGACCGTGTGCTCGGGACGATTCACCAGTGCGCCGTCGGCGGTCATGATCTCGACGCCCTCGGGGCGTAGGACCACAAGCTCGCCGTTCTCCACGAACTGCACGCGCCTGGTCTCAGCCAGGAAGGCCGGCACGGCGGAGGCCACGAACTGCTCACCGTCGCCCCGGCCCACGATCAGCGGGCACTCCTTGCGCGCGCCCACCAGCAGCTCGGGCTCCTCGGCGCTCATGGCCACGAACGCGTAGTGGCCCTCGAGCTGCGCGTAGGCCAAGCGCACCGCCTCCACGAGGTCACCGTCGTAGAGGTCCGCGATCAAGTGCGCGATCACCTCGGCGTCGGTCTCGGAGGTGAACACGCTGCCCTGCGCGGCCAGACGGTCCTTGAGCGCCATGTAGTTCTCGACGATGCCGTTGACGACAACGTGCACGCGGTCGCCCGTGTCGTAGTGGGGGTGGGCGTTCTCCTCGCTCACCCGCCCGTGCGTCGCCCAGCGCGTGTGACCGATGCCAGTCGTCGCGGGTCGCTCCGCGAGCGCCACCCCGCCCCCCGTGGCGGCGGCGTTCTTCTCGAGCTTGGCGCGCAGAGCGCTGAGGTTGCCCACAGCGCGTACCGCCTCGATGCCTTCCTCGGCGATTACCGATATGCCCGCCGAGTCATAGCCGCGGTACTCGAGCTTGGCCAGGCCCGCCAGCAGCAGCTCCTGAACCGGACGCCTGCCCACGTAGCCAACGATCCCGCACACCCGGTCGAAGATATCAGCGACCCGCGACGCGCCGGCCGCGGGTCAGCCGAGCTCGCGCTCGACCAAAGCCACCAGCCGTCCGCACACCTCCTGCGCCTCCTCATCGGTTGGAGCCTCGACCATCACGCGCACGAGCGGCTCGGTGCCGCTGGGCCGCACCAGCACCCGCCCACGCCCTGAGAGCTCGCGCTCGGCATCGCGGACCGCCACATCGACCTCCTGGGCACGATCGAGCGCACCGCGGTCGCGCACGCGCACGTTGACCAGCCGCTGCGGGAGCTTGCTCATGGCGTCGCGATCGCTCAGCTTGCGCCCGCCCAGCGCCTCCAGCGTCAGCAGCGCGCTTGCAATGCCGTCGCCCGTGCGGTTGAAGCCCATGTCGATGATGTGCCCCGACTGCTCGCCCCCGAGCGTCCACCCGCGCGCGCGAAGTTCCTCCAGCACGTAGCGATCCCCGACCTGGGTGATGGCCACCTCCACGCCCTCGCGCTTCATGGCCGCGTGAAAGCCGTAGTTGGTCATCACCGTGACGGCCACGCCGTTGCCGCTCAGGCGTCCCGTGTCGCGCAGGTGCAAGGTGCTGAGCGCCATCAGCTCATCGCCGTCGACTACCTCGCCGCGACCGTCCACCGCCAGCATGCGATCCCCGTCGCCGTCGAACGCAAAGCCGATCTCATGCCCCTCCCCTACCACCCGCTCGGCCAAGCCCTGGATGTGCGTAGAGCCGCAGTTGGAGTTGATGTTGCGCCCGTCAGGCGTGTCCGCGAACACCGACACCGTGGCTCCCAGGCGCCTGAAGATCTCGGGAGCCACCTGGTAGGTGGCGCCGTTGGCGCAGTCGAGCACCACGTGAACGCCGCTGAGGTCAAGGCCGGCAAAGCGCGTGTGCAGCTCGCGCAGGTAGTCCTCGGGCGCGCCTCGGAGCTCGCGGACATGACCGATCGCCGCCGGCGGTGAGTCCTGTACACCGATTGCCTCAGTGCCCAGCTCGAGATCGCGCTCGATCGCCAGCTCGTCCTCATCGGAGAGCTTGTAGCCGTCGGCTGCGAAGAACTTGATGCCGTTGTCCTGGTAGGGGTTGTGCGAGGCCGACAGCACTGCCGCGAGATCGAAGCCGTAGCGCCCGATCAGCAGGGGCGCGGCCGGCGTCGGCAGCACGCCTCCGAGCAGAGCGTCCCCCCCGGCCGCGCTGACGCCGGCGGCGAGCGCAGCCTGCAACATCTCGCCCGACTGACGGGTGTCGCGCACGATCAGGACCTGCGGGCGCTCCGCGCCCGTGCGCCGTGTGGCCGCCCGTCCAAGCGCGAGCGCGAGCTCGGCGGTCAGGAACTCCCCTGCCACGCCGCGAACGCCATCGGTCCCGAACAGCTTGCGGGCCATGTTCTCCCCCGTGAAGATACGACTAGCGCTTCGAGAACTGCGGCTTCTTGCGCGCCTTCTTCAAACCGGCCTTCTTGCGCTCCTTGGCGCGCGAGTCACGCGTGAGGAAGCCTCTGCGCTTGAGCTCACCGCGCAGGTTCGGGTCGGCCTCCAGCAGTGCGCGCGAGACGCCGTGGCGCAGCGCGCCTGCCTGGGCGGAGATGCCGCCGCCGTGAAGTCTTGCGACCACATCCATCCGCTCCTCAAAGCCCACCGTCTCCAGGGGCTGGCGGATGTTGCGCTGAAGCGTGAGCCGCGGAAAGTGCTCCTCCAGGGTGCGCCCATTGACCAGGTAGCTGCCCGTGCCCGGTCGCAGCGTCACGCGGGCGATGGCCGTCTTGCGCTTGCCCGTGGCGCGATAGCGCGCGCCGGATGCCAGGTCGATCGCCGCCGTTGCGATCGGCTGCGCGAGCACCTCCTCCTGGGAGTCCTCGCCTGCCTGCTCGGGCTGCTCGCCATCCTCGTCGACCGCATAGCGATCCACGTACTGCTCGCCGCCGCCCAACGGGTCCACGCCCTCGGGGACGATGTCGACTTCGAGGTGGGCGCCGGGCACCGCGGGCTTCTCGCGCGGAGCAGGCTCCTCCTCGTCCTCCTCAGCCTCTTGCGCGGCCTCGAGTGCCGCATCCTCGGCGGAGCCGGCGATCTCGATTGCATCCTCGGTCGGAACGGCGTGGCCCTCGCCGCCGGCGTGCGCCACGGCCGGCTCGGGTGCACTCAGACCGCCCGGAGTCTCCTGGGCCTCCTGCGCTGCCTCCAGAGCGGCATCCTCGGCGGAGCCGGCGATCTCGGTCGCCTCCTCGGAGGGCACTGCATGCTGGGGCTGCTCGGCGGACTGCTCCTCGCCTGTCTCGGGTGTCTCCTCGTCGGCCATCAGGCCTCGATCTCCAAAGGTTGCGGGTTCTGGGCCACATGCGGGTGCTCGGGCCCGGCGTAGATCTTGAGCTTCGTTATCTGCTTACGCGCGAGGCGGTTGCGGGGCATCATGCCTTTGACGGCCAGGCGGATGATCTCCTCGGGACGCCGGTTGAGCATCTCCTCGAAGGTGCGCGAACGCAGCCCTCCCGGGTAGCCCGAGTGACGGTAGTAGCGCTTGTCCTGGCGCTTGTTGCCGCTCACGTGGATCTTCGCCGCGTTTATCACAACCACGAAGTCGCCCGTGTCGATGTGCGGGGTGTACTCCGGCTTGCGCTTACCGCGCAGCACGTCTGCGATCTGCGTCGCCAGCCTGCCGAGCGTCTTGCCGTTGGCGTCGACGATCAGCCAATTGCGCTCGCGATCGGTCGGCTTTGCTACGTAGGTCTTTGTCGAGGGAGCCATAACGTGAAAAAGGCCACGCGAGAGCGCGGCGCTGGATGCATCATAGGCCATGTCGTCGCTCTTCGCGGCGAGACGTTTCGGCTCGCGCTCTTGAGTCGATCAGCGGGCCGCGATGAACTCCCAGCCGTGGCGAGTCGCGCTCGCCAGCGCGTCCGCAAGGTCAATCCTTTCCTCGGGCCCGTTCACGCCCGCCTCGAGGAAGAACCGCTCCATCCCTGCCGGGCTGAACAGCACGATCCGACGACCTGTCTCGGGACCCACGTTGGCGCCCGAATGAACCTGACCCCGCCGGATATGAATGGTGTCCCCCGGCAACAGGCGCGATCCGACGCCCTCGACGTCCATCTCGAACTCGCCCTCCACAATGTGGATCGTCTCGGCCGCATCCCGATGCAGATGAGCCGGCAGCGACCACCCGGCCGGCGGCTCATCCACCAGCATGCAAAACGCGCCATCCGTGTCCTCCGAGCCCAGACGGACCTCGGTGCGCACCCCACCCGGCATCCATACAACGCGAGACTCGGCGCCCACACGTGGAACATAACGCCCGACCTCGCCCGGGCGCGAATCCGAGACGACCCCACCCAAGCTCACTCCGCACGCAACACGACAGCTGCGGTGACCGGCGCTGCTACGGCTGGTGGAGGGACACGCGAAAGCGTCTCCCAAAAAACGACTCCGACCAAGCACTCAGGGGGACGATTGGTCGTTCCTGGCAAGGACGCAGCGAGCGAAATGTGCTTTGCACATGAGCGAACGAGGACACAGCCAGGGGCGAGCAGGCGTCCACCTGAGCCGCCTGAGTTACTCCCACTCGATGGTTCCTGGCGGCTTCGACGTTATGTCAAGCACCACCCGGTTGACCTCGCGCAGCTCGTTGATCATGCGTGAAGCGATCGTCTCGAGCAGGTCGTAGGGCAGGCGAGCCCAGTCGGCTGTCATGGCGTCGTCGCTCGTCACAGCGCGCACGACGACCACGTATCCGTAGGTGCGCTCGTCTCCCTGCACGCCCACTGTGCGTACGTCGGGCAGCACGCAGAAGGACTGCCACAGTTCGCGGTAGAGGCCCGCTTTGCGGATCTCCTCCTGCAGTATGTGGTCGGCCTCGCGCAGCACGTCCAGGCGCTCCTTAGTCGCTTCGCCGCCCACCACGCGGATGGCAAGGCCGGGGCCGGGGAAGGGCTGGCGCCACACCAGGCGCTCGGGCAGCCCCAGCTCGGCTCCCACCGCGCGAACCTCGTCCTTGAAAAGCGCTCTCAGCGGCTCCACCAGCTCGAACTGCAGATCGTCGGGCAGGCCGCCCACGTTGTGGTGGGACTTGATCGTCGCCGCACCCGTCCCGCCGCCGGACTCGATCACGTCGGAGTACAGAGTTCCCTGGACCAGGAAGCGGGCGTCCTCTCCCCCGCTCGCCCCCGCAAGTCTCCCTGCCTCCTCCTCGAAGACCCTGATGAACTCAGCGCCGATCGCTTTGCGCTTGGCCTCCGGCTCCGTCACCCCTTTGAGCTTGTCCAGGAAGCGCGTCTCCGCATCCACCGCCACCAGCGGCACCTTGAACGTGTCGCGGAACGTCTTGACCACCTGCTCGCCCTCGTCCTTGCGCATCAGGCCGTGGTCCACGAACACGCACGTCAGCTGCTCGCCCACCGCCCTGTGCACCAGCAGCGCAGCCACCGAGGAGTCGACGCCGCCCGAGAGGCCGCAGATCACGCTGCCGTCGCCCACCTGCTCGCGAATGCGCCGGATCTGTTCCTCCACGATCGACGCCGCCGACCACGTGGGCTCGCAGTCGCACACCTCTGTCAAAAAGCGCGTGAGGATCTCCTGCCCGTATGGGGTGTGGACGACCTCGGGGTGGAACTGGATGCCGTAGATCTGATGCTCGGCGTCCTCCACCGCCGCCACCGGCGAGCTGCTCGAGGACGCCAGCGCCTTGAACCCCGGCGGCGCCTCGTAGACGGTGTCGCGGTGAGACATCCAGCACGTCTGCTCCTTGGGCATCCCTTTGAGCAGCACCCCTGGATCGGAGACCAGCAGGTCCGAGCGGCCGAACTCGCCCACCTCCGCCTCCTCCACCCTGCCACCCAGCGTGTGCACGAGCAGCTGCATGCCGTAACAGATGCCCATCACCGGGACGCCCAACTCCAGCAGGCCTCTATCCAGTGGCGGCGCGCCCTCCGCATACACCGACGCGGGCCCACCCGAGAGGATGATGCCGCGCGGCTTGCGCCTGGCGATCTCCTCCAGCGGAACATGGTGCGGCAAGAGCTCAGAGAACACCCCGCAGTCGCGCACCCTGCGTGCGATCAGCTGCGAGTACTGCCCGCCGTAGTCGAGCACCACGACCTCCTCGGTGGCGCCGGGCGCGAGTGGCTCGGCGGGCGCCACGACGGCAGGCGTGTTGGTCGCCACTAGTCG
>JASLDD010000195.1 GCA_030151725.1 Solirubrobacteraceae bacterium
GGATCGCCGCCCCCGATGTGCTGCCGCCGGCTGAGTTGCGCAGCATGCCCACGGCCGCCAGGAAGATAAGCGATGCGAGCGTGCCGCCGAAGCGCACGCTCCACGCAGCCTTGCCGCGCAGCGCCACGAGCGTGCCCGAGACGACCAGCAGCACCGTGGAAGCCGCATAGAGCTTCCAGTCCATGGACGTGCCCACGATCACCGTGACCCACGCAAGCGCCGCCGCGGCCGCGAAGGGCGCAAGGCTCAGGGCAAGGGGCTCCCGGGTTCTGGCATCGAGGTCCATCCGGTGTTCTTTCGGCACAAGGTGGCAAATACTGAAGAGCGGCAGTAGTCCACCCCACTCCCGGCGGGCTGGAGCGCGCGCACGCGTGGGCCCACCGCCATGGCTGCGAAGCCGGCGAGTGAGAGACGTGCGGGATCCCGGAAGGGCAGTCCGTGCCTGCCTATATGGGGTGTTTGGGGCATGTGGCTGTGGGGTGCGCTGAGGCCGTGTTAGCTATGGCCCGTGCGGAGGGCTAGCGAGATCTCAAGCGATGCCTGAGACGATCACAGGCGAGCGGGCGACGACCGCAGAGGGCGGGTTCAACCCGGCCTGGCAGCGCCATGTGGCGGCCTACCGGGAAGCGGCGCAGATGCTGCCCTCAGGCCGTGTGCTCGACCTCGGCTGCGGCATCGGGCACTCGTTCGAGCTGTTGGAGCCACGGGAGACCGTGGGAGTCGACATCAGCGCAGCGGCGCTCGAGGGCCAGGATCGCGAGACGGTGCTGGCGGACATGCGCGCGCTGCCCTTCGACGGAGGGTCGTTCGCGTCGGTCATCTCGGCCCACTCGGTGGAGCACGTACCCAACCCCGATGCCGTGCTGGCGGAGGCGGCGCGGGTGCTGGTGCCAAATGGGGTGGCGGTGTGGGTGACGCCCAACCGGCTGACGTTCGGGCGCCCCGATGAGATCATCGACCCCTACCACTACATCGAGTTCGACCCCAAGGAGCTCAGGCAGCTGTGCAGCCGGCACTTCGCCCATGTGCGCATGTATGGGCTGTTCGGATCGCCACGCTATGAGGCATTCCACGCCGTCGAGCTGGAGCAGCTGGCGAAGCTGCTGGCGGTTGACCCGCTGCGAGTGCGCCGGGCTGTGCCGCGGAGGATGCGCCAGCTGCTCTACGACCTGATGCTGTCGCGCTGGCGCGTGGACCCCAGCCCGATCGCCCAGACGATTACAACGGATGACTTCTTCCTGGCGAAGGAGCCGATCGAGGAGGCGGCGGACCTGATGGCGGTCTGCCGCGGACCGCTGCTCACGTCAGCTCGATGAGCGGGAAGGCGCGGGTGCGCCGGGGCGGCACGAGGAAGTTCTGGCGCCGGGTGGCTGTGATGAAGCGCTCGATGCCGAGGTTCTGAGTGGGAACGTTGTAGCGCTGGGCGAGGTCGAGGGATGCCTGGTTGGTGCGCATGGTGCGGAAGAAGTCGGCCGTGGGGACGAACATGGAGAAGTGCAGCTTGGGCTGCTGAGAGCCGCCGGGGACGTCCAGCGAGTCGAAGCCGGGACCGTCGGCGCGGATGTGCAGCGGCTTGTTGTCGGCGGCCCGGCTCGAGCGCTGCAGGGCGGTGGTGTGCGCAAGGTGGTGCTGATGATCGAAGGCGGTGGTGCCTTCGGCTTCATGGGCGGCGCTTTCGGGGCTGCTGAACGTGTTGGGCAGGAACACGGGCCCGCCGCCGTTGGTGAACTGATCTTGGTAGCCCTGGCTGGGGAGCGGGTTTGAGCCGAACATGGAGGCCACGCGCCTGACGTAGGTTTCGTTGGGCCGTTCGTAGAACTGCTGGAGGTCCTGGATCAGGTGGGAGAGGTGCTGGATCGAGCCATGGCCGAAGTAGTCGCCGGCGCGGGCGTTTGTGAGCTTGGCGGACTTGTTGCCGGCGAACGTGACGGCGGCGGGCGCAGCGCTGCTCCCCACCTGCGAGGAGATGAAGCTCATCCACATGGGCGACTGCGGGCTGATCGTTTCGGCGTAGGGCAGAGCGTGTTCTTCGGCGATCTTGCGCGGCAGGCCCTCCTGCACGAACATCAGCCGCCGCGAGGTCACGCTCATGAGGCCGCCAAGTCCCGAGTTGCCGACCTGCTGGCCGGCCAGGGTCGAGCTTTCACCGGTGAGCCAGGCGAGGACTTCGTCGATGTTGGTGGAGGAGTCGCTGCGCAGCGTCACGAGCATGTCGTTTGACTCGATCTGCACTGCCACGTTGAAGCGCTGCTTGCTGACATTGGGGTTCTGCGAGGAGACGTCCGTGGGTGCGGGCACGGCCTCCTCGAGGACGAAGCGCTGCGGTTCGGCGGCCAGCTTGGGCATGTGGCCGGCGACGAGCGCTCCGCTCATCCCCCCGGGCAGGCGTTCGAAGTAGGGGATGCCGTAGGCGACGGTGGTGAAGATGCCGCTGGGGCTGAATGGGAAGCTTGCCTCGATCTGCGCCAGCGCGTGTGTGAGCGTGGCCTGATCTGACGCGGTTGGCGTGCGGGTGAGGGCAATCGTGGCGAAGGTCGTGTAGAGCGGGCCCAGGCGGACGCGCACGCCTTCGGCTTTGAAGGCCGGCGGCAGGTACTTTTCGATCTGAAACTGGATTTCGGGCAGCTTCTTGGTGGCTGCCGCCGCCCGCTGGGGCATCAATGCAACGAGGTCAAGGGCGCCCATCGTGGAGACGGCCACGCCGAGGCCGGCGGCTCTCTGCAGCAGGGTGCGACGGGTGATCAGCGGTCCTCCTGCTGAGGAGGATGGTGTGCTCGGTGTGGATCTCGCCTCAACACCGATACGCGCCATCGCGCGACTGGTCTTGCCTCTGGCCACTCCCCTCCTCCCCACTCATTGAGCTTTCCCGCACTTCGTTCAGGAATCCTACGGGGTTTCAAGACCTTTGGAGACATGCGGTGTTTGCTCGATCATCCTGTGGTCGAAGGCTGTCGAGGTAGCTGCCTGGGCTGGATGGCGCGTCGTACAGCCAACTTGCGTTGCCCCCGGCGGCAACGACGACGACCTAGTGCTTCTTGGCCCGGTGGATGGTCACGCCGGCTTGCGTGGTGTAGAGCACGCCCGTCGCCTCGTGAACGATGATCGTCGCTCGAGCGCGGAAGACATGGGAGTCCGCGAGCAGACGACGTGCCCTGACGGAGAGGCGTAGCCCAACGGGCGCAGTGGCACCGGCTGGGACCTGGAAGTGGGCAACGGCCAACACCATGGACCCGGCCTTCCGCTTGCCGGCCCCGGCAGACGAGGTGCCGGCACTACGGAGGGTGATCGTTCCCCTGCAGCTTCCGGCGCCTGGCGGGCATCGGACTTTCAGGATCATCCGTCCCGTCAGACTCGCGAACAGGGAGCGGGTCGCAAGTGAAGCTCGGAGTTCGCCTGCTGGCTTGCGTTCGATCGCAGAGAGAACGTCCACCACGGGCGCCGGCTTCGGGGTCTGGGTAGGGCCGGGTGGCCGGATCACCGGAAAGGCGCTCAGCGTGGCGTCGTCTACCGCAACTGCTCCCTCGCTTGCGGATACCGCCTGCCGTTCGCCATTAAGAAACTGCCAGTAGGTTTCGGACGGCAGTCCCTCCACGACTGTGCCGTCAGCCGGCTTTGGGTGTTCGGCTGAGTACCAGGTGAACACGTTTTCAGCGACGTTTACCAGGCCGGTGCATTCGCCTAGAGGCGCGCAGGTGGTCAGACCCAGAAGCGCCCCGCCGGCAGCTCTGGCGACTAGCCCCGTTAGCGGGCCGTCGGCGACCCGGACGAAGGTGCCGTCCGCGATGGTGTGGTACTCGTTCGCGTAATAGTTGTATGCGTTTTCGGCGACGTTGACCGCCGAACTGCATTCAGGGATCCCTTCGCAGGTGAGAAAACCCAAGAGCACCCCCCCGACAACGCGCCCAATGAGACCGCTCTCTGGTCCGTTAGCCACTCTGACAATCGTCCCGTTGGCAATGGTGTGGTACTCGTTCGCGTAATAGTTGTATGCGTTTTCGGCGACGTTGACCGCCGAACTGCATTCAGGGAT
>JASLDD010000246.1 GCA_030151725.1 Solirubrobacteraceae bacterium
GCGCGAGAGAGCTGCTGGCAAAGACGCCTCGGTCGCTCTCAGACATCCTCAGCGCGTCCGTGCTCAATGGGGTGTGGAGGAACGAGGAGCTGCTTGCGAAGCGTCTGGCGGCCGCGGTGCAGCCGTGACTTCATGGCGGCACGGCTGAGACCGAGGGCGTGCGCTGTCGCTGAGCCCGATTGCCCTTGGATATCGCGGAGTACGAGCACAGCGCGCTGCTCGGGGGGCAGCGCAGCGATGCAGTCGACGATCCGTTCGATCTCCATGCGAGCGAGTGCTGCATCCTCCGCGGAGGGCGCGACGGCGTGAGATGAGATTGGTCGTTGAAACGCGATCCGAGATCTGCGGATGCACTCGTTGCGCACGATCTGGAACATCCAAGATCCCAAGGCCGCGGTGGCGCGCAGGGTGCCAATCCTCCGAAAGAGGACGATCAGTGCCTCCTGGGCGGCATCCTCTGCATCCTCGGGTGTCGAGCAGAGCGTTCGGGCAAACCGCCGCACATGGGCATGAGAGCCTGAGACGAGCGTGGTGATCGCAAGGGGGTCTCCCTGCTGGGCGGCGCTCACGACCTGCTCGGTGGGCCAAGACCACGCGGTTGGACTCGGGGTGTCAGCCACGGGAGCGGCTCCGTCTGATGAAGACGATGCAGACACATATGAGGACTGCTGCTGCGACGAGATAGATGACGCTCATAATGACCCCCAGGTCGAGATGATCATCGCCTCTGGCGACGATGGGGTTGCCGGCTGTGGATAAGAGGCCGGGGGTTGCAGAAAGGATTCACCTACTGCCTCGAGTCGCGGTCCCTCTTTTGGGGCAGGGCATCTCGTAGGACGCTTGTGCGGTTGCGCCTCCGAGAAAGCTCAGTTCCGTCCTCACGAAAAGCCCTGCCCTCTGGCAGCTGGCAGGCACGCGGACGTAAGAGATGGTCTGCTTGCCGTGCTTGTATGCGGCGCCGACCTGGACGTTGATCGTCTCTGTGGAGGCGTCGGGTGCCCCAGGCACTGTTTCGATGAGTGGCACTTCATCGAGCACCTCCAAGCTGAACGGAGGGGCCGCGTCGAGGATGTGGCCGGTAGAGAGGATTTCAACGGAGACGGGCGTGTGGCCTTCGAGATAGAACTCGAGACTGCCGTCTGGAACGAATAGCGGCTGGACGGACAGCGTCTCGGGTACGCGTTCGCCGCCAAAGCTGACGACGCCACTGGCGGAGCCCCGGGGACCAGCAAACGACCGTTTCGGGCATTGCGCGGGCCCACTCTGTTCGACGGTGGTTGCAGCGCAGCTGGCGAATCCTTCCGGATGCAGCTTTGCCCCCCGCGGTGCGAAGAACTTGACCCCAGTGAGCGGAGGTGGAAAGCCGCCGTATTCGGTGCCCGAGATCGTGTATTCGACTTGAATTGCAGCGCCGGCTCCGAGGATGTTGCCGGTGCCGGGGAGTCCAGGGATAGGCAAAGCCTTGGTTTTGAATGTGATGGATGGCGCTGCCGAGGCGGGTGTCGGCGCGCTCATCACGACCAGGATCAACATGGCCATCCGGCTGGACGTTCTGCGCAGTGCGGTGGTGATCATCAGGAGCGCCTCTCGTACGACATTGGAGTGTCAGGTGTCGAATGAGAGACTGATCCCGCCAAAAGGATTCTTCGGCGGAACCGAGCTCAGGCGGACGCTTGGAAGCGGTTGAGGGGCTATTAGGTTGACGGGCTATTAGTGTCCGCACGAGCCCTTGGGGCGCCCGCGGGTGCCGCCGCCCCTCGAGTCGGCCAGGTTCACCGGCGGCGATTGTGAGTTCGATGCGTCCCACCGCAGGTTTAGCGGAGGCGTTCAGGGGTAAATACGGGTGCATTCCAGCGTGGGGCTGGGCTAGTCAACGCATGTGGGCGCGGGAGGGGGGAGAGATGCAGCCTGTCAAGTGGGAAAACAGAGATCGTCGGGGAGCGGGCGGAGAGAGTTGGCGCTCGGAGGCGAGGCCTGCGCGCAGGAGTCATCGGCTGGGTATCGGCGCTGCGCTTGCGACGGTTGTCTGGCTGGTGTCGGCAGCGAGTGCTTCGGCCTTTACGGCGCAGGGGAGCGCGGAACAGGTCTACGTCACCGGAGTGGGCCCGGGCGCGCAGGTGTCACTGTTGAGCTCCAAGGGCGCGACTGTGTCCACTCAGAGCGCGGATGCGCTCGGCGGGGTGCTGTTTCGGGAAATCAAGCCGGGGAAAGGATATCGGGTGAGCGTGGCCTCCACCGGGGAAACGTCCGCCCCGATCGTCGTTCACTCGGACGCTGCGGCGCCGTGGGATCCCAGTATCTACAGCCAGTCGATTCCCGACAACGGATACACGTACCTGACGACCCGTGATGGCACCCAGCTGTCGATCGACGTGCACCCGCCGACCAGTCCCGCGGGGGAGCCAGGAGTGCCATCGAGCTTCCACTTCCCGACGTTCCCGCAGCCGGGTGTGCCGACGCCGAGCTACACGCCTCCATACCCGACACTGATCGAGTACTCGGGCTACGGATACGCGGATCCAGCCGGCCCGGAAAACGGCATTGCCGTACTTGCCAACCTGATGGGATTCGCCGTGGTGGATGTAAACATGCGAGGCACGGGCTGCTCGGGTGGTGCCTATGACTTCTTCGAACACATGCAGAACCTCGACGGCTATGACGTGATCGAGACGATCGCCCACCAGCCATGGGTGCTGGGCAACAAGGTGGGAATGCTTGGCATCTCCTACGGCGCGATCAGCCAGCTGTTCACGGCGCAACTGCGTCCGCCGGACCTCGAGGCGATTGCACCGCTGTCGACGATCGACGCGACGGCGACGACGCTCTACCCGGGCGGCATCCTGAACACGGGGTTCGCGGTGGCATGGGCTGAAGAGCGCCAGCAGAACGCCGAACCGGCGGGTCCCACCAATGGCCAACACTGGGCCTACGAACGAATTCAGGAAGGGGATCAGACGTGCGCGGCCAACCAGGCCCTCCACGGAGAGGCCAACAATCTGATGGAAAAGATTCGAGAAAACGCGACGTACAACCCCTCGGTGGCCGACGAACTCGACCCGGTCACGTTCGTGCACAAGATCGACGTGCCGACGTTCCTGGCCTGCCAATGGGAGGACGAGCAGACCGGTGGGCATTGCGCCGACCTGGCTCAGCACTTCACGGGCACGGACCGCAAGTGGTTCACGTTCACCAACGGCGCCCACATCGACTCGCTCGATCCGTATACGTACAACCGGCTGTACGACTTTTTGGAGCTGTATGTCGCACACCAGGCGCCGATCGTCAATCAGGCGGTCGTCCGGGCCGCTGCGCCGATCATCTATCAGGAAGCGATGGGGCTCCCGAAAACAGACGTTGTGACGCTTCCGGCGGACCCAATCCAGTTGCAGCCGACATACGAATCGGCGCTGTCAGCCTTTGAAGCGCTCCCTGAGGTTCGTGTGCTGTTCGACAGCGGCGCAGGAACGTCGCCTACAGGCAGCACGACCGCCGGCGATCCATATCCGGGGTTCGAACAGTCGTTCTCAAAGTTCCCGATCCCCGGCACAAAGGCTCGGACTTGGTATGTGGGGTCGGGTGGCAGCCTCAATGAAAAGCAGCCAAGCACCGAAGGGGTCGACTCCTATATCTCCGACGCAAATGCCACGCCGTTGACGGATTTCGGACCCAACACCGGCGGGGGAGGCCTGTGGGGCAATGCGTCGCAGTGGGAATGGAACTGGCCCCAGCCGTCGGCGGGCTCTGCCGTGTCCTATGTGTCGGCGCCGCTCACGACTAACACGACTGCGATCGGTGGAGGCGCGGTCCACCTCTGGGTGAAGTCATCGACGCCGGATGTGGATCTCCAGGCGACCGTCAGTGAGGTGCGTCCAGACGGCAACGAGACGTTTGTCCAAAACGGCTGGATCCGAGCGAGCGAGCGCAAGCTGGCAACCAGCTCGCAGAATATCCTCAAGCAAAAACCGACTCTGCTGCAGCCGATCTCCACGATGCTGGCGTCTGACGTGGAACCGATGCCCGCGGATCAGTTCGTCCCCGTCGTCATTCCTCTGTATTTCGAGGGCCATGCCTATCGCGCGGGCTCGCGGATCAGGGTCACTATCTCGGCACCCAACGGCACGCAGCCGATTTGGTCATTCGAACAGACTCAGCCGGCGGGCAGCAGTGCGACGGAGTCGATCGCCTTCTCGTCCACGATGCCCTCGAGCCTGATCCTCCCGATCGTGCCGGGGGTCTCGGTGCCCACGACGCTACCGGCGTGCCCGAGCCTGCGCAACGAGCCTTGCCGTCCCTACCAGGCATACACGAACAACGGCTCCTGAAAATCGGCTGATGCTGCGAAGGGTCGAGCTGCCTTACCTCATGGTCTTCATCATGTGGGGTGAGGCAGAGGCGCCCGGCATGACAAACCCCGGGACGTCGTGTGGTACGGCGAGAATCGCGGCTGCGAGCACGACCAGGACACCCGCGGTTACCAGCCTCGTGCTGCGTCCCCAGGGCCCGATCTTCTCGAATGCGACGAGTACGGC
>JASLDD010000002.1 GCA_030151725.1 Solirubrobacteraceae bacterium
TGAACAGCTCGTTGAACTCCGCCTCCCCGGTTATCTGCCGCAGCGGGCGGACCTGCACGGCGTCCTGCTCCATGTCCATCATGAAGTACGTCAGGCCCTTGTGCTTCGCCACCTCCGAGTCGCTGCGCGCGACGAGCATGCACCACTTCGAGAACTGCGCGCCGCTCGTCCAGACCTTCTGCCCCGTCACGACCCACTCGTCGCCGTCCTTGACCGCCTTCGTTTTCAGCGACGCGAGGTCCGAGCCGGCGTCCGGCTCGGAGAAGCCCTGGCACCAGATCTCCTCGCCCGAGAGGATCGGGCTGAGGTAGCGCTCCTTCTGCTCGTCCGTGCCCCACACCATCAGCGTCGGGCCACCCAGCAAGAGGCCCAGCACGTTAGCCGCCATCGGCACACGGGCGCGCCCGATCTCTTCGAAGTAGATCGCCGATTCCGTCAGCGATGCGCCGCGCCCGCCGTACTCGGTCGGCCATGCCGGAGCCGCCCAGCCCGCGTCATAAAGTCGCCGCTGCCAGTCGCGGCGCCACTTGTAGTGGGCGTCCTCGCCACCGTCCGTGGGGGCTGCGTCCGGCTGGTTGTTTGACAACCAGGTACGCAGCTCGTCGCGAAAGGCAATCTCTTTGGGGCTGAATGTCAGGTCCATTGTTGAAGCCTACTCCAGCGCGGGCGGTGCGCGGTCGCCAGGACGCTCGTTCGTCGGTGCCAGGCCGTGTGGGGCACCTCGACGTGTTGCCTCTCTACAGTTGCTGTATAGCAATGGTCTTACAGCGTTGCGGGAGAGGTCCGCGATCCCCTGGAGCTGATGCTCTCTCTACGACGACGAGCACTGTATCGCAATGGTTATACAGCGATCGGAAAGTGAGTTAACTATGTCCGCCTCCAGGGAGCACACGCTCACGCGCAGAGGCAGAGGGCGCCTGCCGTGGACTGGACGCCGGCCGGTGAACCAAGAGATGGTCGCTAGCGACAGCGCCGAACGGTCACACTGCGAGCCGCCGTCACAGCCTTGCCGGCCGCAGGCGCCTTGACCATGACGATCCTCGCCAGCAATCGATGTGCGCCGGCGCTCAGCTTGGACGGATCGATCGTGAGGCTGAGCACGCCCTTGTGCGCGTTGTGAGCGGTCAGACGCTTGAGCTTGTGGCCGTCGAGGTAGAACGTCACGCCGGCCACGCCTGTGGCCTTCAAGCTCGCCTTGAATGGACCGCGCACGCAACTCTGGGGACCGCGCAGCCTCGGCACGCCGACTGCTGAAAACGCGAGCACCCCAGAACTGGGCGTCTGAGCAGGCGTCTTCAAGGCTGGCGTGGGTGGCAGGAGGGTGAAGACGGTGCCAGTTATGGTCGTCGTCGTGGTGGTTGCGGTCGGAGGCGTTGGTTCGTCCCCGACAGTGGAAGAGGACGGCAGTTCCACGACGACGACGTTCGATTCCGCCGCAAAGGATGAGCCTTCGCCTTCGGGCGGGGTGGCGGTCAGCGACACCGCATTCGAGTAGCCGCCTGCCGCCCTGTCGGCGGCGCTGAGGAGATGGGTGCAGCTGTATGTGGTGGAGGCTCCAGGCGCGAGCTGGGCACTGACCGGACCGCCTGAGGAGGTGCCGGCGTCGCAGCGCGGGTCGTTGAAGGTGGACAGGCCCAGCGGGACGTTGCCGGTATTGGTGGCCGAGATCTCGTATTGGACGGTCTGACCCGCAGGGCCGCTCAGCGGTGAGCTCGTGAATGAGCCGCCCGAGCCGACGATCTTCTGAAGGGTCTGGATCGAAAGCGCAGGAGCGGCGGCGCATTTGACCCTGGTGTGGATGGCGAAGGCGCCGTGGAAGCCATTTGTCTTCCCCCACCTGGCCCGTGCACTGATCTGGTACCAGGCTCCTTCAGGCCCAGGGGGTGCGTTGATGGCGTCCACGTCCGTTCCTTCGGGACCGTCGAAGGTGAACGTCTTGAAGCTCGCCGCCTGATGGTCGATGGAGAGGCGCTCGGTGACGGTGTTGGCGGGCAGGTTGGGAAAGCCCCTGAACGTCCAGCTGACCTGGGTGCACGTGATGTGGACGACGCCGTTTTCGCGTTCTTCGCTGGACTGGGTCTTAGCGGCTTGTTCTTCAGGCGTGCGGGTATGCGCCTGGCCGACTGGTGCCAGGAACGCCGCCGCCAGCACGAGGACGAGGGGCACGAGCAGCGCGAGCGAGCTCGCCCATGGCCGGGAGATGAGACGCGCGCGAACACACACAGATCCCTCAATCTGTGGCCCCCCTCTATTGCGCATCCAATCCCCTCTCCCGTTCCATGGGTAGCGGCCCCGGCACCTTCCGTGGCCCCTCGTCCCGGCCCGTCCTCTCGACCCGGAAATCTTACCCATTAGACGATTGCAGACATCTGCCTATCCACGAGTCAGAACGGATCCCCTTTGAGGGGTGATCTTGGGGTGAGCCTTTGGGTGATAGATGGGTGACAAGCAGATAACCCTTTTGTCCAGATCTGTCGATACGATCTGACTCTCATGCCGGACTCATCAGCCATCACAGTCGCCGTTGGCGACTTCCCCGACCTGCTCGCTCGCGGTCTGCGCGGCCTGGTCGAAGAGGACCCCAGCCTGGAGCTCATCCGCGGCGACATGTCGCCCGCCCAGCTGACCGGCACGCTGCGTCGCCATCGCCCGCGTGTAGCGATCCTTGACGCGGGACTGCTGCGCAGCCCGGTGGAGGTGCGCGAGCTCACTACGCGCCATCCCGCCACTCACCTGCTGCTGCTGGCCGACCGGGCATCAAGCGTGGAGGCGGCCCAGCTGCTGGCGTTTGGCGCCGCCGCCTGTCTTGCCAAGAGCACTGAGGAGCGCGACGTGCTCAACGCCATCCACCTTGCATCGCGCGGGCTGCAACTGATTCCGCGCGGCCCCGAGGGCTCCGGCTCGGGCATGCTCACGGCGCGCGAGTCAGATGTCCTGGCGGAGCTCCAGCGCCGGCGCTCAAACGCCCAGATAGCGGCCGATCTGAGCATCAGCATTGAGACGGTGCGCACCCACGCCCGCCACATCTACCGCAAGCTTGGCGTGGCCTCGCGGCGAGAGCTGCTGGCGCCGGGTCAGATCGGCTAGCCCAGCTGCAGTACCTCGACGATCGCATGCTTGGCCGCCTCCGCACATAGTGCGCTGTCCTTTGTCGCCAGCGGCTCACCCAACTGCTCGGCCAGGACCACGAACAGAGCATCCCCTGCAGTGAGGTTGGCTCGCAGTGCCCACGCTCGCCGGCGGAGGGGCAGACTTGGAAACAGCTCGATGGGCAGATCGCCCAGATCGGAGACTGCGCCCGCGGCCCGATCCTCCGAGAGACCCCCGCGCGCCACCTCTCTGCGCAGCACCGCCAGGACCTCGAATACGAGCAGGTCTGGAGCCGCGAGCTCGCCCTCGTTGTCCATGAGTGCCCGAACATTCCCAGCGACTCCTGCTCCCAAGAGGAAGTCGACCACGACAGAGGTGTCGAGGACCGTCACTCGCCTTGATCGCGAATGGCGCGTACTGCTTGCGCGCTTGACTCGACCAGCTCGACGACGCCTCGTGCCGCTATGCGCTCGGAGAGCTCGGCCGGCGTCGGCCGCCCCGCGGTGCGGGCGAGCACACCCCGAACATACTCCGAAAGGGACACACCGGAGAGGGCCGCCCGCGCCTTCAAAGTGCGATGGACATCATCTGGCACATCCCGAATCTGAATCAAAGTTCCCATGCGTCATTGCAGGTTATCATGCGCGATACATACATAGTGACGCCCGTCGACCGATCGCATCCCCGCCGCCGGCGGCGCTAGATTCGAAGAGCTGTGTCCACCTCAGAGTCCCTGCGCGTCGCGCACCTGGACGCCGACGCCTTCTACGTCTCGATCGAGCTGCGCCGCCATCCAGAGCTGCGCGGCAAGCCGGTGGTCGTCTCAGGCAGCGGCCCACGTGCGGTGGTTACCACTGCGAGCTATGAGGCGCGCCGCTTCGGCGTCGGCTCCGCCATGCCGGCCTCGCGCGCGAGGAGACTGTGCCCGCAGGCGATCTTCCTGCCACCCGACTTCCCCGCCTACAGAGAGGCATCTGCGCAGGTGATGGGGATCGTGCGCTCCCATGTGGAGCGCGTCGAGGTGGTGGGGCTCGATGAGGTCTACCTGGACCTGGAGGGCCTGTTCTCGCCGCGCGCCGCCATGCGCCGGCTCGTGACTGAGATCAAGACCGCAACCGAACTGACGTGCTCGGTGGGCATGGGGCCCAACAAGCTCGTCGCCAAGGTGGCATCCGACGCTGAGAAGCCGGCCGGCTTCGTGGCCCTGACACGCGAGCAGGCCTGTGCGCGCTTTGGCAATGAGACGCCTGGCCTCGTGCCGGGGATCGGACCCAAGACGACCGCCAGGCTGGCCGCGCTCGGCTTGACCACGCTTGCCGCCCTCGCCGCCGCGCCCGAGCAGCTGCTGATCGAGCGCTTCGGACCCAACCTCGGACGCGAGCTGGGCAAACGAGCGCGCTTCGAACACGACGGTGTGGTGGGTGCCGCGCGCAAGGTCGTCTCAGAGTCCCGCGAGCGCACCTTCGACACCGACTTGGGCGACCCTGCCGAGCTACGTGCCGCCCTCGCGCAGATGGCGGGCGAGCTATGTGCGAGCCTCGCCAAGCATGACCGCCGAGGGCGCACGATCGGCATCAAGGTACGACTCGACGACTTCACCACCGTGACCCGCGCTCACAGCGTGGGCGAGCCGACATGCGACCCCCGCGTCGTAACCGCGCAGGCGCTGAGGCTGCTCGAGGCCTACTCACCACCGCGGCCCGTACGCCTGCTGGGCGTGCGCGTGGCCGGCCTCAGCAGAGCCGGCGAGCACGCCGAGGCGGGCCCGGCGTCGTCCAGCGCGGATGACGACCCTCGCTCCCAGCTCGCGCTTCCCGTCTAGCGCTAGGATCGAGCCGTGCCCGTCATTCCCGTCGGCGACATCGAGCTCAGCTGCGAACGCAGCGGCTCCGGACCGCCGCTGCTGGCGATCATGGGCATGAGCGGCACGGCGCTTCACTGGGGCGAGCCGTTCCTGGATCGGCTTCACGAGCACTTCGACGTGATCGCCTACGACCACCGCGGCATCGGCGAGAGCACCCCGCTGAATGGAGAGGTCACCATCGCCCAGATGGCCGAAGACGCTCACGGGCTGCTGACGGCGCTCGAGATCGACTCGGCCCACGTGCTGGGCATCTCGATGGGCGGCATGATCGCCCAGGAGCTTGCGCTGGCACATCGAGAGAGCGTGCGCACGCTGACGCTCGGCTGCACCTACTGTGGCGGCGAGGGCAGCTCGCAGGCCGCGCCCGAGGTCATCCAGCGGCTGTTCGAGTCGATGAGCTCGGGTGACCGCGCGCTTGCCATTCGCACGGGATGGGAGGTTAACGTCTCCGCCGCCATGGCCGCCGATGAGGATGCCTGGGCGAGCTTCCTGGAGATCGCGCAGCGGCGGGCCGTCTCGCCGATGGTGATCATGGCTCAGGCCCAAGCCATCCTCGCGCACAACACACAGTCGCGCCTGCACGAGATCGAGATGCCCACCCTGGTGATCCACGGCACCGAGGATCAGATGCTGCCCGTGGGGAACGGGCGCCTGATTGCATCTCTTATCCCCGGCGCGCGGCTCGAGATCCTGGACGGCGTGGGGCACCTGTTCTTCTGGGAGCAGCCCGAGCACTCCGCCGATCTGATCCGCGCCCTGGCAGCAGTCCCCGCTTGAGCGCCGCCGGCGCAGAAGAGTTGACGCTGGGCGGGCGCGGGGTTCTGCTCTCGGGCGAGCAGAGCAGCGGCAGCGGTCGCGCGATCGTGCTGCTGCACGGTCTCACTGCCACCCGCCGCT
>JASLDD010000043.1 GCA_030151725.1 Solirubrobacteraceae bacterium
CTACTCGGCCGTCGCAGTAGGCGTTGCCGCGCTGTATGGACCGCTCCACGGCGGCGCCAACGAGGCCGCCCTGCGGATGCTCAAACGGATCGAGTCCGTAGAGAACATCCCTGCCTTCCTGGAGGGCGTCAAGGCTGGCAACGAGCGCCTGATGGGCTTCGGACACAGGGTCTACAAGAACTACGACCCCCGTGCCCGAATCATCCGCAAATACCTCGACGACGTCTTTGAGGTGCGCGGCAAGAGCCCCCTGCTCGATGTCGCCACCGAGCTCGAGAAGCGCGCCCTCGACGACGACTACTTCACCTCGCGCAAGCTCTACCCCAATGTCGACTTCTACTCCGGCCTCATCTACGAGGCGCTCGGCCTGCCCGTGGCCATGTTCCCCGTGATGTTCGCCATCGGGCGCACCAGCGGCTGGATCGCCCAGTGGAAGGAGATGGTCGAGGACTCAGAGCAGAAGATCGCACGGCCCCGCCAGATCTACACGGGCGACCGCGACCTCGACTACGTGCCCATCGAGCAGCGGAGTTGAGCTAACACCATCAGGAGGGCTTTGCGGGGGCCATCGCTCGGGCAGACAGCCAGGCAGGCAGGTCGGGTTATGTCTCCCTGCGAGTGCTGTATAGCCATCGCTATACAGCAGCCAGCCATTGAATATCAGAGCACGAGCGTCGCGCCGTGGCGACTGAGCCACGCGCGGTCATCGCGATAGCCGGGCCAGCGCTGCTCAACGAGCGCCCAAAAGCGCGGCGAGTGGTCGAGGATCTCGAGGTGGCAGACCTCGTGCCAGACCACATATTCGAGTACGCGCTCGGGTGCCAAGAGCAGCCGCCAGTTGAAGCTCATGCGCCCGCTGGCCGAGCATGAAGCCCAGCGAGTGCGCTGCCCACGGATGTCCAGGCCCGTGTACGTGCTTCCGGCGAGAGCCGTGGCGCGATCCAGGCGTGGCGCTATCTCGCTGCGGGCGGAGCGCCTGAAGAAACGCTCAAGCGCCAGACGCGGATCATCCGCGGGCACCAGCAGCCGCTCGCCTTCACGATGCACTCGCGCGCGACCAGGCTCCGGGACGAGCTCCAGCGAGGTGCCTAGGTAGGGCACCGTGCCGGCTCTCGCCGCAACCCTGGCAAGGGCCTCGCGCGCCTCGTCCAACCGGCGCTCTATCCACGGCCGCAACTCGCTTACGGCAACAGCAGCAGCCCGATCGGGTGCTCTGGCCGGCAGCACCACTTCGACACCACTGTGGGCATGCACATTGACGCGCACACGGCGGGCGCGGGCGGATCGGCGGACCACGTAGGGGATCTCGGGCGGCGCTGTGGGGGTTGACATCGCCCTGCAGGCTACGCAAAGCACCGGCGTTCGCCGCGCCCCGCGCAGGTAGCGCCGGTCATAATGGGCCGAGGATGACCAGATCCAAGGTGAGGCTGCCGCGCGATATGCGCGAGCCATACGAGGTCTACCTCAACGGCGTCCCCCAGAGCCTCGGCGTCGACTACAGCGTGCGCGAAGGCTCGCTGGTGTTCGAGCGTGAGCTGCGCAAGGACAACATCAGCGGCTGGCGTTGGCTACTGGGCGCCTGGGGCGTTGGCACCTACCGCCAGAACGACTCAGTGGATGTCCGCTACGAGGCAGCCGACGGCTCGCCGCGAGTGGCAGAGGGACTCGATATCGAGCCCGGGTAGACCGCCTTCTCCCAGGGCCTTGCCAGCTTCAGTGCGCTCACGATCGCGCGCGTGGCCGGCGAGCGGTTGAGCGTGTAGAAGTGGATCCCCGGCGCTCCCGCAGCCAGCAGCTCCGCACACTGCAGCGTGGCGTATGCCACGCCGAAGTCGAGCACCGCCTCCGCGTCGTCCTCGCGCGCGTGCAGCTCACGGTGCAGCTCCGGTGGGATCGCCGAGCCACACATCGCGGCCATGCGCTCAACCTGCCCCACCCGCGTGATCGGCATGATGCCGGGAATTATCGGGACCTCGATCCCGGCGCGGCGGGCGCGCTCGAGGAAGCGGAAGTAGACGCTGTTGTCAAAGAACAGCTGCGTAATCAAGAAGTCGACGCCCGCGCGCACCTTCTCCACGAGGTGCTCCAGATCGTCCTCAGGGCTCGTCGCGTGGATGTGCGTCTCCGGAAAGCACGCCGCACCGATCGCAAACGGGTAGTCCGCGGCGATCAGCTCGACGAGCTCCCGCGAGTACTCGAGGCCACCCTCCGTCTTCTGCCACACATCCTCGCCCGCGGGCGGATCGCCGCGTAGCGCCAGCACGTTGTCAATGCCCGCCTCGCGCATCTCCCGGAGGGTCTCGCGCAGCTCATCGGCAGTCGCTCCCACGCACGTGAAGTGGGCCATCGCCTCGAGCCCGTACTCCTCCCTGATTCGCTTGACGATCTCGATCGTCTTCTCTCTGGTGGAGCCGCCGGCCCCATACGTCACCGATACGAACGTCGGCTCGAGCGTCTTCAGCTCCGTCAGAGCCGCATACAGGTTGCGCTCGCCCGCGTCTGTCTTGGGAGGGAAGAACTCAAACGAGAAGCTGGGCGAGCCGGCGGCAAGGATCTCATCGATGCGCATCCTCAGATTATGCAGTCCAACGCTCAGGATCGTCGGGGATGTGCTGGATCGCGCCGGTCGCGTTCAGATGGGTTAGGTAGCAGAGCGTCTGCGAGAGCAGCCAGTGCGTGTTCTGGCCCGAGAGCGCGTCCTTGAAGACCTCTGAGACAACCTCAAAGGCGGTCAGCTCTCGGCCCTCCAGCGCCGCCATCACCTGTCCGAGCTGTTCCTCAATGAGCTTACGGTTGCCACGGATGTGAGCGTGGACATCGGTGAACGTACGGCCGTGTCCAGCGAGGCAGAGACGCGCTCCCAGCCGCTCGACCACATCGAGCGAACTCAAGAATTCTCCCACCGGATCCGGGGAGTAGCCGTAGTCGAAGTACAGCGATATGCGTCCAAGCAGATGGTCGCCTGAGATCAGCAGGCGCCGCTCCGGCTGGAACAGACAGACGTGCGACGGTGCGTGACCGGGCGTCTCATAGGCGATCCACTCGCCCAGGTCGCTCATCACGGACACGCCCGACACAAGATCCCGAGCGGGTTCGATCGGACCCGCGATGCCCGTCGGCTGCGAGCCACGCCGGGCTGCATAGCGGCGCAGCGGCTCCTCGGGAACACCGCTCTGGCGGGCCACCTCTATGCGCCGCTCGAACAGCGCATCGGGGTCCTCGAGCATGCGCGTGAGGTTCACATGGTTGGGGTGCATCCAGATCTCACAGCCCGCTGCCTCGGCGATCGTGGGTGCCTCGCCGCAGTGATCGGAGTGCGCGTGCGTGCACACCACAAGGCTTGCGTTCTCTAGGCGCAGGTTGCACATGGCAAGCGCCCGCTCGAGGTGCGCCAGCGATTCTGGGCCATGCATGCCGGTGTCGAACAGCACGAAGCCATCCCCGGCGGCAACCGCCCAGGCGTTGCAGTGGGGAACGCCCGGCCACGGCAGCGGTAGCCGCAGCCGAAAGACCCCCGGCAGGACCCGCTCACCACGCCCCAGCTCCCGCCTGCTGATGACATCGGCCACGGGCCTGAGACTAGACTAAGGGCCTTCAGCAGCGTAAAGGAGGCGGGCGATGGCCGATCGTGAGAGCACGAGCGAGACGAGCGCCAAGGTGGCCGAGGTGGCCGCCAACATGCAGCAGCTCGCGACCACACGCAAGCGCATCTCCGGCAACAAGGCCGAGGCGATCGCACGTCGCTACTTCGCGGCCATCGACGCCCGCGATCTCGACACAGCGGTTTCCATGTGGGCGCCCCAAGGACGCGAGAACGTGCGCGGACGTGTCGATGTGCTTGCACCAGACGGCGTGCGCGAGTTCATCGGCGAGCTGATCGGCGCCGTCCCCGACCTACGCATGCAGGTCATCTCCACGACCTCCGAGCAGGACCGCTGCGCTGTGCAATGGCGCATGACCGGCACCTTCGCCGGCCCCAGCCACCTCGGCGGCATCGCGCCCACCGGCAGCCCGCTCCAATTGGAAGGCTTTGACCTGATCACCGTCCGCGATGGCCTGATCCAGAGCAACGATGCGTTCACCGACAGCATGACCTCCGCGCGGCAGCTCGGGCTGTTGCCGGCGCAGGACTCCCCCGCCGAAATGCGCATGCTCGGCGCCTTCAACGCCAAGACCAGGCTCACCGCCAACCTCGCCGCCGGAGCCGCCGAGCTGGTGGCCGAGGGCGTTTGGGTCGTCCAGGGCCAGCCGGGTCTCTGCAACGTCTACCTGATCGAGGACGAGGGCGGCGTGACGCTGTTCGACGCCGGCGCCCGCACCATGACCCGCGCGGTGGCGCGCGCCGGGGCAAAGCTCGGAGGGATCCGCCGGGTCGTGCTCGGCCACGGCCACACCGACCACCGCGGCGTCGCGCCCGCGCTGGGCGTGCCCGTGCTGTGCCACCCCGACGAGGTGCAGGACGCGGAGGGCAGCGGCGGCTTTCGCTACTGGCCCAAGGGCTTGCAGGGCCTACCCACCCCGCAGCGCCAGATCCACAGGCTGATGCACCGCTACGCCTGGGACGGCGGCCCCGTGAAAATCGCCGACACGGTGCTCGAGGGCGATGAGATCGCGGGCTTCAAGGTAGTGCACCTCCCCGGTCATGCACCCGGACTGATCGCCCTTTGGCGCGAGTCAGACCGCCTGGCTCTGAGTACCGACTGCTTCTACACGGTGGACATGTGGGGGCGTGGCTCGCCGCCGCGACTGCCCATGGCGCTCTACAACTTCAACACCGATCAAGCCCGTGCGAGCATCCGCAAGCTGGCTGCGCTCGAGCCGGCGGCGGCCTGGCCCGGACACGCAAAGCCCGTGACGGGGGACGTGCGCGGCCAGCTCGAACGGGCCGCGGACGCAAGCTGAGCGTGGCCCGCCGCGACCGGCGCCAAGAGAAGCTGAAGGCGCCCAACAGCGACTACACAGACCCGCACGGCAACGTGCTGGTTCTGCGCGGCTCGCTCACGCTGGGCGCGCGCCGCGACTACGCCGAGGCGCTCGCCGGCAGCGGAGCGCGGGCGGCGAGCACACAGGAGGACTCCTGGCAACGCGCGCTCGAGCTTCTGTTCGAGCGCTTGGCCGTCCGCTGGGTGATTGCCGGCGTGCCCATAGAGCGCCAGCGCGAGCTGCTGGGACGCCTGCGTGTGGCCTCCGCCGAGGAGCGCGCATGGGTGCGAGAAGCCCTGCGCGAACACTGCGCCGAGAACTTCCCCGACGTCAAAGCCCCCTGAGCGCGGCCTACTCGGCAGTCAGCTCCAAGCGCGGTCCCTGCGCACCGTCGGCTGAGACGAATCTTGCCGTGGCGGGGCTGAGCACGAACGCGAGGACCTGCCCGCCAGCGCAGCCAACATCCAGCCGGCGGCCATCTTCGTGAATCGCCAGCACCGTCCCATCCTCGAAGCTCCCGCCGAAGTGCGCGATGCGCGCCTTGGCACCGACTCGGGGCAGCGGTCGTGAGGGGCCGAGCACGATTTCGATGCTAGTAACCACCCAGGCACGCATGGCGCCCGCTCCGTCGCTACCGTCAGACCATGCGCCGCACCAAGATCGTCGCCACTATCGGCCCCGCCTCGCGCGAGCCCGAGACTCTCGTGCGCCTGATCGAGGCCGGAATGGACGTCGCTCGACTCAACTACTCCCATGGAACGCTCGACGAGCACGCCGAGACCGTGAGCCGCGTGCGCGATGCCGCCGGCCGCGTCGGGCGCCCAGTGGCGATCCTCCAGGATCTCCCCGGGCCCAAGCTCCGGATCGGGCCGCTACGCGAGGATGTCGTCGAGCTGACGCCCGGCGAGCGGCTGCGGTTCACGTGCGGAGACGACGAGATCGAAGGAGACGCCCAGCGAATGAGCATCTCCTGGGCCGGCCTGCCCGAGGCGGTCGAGCCCGGCTCGATCCTGTATCTGGCCGACGGCTCGGTCCGGCTGCGAGTGAGCGAGGTGAGCGTGGCCGACTGCGAAGTCGAGGTCGAGATCGAGGTCGGCGGCGCGGTGGCCTCACGGCAGGGCCTCAACATCCCCGGCCCCGTCACATCGCTGCCGGCGGTACCCGAGGAGGACCTGCACCTGCTGCGCCACGGCGAGTCGATCGGTGTGGACATGGTCGCCCTGTCGTTCGTCCAGAAGCCCGAGGACGTTGAATTCGTGCGCGACCACACGCGTCTGCCGCTGATCGCCAAGATGGAGAAGCCCCAGGCGGTGGAACGCGCCGCCGAGATCGTCAAAGCTGCGGACTGCGTGATGGTGGCGCGCGGCGACCTCGGCATCGAGCTGCCGATCGAGCGCGTGCCGCTCGTGCAGAAGCAACTGCTGGAGCTCGCCGGTTGGATGGCCCGCCCCTCGATCACAGCCACGCAGATGCTCGACTCGATGGTCAGCTCCTCGAGGCCCACCCGCGCCGAGGTGGCAGACGTGGCGAACGCGATCCTCGATGGAACCGACG
This sequence comes from Solirubrobacteraceae bacterium, assembly GCA_030151725.1. Lineage (GTDB taxonomy): Bacteria > Actinomycetota > Thermoleophilia > Solirubrobacterales > Solirubrobacteraceae > Palsa-744. The sequence goes on from JASLDD010000043.1 coordinate 6,478, forward strand.
CGGTGATGCTCTCCCAGGAGACCGCCGTCGGCGCCTATCCGGTGGCTGCTGTCGAAATGATGGCTGCCGTGGCCGTGCAGGCGGAGTCGATCGCACCGTATGAGCGGTGGAACCATTCTCGCGTGCGGCGCACCGAATCGGACCCCGCTCACACAATCGCCCACAACCTCTGCGACGCAGCCCGCGAGCTGCTGCTAGATGCTCTCGTGATCCCCACGCTCTCCGGGCGCTCGGCGCGCCTCGTCTCGGCGCACCGCCCGACCGTACCCATCTACGCCCTCTCCCCCGGTCGCGAGACCGTCAGGCGCTGCAGCCTGATGTGGGGCGTGCAGGGGGCCTCCATGCCCCGCCACGAGACCACCGAGGCGCTGATCGCCGACGCCGCCCGTCGCGTCGTCGAGCTCGGCTGGTGCAAGCCCGGCGATCGGGTTGGGATCACCGCCGGGCTCCCGTCTGGACGGCCGGGCACCACAAGCCTCTTTCAGATTCAGGTCGTCTAAGCGCTCCGCGCCGGCTGGCGTTTGGCCGCAGCTTTGGCTTTCGCCACCGCGCGGCGAGTACTCGCCGGTTTGGCTTTGCTCGTGCTGCGTCGTGCGGCGGTTGGTTTCGAGGCCGCCGCTTTGGCTTTGCGCACTTTGGCGGCGTTGGCTCCGGCTTTGGAGCGCGAACTCGTCGATTTGCGCTGAGCGGCAGGCACCTCGGCTTTGACGACCGCCTTGGCAAGACGCGGGATCTCCTTCTCCAAAAAGCTCAACATGCGCTCCTCATCACGACGAATGGAGCGTGCCAAGCGCTGGGTCTCGCGGTCGCCGAGCGCCTCGGCCAGCGCCTCGATGCCGGTGTACGTGGCGATCTCCTCGGCCTCGCTCGCGTACTCGGTCTTGGCGTTCTTGAGCTGCTTCTCGTCCTCGCCCGTGCCGCGCAGCGCGTGCAGGGGACCCTGCGCCAAGGCGACTGCCTTCTGCGCGCCCTCGACCACCACCTGAGCTGCGTCTGTGATCGGGTGCGGGCCAGGAGCAGAGACGGTCTCAGCGACACCACCGAGCTGTTTGATTCGCTGCTTGACCTCGCGCCCGTGACGCTTGGTCTCGCTTAGATGCTCTTTCAAACGCTTCTTGTACGGCGGGCGAGTAGTCATCGCGATATGCGCTTGCAGCGCAGTCTCGAGCCGCTTCTCGGTCCCGTATGCCTCGTTGAGGTACTGGACCAGCTTTGCGTCGGCGGCGGATAGATCAGCCAAGGGGAAGCACCTCCTTTTGCAGATTTGTGTTGAGCACAACTGCTACCCGCCCTCGACATTCGGCAACCTTGAACATCGGCCCGCCGCGCATCGGGGCGTTTAGGGGCGCGGGTCAGCCGGCCGCGCCTACGCCGCTGCGCCCGTAGAACTCTGTCTCTTCGCGACCAAGCTCCGTCACGGGCTCATCGCCATACATCCACTCGCGAGCGATCCTGTGCCAGTTGGCCCGGGCGCGCAGCTGCGAGAGAACCGCCAGCGTGAGCATCTCCATGCGCCGTCCAAACAGATGCTCCGGGCGCATGTCCTGGTGGCGCATCTCGCGGAAGTAAGCCGAACGCGGATCGGAGCTTTCGATCATCACCTGCGTCGCGATCTCCGGCGTTAGCTCGACCACTTCGTCAGCCGTTGTGTACCACCAGATGGCATCGCGGATGAACGCCAGCAGGTGCTCGGGGTCAACGCGATCGGGGTTCGGCAGGAAGCCCGAGTCGGCGAGCAGTCGGTGAAGCGTGGGGGCGTCGCCCTCCGCAACCGCCCGCTGGCATGCCAGCTCCAGCTCCACCGGTCCGGTGTCCATGCGCTTGAACAGACCAAAGTCCAGGAACGCAACGCGGCCGTCGTCGAGCAGCATGAAGTTGCCGGGATGGGGATCGCCCGAGAACTGCCTGTGGCGATACAGACAGCCGAGGAAGAAGCGGAACACGATCTCGCCGATCCGATCGCGCTCGGCCTGGGGGCGGCCCTTGAGCTCCTCAAAGCCCGTACCGGTGACGAACTCGCTCACAAGCACGCGCTCGCGTGAGAGGTCGCTGATGACCTCTGGCACCACGATGAAGGGGTGGTTGGCGAAGATCCGCGCCAGCGAGCGCTGGTTCTGCGCCTCGAGCTCGTAGTCGAGCTCCTCCACGATTCGCTCCCTGATCTCCTCAGTGATCGCCTTGACATCCATCCCCGGCGTCATGCGCTTGAGCAGTCGCATGATCATGTCCAGGTTCTGCATGTCAGCGCGCACGGCGCTGGCCACTCCCGGGTACTGGACCTTGACGGCCACCTCGCGACCGTCCTCCTTGAGCGTCGCCCGATACACCTGGCCGATCGACGCAGCGGCGATCGGCTCCTCGTCGAAAGTTGCGAACACCTCGGAGATCGGCTCTTCCAGATCCTCCTCTATCACCCGCTTCATCTGCTTGAACGACACCGTGGGAGCGGCGTCGCGCAGCTTTGCCAGCTCACGCTGGAACTCCTCGCGATGCTCCTCCGGCACGAGGCCCATGTCGAGGAAGGACATCACCTGCCCCAGCTTCATGGCAGCGCCCTTCATCGTCCCCAGCACCGCCACGATCTGCTTTGCGGTCTCCAGCTGACGACGCGAGAGCGCCTGCTCGGAAGCCTCCTCGCCGCGCGTGACATTGGCTGCGCGGGTGCCGAACTGCTTCACAGCCTCGCTGGCCGCGAGCGTTGCCACGGTGGCGGTGCGCCTTACGCGCGAGGTTGGGATCTTCTCGTTCTCACGCGCCATATGCATCCATGCTAGATGGTTGATTGCACGGGGGTGTGCCGTTTTCTGGGGGTGCGGAGGGCCAAGCGGCCTAGGACGCAGGGCAAAGCCCTGAGCGCTCGATCAGCGGGACCGCTCGACGCGAGAGCCCGGAACGATGTCATCCGAGCCATCCTCCCAGCGCACCCATGCCTTTGTGCCACCGTCATAGTCCTCGCCGAGCAGCACCAACGTGGCGGGCTGGCCGAGCGCCATGCAGCGCTCCGAGCCCTGGGAGTCCAGCCCGCGCCAGACGCGAATGAAGGCATTCGACTCCCACTCGCGCCCCACGGTCGTCTCAGCCGCATGACCCGGGTAGATGACAGTGTCCTTGGGGAGCTCCATGAGCGTCCCCATGATCGAGTCCCGCAGGTCTGTGTAGGTGGTGTGACCCGGCGCTTTGACGCCACCGACGGAGTTCTTGAAGAGGGTGTCCCCGGTGAACACCGCCGCCCCCGCGCCCGCGAACCCGGCCGGCCTGGCGCTGGGCTTGGCGCGTCCTGTGCTGCCGGGACCCGTCGCCGGTACCCCCGCTGCCTCGCTGTGCTCGCCCACCAGAAACGAGAGCATCCCGCCGGTGTGTCCCGGCGTGTGCAGCGGACGCACCTCGAGCTTCCCGAACCGCAGCGCTTGGCCGGCCTCGATCGTGCCCATCTCCGCCACCGCGCCGTCCTTGACCTTGCCGTCCTCGCCGGCCACAGAGGCCAGCAGCAACTCGCGCTCACGGGAGCTGATCAGCACCTCGAGCGCAGGCCAGCGCTTGCGCAGCTTGGAGACCTCGCTGACGTGATCGAAGTGATGGTGGGTCAGCAGGACATGAGTGGGTGGAAGGCTGAGACGCTCGGCCATCGCGATCAGTGGCTCGACCGGTCCCCCGGCATCGATGAAGAAAGCCGGACCGCCCGCGCCGTCGGCGACGAGATAGGTGTTGGAGACGAACTGCTTGTTGGTGACGTGCTCCACGAGCATGGCGCCATCCTTG
>JASLDD010000044.1 GCA_030151725.1 Solirubrobacteraceae bacterium
CGTCCCGCCGCCCGACGCGGTGTCCCCGCGCAGCCCCGGCTCGGTGGCGGTGACCTCCAGCTCGATCGAGCTCGGCAGCTGGACATCGGAGGGCTGGTCGTCGATGTAGAGCAGCTCGACCTCCTGCGACTCGCGCATCCAGCGCAGCGGCTCGGCCAGCGTCGCCTCGGGGATCGTCAACTGCTCGTAGGACTCGGAGTCCATGAAGTGCGCGTCCTCGCCGTCCTTGTAGAGGAACTGCATCGACCTCACCTCGGTGCGGACCGGGCGGAACTTCTCGCCGGCGCGGAAGGTGCGGTCGATCACGTTGCCGTCGCTGGCGCGGCGCAGCTTCGTGCGCACGAACGCTCCGCCCTTGCCCGGCTTGACGTGCTGGAACTCGAGGATCTTGAAGATCGTTCCATCGACCTCGATGTGGTTGCCGTTCTTGAATTGGTTGGTTGAGATCGACATTTTTCTAGTCTATGTGCCTTCGGTACCCACCCGCGTCTCATCCAGATTCGACCAGCTCACGAATGAGACCGGCGAGCAGCGCCGGCTGGTCCTCAGGGATCAGCGTGTAGGAGTCGGCGATCTCCACAAGCCGCCCGCGGGACAGCAGCTCGGCCAGGCGGCGGCCATGGTCGCGCGGCATCAGGCGATCCTCAGACGCCCAAGCGACAAGCGCGGGCCCCTCGAAGGAGCGAAGCCTCTCTGCCGCCGCCATCAGCTCACGCCGCCCCTGCGCTGAGCTCAGCACGTACTTGCGAAGGTCGCGGCGGATGTCCGCGTTCTCGAACATCGGGCCGAACCAGCAATCCATGACCTCGCGCGGCACCGGCCGCTTGCTCAACGGGCCGTAGGTCATCGGAAGGCGCCTGAGGGCGTCAAAGCGAAATGGCGCAAGCGTCGCTCGTAGGCCACCTGGCACTCGCGCGATGTATGGCAGCGCCTTCGCGGCACCCTTCGGCGGAACGTTGTCAAACGCCTCACACGCGCACAGCGCCAGGCGCGAGATGCGTTCCTCGTAGGGGCCTCCGAGGAGCAGCTGTCCACCACCCCAGTCATTCATCACGAGCGTCACATCGCGTAGGTCAAGGGCCTGCATGAGCTCACCCACGATCTCCGCGATCCCACGCATCGATAGGTCCGCATCGGGGCGCATCGGGCGCCTGTGCGCCCCAAGCGGCAGCGTCGGCAGCACACAGCGCAAGTCAGAGCGCAGATCCTCGACCACGTAGCGCCACAGCGAGCCATCCATGATCAGACCGTGCAGCAGGACGATCGTCGGACCGCTGCCACCCGTGTCCTGGTACTCGATCGGGCCTGCCGTCAGCTCCACCTCGGACATCTGCAACCTCCGATTTGATAGATCGCTCTAGTGATTTGAGCCTATCATTGTCGCCTTCAGCGTGTGATCCCCAGCGAGAGTCGAGGTTGAAGATGAGCAGCACCAAGGAGCGGATCATTGACTCGAGCGCCGAGCTCTTCCGCCGGCAGGGCTACAACGGCACCGGCGTCAAGCAGATCGTGGCGCAGGCAAACGCACCCTTTGGATCGCTCTATCACTTCTTCCCCGGCGGCAAGGAGCAGCTCGGCGAGGAGGTCATCCGCTCCTCTGGCGCGCTCTACATCCAGCTGTTCGCGACAATCGCCGCCGAGGCGCCCGACGTTCTCGCGGCGGTCGCCAACTTCTTCGACGGAGCCGCCAAGACGCTGCGGGAAACCGACTTCGCAGACGCCTGCCCGATCGCGACCGTGGCGCTGGAGGTGGCTAGCACCAACGAGCCTTTGCGCATTGCCACCGCCGAGGTCTTCGAGAGCTGGATGCAGGCCGCCGGCGCCTACTTCACCCTCGCGGGCATCTCCACTGAGAAGGCACGCGGGCTGGCCTTCTCGATGCTTTCCCTCCTGGAGGGCGCATTTGTCTTCAGCCGCGCGATGCGCTCCACCGAACCGCTGAAGCACGCGGGCGCAAGCGCCGTGGCCGCGGTCCAGGCGGCGCTCGAGTCCTCCGGCTGAGCTCAAGCCCCGGGCGCTGGACGCCGATGCCAAGTTATGCGGCGAGTCCTGCGCGAGAACGCCCTGTGCGCGTTCATGGCCAGTGTCGGCTGCGCGAGTATGGCGTGGCTGAGTCTCTACGGCTTTGCCTGGAACGATTACGACACCGAGGCACGGCCCTCCTACGAAGCACTGATCCACGGCCATGTGCTGGGCTTCCTGCGCCTCGCCCCTGCCTACGGCGGCTCGCTGATCGAGCGCGCGCCGTTCGCGCTGCTACCAGGGCTTTGGGGCGGTGGCTCGCTCGCCGTCTACCGCATGGTCGCCTTGCCCTGTCTGCTGGCCGCCGCCGTCCTCGGCGTATACCTGGTGTCAGGTATGCGCCGAGCGGGGCGCTCCAACCTCGCAAAGGCAGTCGCGCTGGCCGTCTGCGTCGCCAACCCGATCACGCTTCGCGCTCTCGAACTGGGTCACCCCGAGGAGCTGCTCGGCGGCTGCCTGTGCGTGGCCGCGGTCCTGCTCGCTGCACGCGACCGTCCGCTGGCGGCTGGGATCGTGCTGGGGCTGGCGATCGCCAACAAGGAGTGGGCTCTGCTCGCCGCGGGACCTGTCCTGCTGGCTCTGCCGCGGGGACGTGCTCGCAGGATCTGCCTCAGCGCCGCGTTCGTGAGCGCCGCCGCGGTGCTCGCTCCGCTGGCGCTCTCCTCGGGGGGCTTCGCGGCCAAAACCGCGGCCACAGCTTCGCCCCCGTCGGAAATCTTCCAGCCGTGGCAGATCTTCTGGTTCTTCGGCCATCACGGCGCGCTCGTCCATGGCGGTTTCAATGCGCCCAAGCCTGGCTACCGGATCCCGCCGGCGTGGGCGCACCTGATCAGTCATCCCCTAATCCTGCTCGCCGGGCTGGCGCTAGCGGGAGCTCTGTGGCTGCGAGCTCGTCGCCTGGACCCGCGTCAGGCGCTGCTGGCGCTTGCCCTCGTGCTTCTGCTGCGATGCCTGCTCGACACCTGGGACGCCGTCTACTACCCGCTGCCCTTCGTGCTCGCGCTGCTCGCGTGGGAGGTCGCGGGCCAGGCTCGCCGACCGCCTGTGATCGCACTGGGGAGCAGCATGCTCGTGTGGATCAGCTTCCAGTGGCTGCCCGAACACGTCTCCCCCGACGCACAGGCAGCGCTGTTCCTGCTCTGGTCGGTGCCGCTTACGGCGTGGCTGTCGATGCGCCTGTTCGCTCACGCACGTCCACGACGCGAGCGCTCAGCCGGTGCTCAGGAGATGACCGTGAGCTCCTTCGAGAGGCTCGTGAGGACATCCTGAGAGTCATCACCGACGACCACCAGGTCCTCGATCCGCACGCCCAGCTGCCCCGGCAGATACACGCCGGGCTCGACTGTCACCACGTTGCCTGCCACCAGCGGGTCCTCGGAGGCGGTGCGCGAGAGCCTTGGTCCCTCATGGATCTCCAGGCCGACGCCGTGACCGAGGCCATGCCCGAAGTTATCGCCCTGACCGCCGGCCTCGATCACCGCGCGTGCGACCGCGTCCACCTCGCGGCCGCTGCGACCGGGGCTGACAGCCGCGAGGCTCTGCAGCTGGGCATCGAGCACCAGCGCGTAGACCTCGCGCGCCTGCCCTGAGATCCCCTCGCCGGTGGCGTAGGTGCGTGTGCAGTCCGAGCAGTAGCCCTCGTGCAGCGCGCCCCAGTCGATCGTCACGAGCACATCGCACTCGATCTGGTGGTCTCGTGGCTCGGCGTGTGGCAGCGCGCCGTGCGCGCCTGCCGCGACGATCGAGGGGAAGCTCGGAGACTCCGCCCCGAGCCTGCGCATGCGCAACTCGAGCTCGAGCGCGACATCGCGCTCGGTGCGACCGGCAAGGCCCCCTTCGAGGACGCCCGTCAGAGCCTCGTCGGCGAGCTTGCTCGCCGCGCGCATGCGCTCGATCTCCGCTCTGTCCTTGACCGCCCGCAGCTGCGTCACCGCGCCGTTGCACGCGACCGGCTCCCAGCCCTGCGGCAACAGCTCGACCAGACGACGGTGAGCTCGCACCGTCGTGCTCGTCTCGTCGAAGCCGAGGCGGCCACCGCCATCGCCGAGAAGCGCCGGCAGCGCCTCCAGCAGCTCACCGGTGACGATCTGGCGCTCGAACTCCTCCGATACCTGATTGGCAGCCTGGGTCGTGTAGCGGAAGTCGGTCAGGAAGCGATGCGGGCCGGACCGGCCCTCGGCCATCACCAGAGCCAGCGCGTTGCTGCCTGTGAACCGCGTCAGGTAGCGCACATCGATCAGCGAGTCGACGAGCAGCGCATCGACTCCGCGGTCGCTCAGTCCGCTCGCCAGACGCTGCACCCGCGAGGCGGTCACGATTGCTCCTCGCCGAGGCGATCGCACAGCCGCTCGAGCGCCTCGCGATAGCCGTCGGGACCCTTGCCGGACACGGTCGCAAAGCAGAGCTCGCCCAGCACAGAGACCCGCCGCCAGGGCTCACGGCTCTGGACATCTGAGAGGTGGACCTCCACGGCCGGCAGGCCGGCAATCTCGAGCGCGTCGCGAATCGCCCAAGCGTAGTGCGTCCAGGCCCCCGGGTTGAGCAGGAGTCCGTCGGCCTGCCCCCGCAGAGCGTGCAGATGCTCCACGAAGTCGCCCTCGTGATTTGTGTGGAAGAAGCTCGTCTGGAGATCCAGCCGCTGCGCCTCGCGCTCGATTTGACTCTCAAGCTCAGCGAGCGTCATGGTCCCGTACACCTCCGGATCGCGCCTTCCGAGCTGATCGAGATTGACACCGTGCATGACAGCA
>JASLDD010000048.1 GCA_030151725.1 Solirubrobacteraceae bacterium
CACCCATCCAACGCAGGCATCGGCGACGTCAGCTGCGAGGACACCACAACACCCGGTTCCTTCCACGAATCACCTTCCACCACCGACGTCAAAGCACCCGTACACGACGTCGGCAACGACAACAACGGCACCGGATGCGCATCTGCAAACGGTTGACACACGTTTGTGGAGCCCGTGTTGTTTTCTGCGAGAGCGAGAGCATAGGTCAAACATCCTTCATCCCTGGAGATGTTGTGTCGAGCATCTCCCGGCACACCCCAGAACGTGACTTCACTCCCCAGGAATTCCGCCGCCTCAGAGATGTTCTTGGCATCCACCGTCACACCATAGTCACCACCAGTACGCACCGACGTATCCAGCAGCACCGGAATCCCGTCCACGAGGAAGCCAAACCTCGCCGGCTCACCGACGGATGGTTCGATGTTGTATAGCGACTGAGCCAGCGGGAATACGACGTCTCGCGAACCGCCGGGACCGAATGACGGCGGCCTCACACCGACAGACAGGTTCACGTATGCCCGCGCGACACCAACCACCGTCTGCGGTGCACATTCGCTCTCGGGCGTGTGCAGGAACTGGGCCAGCGTGCATCGTTGAAATGGGGTGGGATTACCTATCAAGCCTGGCGGCAGCTTGAAATGCAAATCCTTCGTCAACGCGACGGGATCGCCCTGTTCGTCTTCGTTGACCATCAGCGTGGTGGTCAGCTGGAACGGGTGCGAACCGGCCTGCGTGTCCAGACCACCACCCTCTTCTTCCGGCCGTATTTCATAAGTGTCCACACCAAACGGCGAGGCTTCGCCGACGACGATCGGGCGCTTGACATTCGCATCGGGAGCGCCACCGCCCGTGATATGAGCAGCATTCACTTCACCAGTGTTCGCCCCGACAGAGTTGACCCTGATACGCATCTGCACCTGGAAATAGGGCGGGACAAGGGCGGGATAAGTGTTGCCAGGCGGCGACCCGGGAGCCTTGGTGCCCGTGAACGTGCAGCTCACGGACCCGAGCGAGCAAAATAGAGGATCGCTCTGCGTAGAGAACGCCTGGAACCCTTCGTCCACGGAGCCTTCGATCGTGACCGGCTTCAACCCGGCGGGAAGGACGTCGCTGAGCGTCACGGGCACTTCTTCGGGATTGGCGTCCGCGTCGCCAACATTCGTGGCCGTGACGTCAATCACGCCGTCTGTGGCTCCCCTGACGAGCTCCTTCACCGCTACTTTGCCGCGTTCTCCGTTTTCCCGAAACACCCTTTCCAAGGGGACGCTCAAAGCAACCGGACGGTCTTCCAGCCCTTTTACGAACTTGATCTCATAAGGAGCCCCTCGTTCTTCACCCGGGCCGCCCGTCACTTCGACACTGCCAGGACCATAGACGGGGCTATATATTTCTTCAAGCGCTTCCTGCAATTCCTGACTGGTAGCACCCACGCTGACGACAGCCGTGGCTTCTTCTTCCTCGCCCTCGATCTTATAGACGCCTTCGCTGCCTTCGACGGTCAGCTGGAGCACCTCGTCCCTAGCATGACCAGGCTGAATGCTGTTAGAACGCAGATTAGTAGTCAAATGCCACCAAGGCGAAGCGGCCACTGCGCTGGAAGCAGCCGACCCGGCGACGATCACAACGGCCACGAAAACACACGTGACGCCACGCTTGAGAGAGCCGATCATCATCGCCCGCCCTTCTTCTTGGAGTTGGCTTTACCCGCTTTGTGCCCATAGCGCTTCCTTGCCGCCGCTTCGCAGGAGCGTCGCCGTTGGCGCGATCGTCTTGTGCGGCACGTTTTCAACGCGCGGGAGAGCTTCTGCGCTCTCGTCAGCGGCTTCGGTTTGACGGCCGGAGCAGAAGCTGGTGCGCTCACGTTCCCGAGACCGGAGAAGGTTGCGCTCGGCGCCGGGCCAAACAAACCCGGCTGCGGCGTCGGAGCAGACTTGCACGCATCCCCGGTCGTACAGGTCGGAGGCGAAACAGGCGCCGCGGGAAAACATGGCACCGCGATCGAGCATTCGTGGGCATCGTAGATGTCCATTGCGGTGTCGAAATCCTGCGGCGCGAGCTTTGCCGCGGTCCTGAAGAAGGCATCGCCACCCGATTCGCTCGCATCCACAAACGACGATTCTTCTGAGGAGGTCCCCGACGAGATCAAGCCAAGACACCCACCCATCGCTTCGACATATGTAGATGCGGAGGCAGTGCAACGACCCCCTGGCGGCTCGAACTCATAGACATCCTCGGTGCCATCCACGTCCTGAGGCACCAGAGCGTCATAGCTGTTGAAGAACAGGCGCCCGCCATCCGACAGATAGCGCGGCTGATAGGGCACAACGTCTATCTGTTGCGCGAAATTCCACGCAGGTACGCTTGCTGCAACGGAATCCCCTGCATGGGCTCCTACAGGTCGTGCTTTGGTTTGGTCGCACGATGCACAAATCAAACGCTTGCCAAGCGCATCGTAGAGATACACCTCCTGATCGGGTTCCCCGGTTATCGCATCACGCGTGTCGTAGCCCGTCATGTCACCGCTCGACGTGAAAGCCAGCCAATGTCCATCAGGCGACACACGAGCGAGTTCCACACTGCCATTCAATTCGCCGCCCACGAGGCTCGTGACACCGTCATGTCGTACATAAATGTTACAAGTCGCGACGTCGGGATCGGGGTTGCCCCCGCCCGCACAGGCGCTCGGCGCGGCCCCTGGCGCCAACACACCCCCAGCTACGAAATAGACATACGAGGAGTCCTTGCTCTCGCCAAACACCGCTCGAACGTTCGCCGCTTCCCCAGAGTTCGTGTCAACCGAGAGGTCGGTCAGCCTTTCACCCGCCGGCTTGTCCATGTCATATTCATAGAGATCGCTACCACTCGCAGAGCTCGCAGCCGTCAGACCGCTGTTGTCGATGAAGAATATCTTCGATCCGTCATTGCTCGCACCCGCGAACTGAGGCGACCCCGACGTGCCCGAACCGCCCTCGGGTTCATCCACCCTTGTATTCGCCCCAGTCGACATTTCATGCACATAGATCGCTCCCGAGCTTTCGCCGCCGAGAATCACCCTTTCACCGTCGGCAGAAATGGCCTGCGGCCCAAACCGCTGTTCGTTCCGCCCGCCGTTAACGGTTCTTGTGAAGCCGGCCGCGGGCAGTTCGCTGCTCACCAGGCGCAAGGTGCCGTTCGACCACTCATACAGGCCACCTTCCGGCGCTTCTTCGGGGGTCAACTGCACCTTGATTTCCGACGAGGAAATCAACACGTGACTCAGATCGGGCGTAGCCGCGATGAATTCGGTTCCACAGATCACAGCTCGGCAGCTGTTGTATTGACCGAATTCGACCCCTGCGGCGGTGTCGTTCTTCGTGACCAACGGCTGGTAACAAACGGTCGCGCAATATTCGTTGACGTTCCCGTTCAAGTAGTTCGTGCGCAGATATGGCGTCTGTTCTGAGGCTTCTGGCGAAAGCTGCGAGAACAAGCCGAATGGTGACACCAGCGCGTGCGACAAATCTTCAGAGAAGGCGCTGAATTCCGAACCGGTAGGTTGTGCCGTGTCCCGAGTGTGCGCCGGAGAGATCGTCTTGGAAGACCACCCCTGAGAGTTCCTCGTCATGAGCACGTCCACGTAACCAGAGCTGCCTTCTGCACTGTCTTCGGTCGGCTGACTAGCCAGGCCGACAAACGCATCGCCGTCGACTGCCGCCTCGACCGGTTCTCCAGCGCCCAGGAAGAGCGCCCCGTTCTTATAAGGCGGACTCACCATCTCCCACTGGCGTTCGTCGGCGAGCGTCAAAGCTGCGCCCGTCGCCTGGGTCTCAAGCGTCTCGTCTTCTCCGTATGCGGTTCCGAATGAGTTTGTCGCGACGACCCTGAAGTGATAGATGGTGCCCGCTAGCAGGCCTTGAACAGGGACCGCCACTTCGTGCGCTTCGTAGCCCGAGCCGACTTCTTCTTCAGCGCTTGAGACGCTCTGCCCGTACGCCGTGGTGGCGCCGTATTCGATTCGATATGACGTGCTAGAACCCTGTGGGTCTACACTCGCGTCGAAGGTCGCGCTTTCGCTAGTGACCGCTGAGACCGATTGGCTAGCTATCGTCGGCACGCCGGGGGGGCGGGGCAGGAATATTGCGACGTCGTCGGCGGTCGAGTCGGCGACATACAGACTTTCGGTAGCGTTGTTCACGCCTATTCCGCCTCCCTCGCTCAGCGTTCCGCTTCCAAGCTGTTCAAGGGGGGCCAGGGCTGGGCTGTACCTCGTGACTTGACTGCCGGTGTCGACGTATACATCGTGACTAGTCGCTTCGACGGTAAGGCCCGTTGCTATTTCAGAAGGTTGACCGATAGGTTCTTGAACAGCTCTTGGTGTTGGGCCTCCCGTGACCACAAGCGGAAAGCCGGCGGCGGAACCTGTGAGCCTCGTCGGCGCGGTGGCGAATGTGTCTTCATAAAAATAGTAACCGCTGCCCTTTGGATCGGCCGCAAGAATCGGGGCGTTAGCATTGGGTTCTTGAAGGTTAGTCACCTCACCGGACAAGAATTCGTTTACTTCGCCGTCAGAGAACTTGGCTATTTCAGCGGTGCCGAGGAAGAATTCACTAGCACCGCGTTCTGCACGCTCCCAAACCCAAAGAAAGCCATTTCGGTCGACGGCCATTCCTTCGATGCCAGCAAAGTTCACATTAGGATTGTGGGTCGTGATCTGATTCATATATTCGCCAGTTTCGGTGAACTTGTCGACCAGATGGCGTCCCCGGTCGAAGACATAGACATCGCCGGCTGAAGGGTCGAATTCGTGGCACGTTGGTGTCGTGGCTTCGGTGAGCACCGGCTTGTGCAGTTGGCAAGCGTTGTCGACCGCAACCGCCGTCGGGCCGGAGATCTGCCCCGAGGGCGCACCTGTCCCTTCGCCCGGCAGCAGGCCGCTGCCGTTGAACTGGCCGAGGTAGGTCCCGCCGGCATTGAAGTACTGGACGCGGTTATCGCCCTTGTCGGCCACGTACACATCGCCGGTGGCTTCGTTGACGGCTACCCCCTCGGGTTCGTTGAGCTTGCCGTTGCCGCAGGGTTCGCTCGTGCACGGTTCGCCGAACGTGCCTCCGGGCACGTGCGCCCGGGCGGCCAAGGCCGTCGAGCTGCACGCGAGCGTCACGCCAGCAAGCGCGCAAACGCCAGCCAGCACGTACAGACCACGAAGCACTGCAGCTCCACGCACCACGGCCAGACCTCCCCTAGAAAAGCCCCATCCGGGGGCGCCATTGAGCCGATCCCAACCCACAACCACACCCCGGAACCGCCGCGGTTTGCATAGCCGCGCCGGGGTGCGGCGAGGGGTTCCAGCGGACTCGTCGGGGCATTCCGTCGTGGCCGACCCGTTGCACGACGAGCGTGCGTGAACGTCTGATCCTGATTGGGACATCCCTCTCCTCTTCTCCTCCGCTGCGCTTGCTGGAACTTCCCCCGGCTGCCATCTGCCTCGCTGCGGCGTCAATTTCAACGCCTGAATAAACGTTGACGAGAACGCTACATCATCATGACGGAGCGCGTCAAGTGCCAACTGTCAACCGCCGTGGTTTGGCTCAATATGTGGGCGTGAAGCCGCTGGCTAGAGTGGAATCGTGCGCCTCTTTCAATTGCCCGCCCACACGAAAACATGATCGGTGCATAATCATCGTCTTGGGGCGAGGAATAGAGCCATCCACCCGAAGCGCAGAGGCAAACAGGCGCCTAGCGCTCACGCCTGGACGCACTTCGACCTGTCCAGAGGCCCCCCCGCATCCACCAGCGGGAAGGCGGGCGAGCACAGGGTCGAGCACCCCAAGCGTGATATAAACGCCGTCCAGCAGCTCGTAATCGAGCTGGACAAAGGACTATACCCATATGCGTAAACGATCGCGAGGCAAAGGTAGGGATGCGCGGCGTCGAGATTCGGGGCTTCGCGCGCGCCCATTGCCGTCCCATTGACCATGGCCGGCACCCGACGTCTCTACAGCCGGTGAGCTCCGCATCGCAAAGCGAGCGCCGACGTTCCCAGCGGGAGCGGCTCGTGAGCGGGATGATCGACCTCGCCGGAGGCAACGGCTATGCCGAGACGAGCATCGCCCAGGTGATCGCCCGCGCGGGGGTCTCCCGGCCGACCTTCTACGAATACTTCGCAGACAAGGACGACTGCTTCCTCGTGGCACTCACCGACGCTCAGCAGCGGATGCTCGCCTGTGTGCGTCAGGCTGTCGGTGGCGAGCCGCCCGAGCGCGCCATGGCGGCGGTGCTCCACGCTCTGGTCGCCTTTGCGGACGCTCTGCCGGCGGTTGCGCGTTTGGCGATGAACGAGCCGATGGTCTGCGCGGGCCGTGCGCTTGATGCCCGCGACGAGTGGCTCGCGGGGGTTGCCCAAATCGTCGAAGACGCCCATGAGGAAGTCCCCACAAGCACACCCATCCCGGACTTCTCCAGTCGCCTGCTTATCGGCGGTATCGAGCGGCAGCTCGCCTTCCATCTGCGCAGTCAGGAATCCGTCACGAAACTGCTCGAGGAGCTGCTCGACTGGGTGCAACGATATGAGGTGCCGAACGGTGAGCACCGCTGGCGCTCACTTCAGTCTCTGGCGCCACCTTCGCCCTCCCCTTACCTGGAAGAGATCCAGCTGCGAGCGCCGGCCACTGACGCCAGCGCACGCAGCCGCCTGTCCAACGAGGAGCTCACCGGGATCAATCGCCGGCGGATCATCCTCGCGGCCGGGGAGCTGTCCGCGTGTAAGGGCTACAACGCCACAACGCTCGCGGACATCTGCAAGCTGGCTGAAGTCGATGCCCGCGCGCTACGCCGCCAGTTCGCCGACAAGCAAGAGGTATTCGCGGCTGTCCACGAGCTTCATTTCCAAAGCCTCGTCGCGGTAACCACCCGCGCGTTCTTCGCCGGCGAGAGCTGGCCCGAGCGCGTCTGGGAGGCGGGACGCGCATTCGCCGAGTCGATCGAGCAGAACCCCCACCTTGCCCACGTCAGCTTCGTCGAGTACTACGCAGCAGGCCCCACGGGGGTGCAGCGCAACAGCGAGCTGCTGCTGGCCTTCACGGTGTTCCTGCAGGAGGGATACCAGTACAGGCCATCGGACCGAGCGCCGTCGCGAGTCGCGCTCGCGGCAATCGCGGCGACCAATTTCGAGGCGATCTACCAGCACGTGCGTGCGGGTGCAGCCGCAGACCTGCCAGGGCTCCTGCCTCACGCCGTGTTCCTCGAGCTTGCGCCCTTCCTCGGCGTGAGCGATACCAACCGGTTCATCGACGAACGGCTGCTTGGCGTGCACGCCCATGTCGCCAGTTGAGCCAACCCGCAGAGACCGTAAGAGCACACAGCGCGAGCGGCTGCTCAAGGCCATGATCGAGCTCGCCGGACGAGCCGGCCTCGCCGCGACCACGATCGCTCGTGTGATCGAACAGGCGGGCGTCTCGCGGCCCACCTTCTACGACTACTTCGCCGACAGGGACGCTTGCTTCATCGCCGCGCTCACCAGCGCCCAGCAGCAATTGCTCTGCGATGTACGCCGCGCCGTCGCGCGTGAGTCGCCCGAGCATGCCGTCAAGGCGACAATCGCCGCTCTAATCGAATTCGCGAACTCAAATCCTGAGATGGCGCGCGTTGCACTGAGCGAGGCACTCGGCGGAGGGACGAGTGCACTGGACGCCCGCGATCGGGGGATCGCCGAGATCGCACAGATCATCGAGCAAGCCGAGCGCCAGGCTCCGAAGAGCGCTGCCGTGCCAGACCTGTGCGCATCGGCACTGATCGGGGGTGTCTACCGGATGCTCGCCACGAGGCTACGCCGCGGCGAGCCCAGCACTTCCGTCCTGCGCGATGATCTGCTGCGGTGGGTCGCAAGCTATGAGAGGCCGGCTGCCGCACGGTCCTGGCACACCCTCGAGCCGCTCGCTCTCGCTGCACCTTCCCCACCGGACACGGCGCTGCTCGCGCCGCCACCGCTGCCACCCGGACGCCCCCGTGTAGCCAGCGAGGAGGTGCTCTACGCCCAGCGCCTTCGGATCCTGCTGGCTACTGCCGAGCTGGCCGGCGAGAAGGGCTATGCGGGCACCACGATCGCCGAGATCACCAAGCGTGCGGGCGTAGACGGACGCCCTTTCTACCGCCAGTTCGCGAACAAGCGGGAGGTGTTCGCAGCGGTCCACGAGCTGTTCTTCCAACATCTGGTGGCGCTAACTGCCACAGCGTTCTTTACGGGCGAGAGCTGGCCGGAGCGGATCTGGAAAGCCATACAGACCTTTACAGGCGTTCTCGAGAGCAACCCAACGCTGGCGTACTTCGAGTTCGTCGAAAGCCACGCGGCCGGACCGCTGGCGATGCAGCGGTTCAACGATGCGACCGCAGCCTTCAAGATCTTCCTGCAGGAAGGTTTCCAACAGCAGCACAACAGTCCACCACCACCGGTCGCGCTCGAGGCGATCGTGGCGATGAGCTTCGAGATCTTCTACCTGCAGATCCGCCGGCACGTCGATGCCTCGCTGGCGGGTCTGACACCCCACTTGGCGCGCCTGTCGCTGGTGCCGTTCATCGGGGCGCTCGAGACTGACGCGCTAATCGAGAGAAGCTTGAAAGACACAGGGACGCTCGTGCCGGCTTCGGCGACGGGGAGCAGCAGTCAGAGCCAGAAATAGAGACACTGGAGTTTAAACAAGACGCAGCGGGGTGATGGGGACTCCATGCTGGGCAAAGGAACAGCGGGCATTGGTCATTCCTAAGCCCTGATTTAGGCTTGTTACCAGGCATTTAGGCGAGTGCTTGGCTACGTTTAGCCACTGATGGCGGCTCGCCGTACCCCCGATAGATCGATAAACAGCCAGCTTCATGCAGGCCGGAAGAAGACCCAACGCGAACGGCTACTAGCAGGGATGGTGGTGGCCACAAACAAGGGCGGATACCTGGGGGCGACGGTGTCCGAGGTAATCGCCCAAGCCGGCGTCTCCCGGCCTACTTTCTATGACTACTTCACCGACAAGGACGAGTGCTTTGTGGCCTGCGCCGAGGATGCGCAGGAGGGACTGCTGGCTGAAGTCCGCAGCGCCGTGCGCCAACAAGCGCCCGAGGACGCTCTCGCCGGGGCGATCGAGGCATTGGTCGCGTTCGCTCGCACCCAGCCCGCCCAGGCGCGATTCCTGATGATGGAGGTACTGGGAGGTGCCACAACTGCGCTCGATACGCGCGACCATGGGATCAAGAAGATCGCTCAGATCGTTGAGCGGGCTCTCGGACGGGCGCCGGCGGAGCAGCCGATTCCCGACCTGCCGGTCGCGATCGTAATCGGAAGCGTCCAGCGACTGCTCGGCTCGCGCCTGCGCCGAGGCGAGCGCTCATTTGACACGGTGCGCGAGGATTTGCTCGGCTGGATCCGCTGCTACGCGCGACCCGCCAGGGCGTGCCACTGGCATACCTTGGCAGCAACCCGACCGATCGCCCCCTCGCCTTTCCTGCCTTCCATCCCGCCAAGCGCGCCAGCGCGTCTGGGGCCGGGACGAACGCGCCTATCGGAGGAGGAGGTGGCTGAAAATCACCGGCGGCGGATCCTGTTCGCCATGGCGGAGGTGATCGCCAAGCAAGGGTACGCAAAGGCCACGATCGCTGAAGTAACGAAGCTCGCCGGAATCGACGGCCGTGCGTTCTACCGGCTGTTCTCCGACAAGCACGAGGTGCTCGATGCAATCTACGAGATTGGGCTGCAGCAGATGCTGGCGTCGGTCTCGCGTGCGTACTTCGCCGGCGAGAGCTGGTGCGAAGGAATGTGGGAGGCGCTACGGGTCGTGACCCAAAATACGCAAAGCAACCCCGCCGGCGCACAGGTGGGACTCGTGGCAGCCTAC
>JASLDD010000121.1 GCA_030151725.1 Solirubrobacteraceae bacterium
CCACAGCTCCCGCCTGCTGTGCCAGCTCGGCAGTGCCGTCCGCAGACCCGGCGTCCACGACCACGATCTCGTCGAGCACGCCCGCGTCGCGCAGCCCACACAGCTCCCCCACGATCGTCCCGATCGTCGCGGCGCACTCGCGTGCGGGAAGGCACACGGACACGCTGTGCTCGCGCTCGGCCGCGATGCGCTCGGGGGGATATAGCGAATGATGGAACGAGCGGGCTCGCGCCCAAAGCTCGGCGGCGGTGTAGGACATCGGCTCTACTATCTCAAGTCCTTGGCCCTCGACCGCAGAACCGAGCCGTGGAGCGCGCTGCTTGACGCGGGGCTCGAGGACGGGCGCCTCGTGCGCGAGGCCCGCGAAGGACCCGGCCGGGCGCGGTTCCTCGACATTCCGTCAACACTGCACCCTGAAGTCACGGCGGCGTTGGAGCGAATGGGGATCGAGCGGCTCTACTCCCACCAGGCGCAGGCGCTTCAGGCGGCCACAGAGGGCCCCACGATCGTCACGACGGGCACGGCTTCGGGCAAGTCGATGTGCTTCAACCTGCCCACCCTCCACATTCTCTGCCAGCAGACGCGGGCCCGTGCGCTGTATCTGTACCCGACCAAGGCGCTCGCCCAGGATCAAGCCCGAGCGCTCACGTCCTTTGGGCTCACCAAGCGGGTGCGCCCGGCGATCTACGACGGCGACACGCCGCGCGAGGCGCGGGCCCAGATTCGCAAGAGCGCCAACGTGGTGCTCACGAACCCCGACATGCTCCACGTAGGCATCCTCCCCAACCACGGAGCATGGTCTGAGCTGTTCTCAAACCTGGCGGTGGTGGTGATCGACGAGGCGCACGTCTACCGCGGCGTGTTCGGCTCACACGTTGCCAACGTCCTGCGCAGGCTGCGCCGCATAGCGGCGGCCTACGGCACCGAGCCGCTGTTCCTGTTGACGTCGGCCACGATCGCCAACCCGCTGGAGCTGGCCGAGCGGCTGACGGGCCTGGAGGACGTGCGCCTGATCGAGGAGGACGGCTCGCCCGCACCGCAGCGGCGGATAGCCATCTGGAACCCGCCGCTCACAGACGAGAAGCTGGGCACACGCCGCTCGGCGCTGGGCGAGGCGGCGGAGCTGCTGGCGCGCCTGATCCGCGACGGGGCGCGCACGATCTGCTTCATGAAGTCGCGCAAGGGCGTGGAGGTGCTGGCGCGGCTGGTCAAGCAGGACCTCGAAAGCACCGACCCGGCCCACGCCGATCTGGTGGTCCCCTACCGCGCCGGCTACACCCCCCAGCAGCGACGCGAGCTGGAGGGACGGCTGATGCGGGGGGAGCTGCACGCGGTCATCACGACGGACGCCCTGGAGCTTGGCATCGACATCGGCGAGCTGGACGCGGCGGTGGTGGTGACGTTCCCCGGCACGGTCGCCTCGCTGCGTCAGATGTGGGGGCGCGCCGGGCGCCGCGGGCGCGGGCTGGCGGTGTATGTGGCGGGCGAGGACGCGCTCGATCAGTTCTTCTGCCGCCACCCCGAAGACTTCCTGGACCGCCCGGTGGAGGCGGCGATCCTCGATCACGAGAACGCGCTGATCTACCGCGCGCACCTGCTGTGCGCGGCGCACGAGGGGCCGCTGGACAGCGCCGACGCGGAGTTCCTGGGGCCTCGCTGGGAGGCGCATGCCGAGCATCTGGAGAGCGCCGGTGCGCTGCGCCGGCGGCCGGGCACGATCACGGGCGGCGCGTTCGTCCCGCGCGAGCAGGGCGGCTATCCGGCCGGGGATGTCTCCCTGCGCTCGGCCTCGGCGGAGAGCTTTGCGATCGTTGATGTCTCCTCGGGTGAGCTGCTCGGCTCCACAGAGGCGGCGCGCGCGCACTCGACTGTGCACGAGGGCGCCATCTACATGCACATGGGACGCTCCTATGAGGTCCGCGAACTCGACCTGGAGCGTCGCCGGGCGCTGGTCTCGCCCTTTGACGGCGACTGGTACACGCAGCCGAAGTCCCAGACGGACACCGAGATCGTGCGCCTGCTCGACCGCCGCGAGACGCTCGGGGTGAGCCTGTCCTTCGGCGAGGTCAGCGTCACGGACACCGTCCTCGCCTACCAGCGCAGGCGCCTGCAAGACCACGCGCCCGTCGACATAGTGGCCCTCGATCTGCCGTCCACGAGCTTCGCCACTCAAGCGCTGTGGTTCGAGCTCGACGCGCAGCAGCTGGCCGACACGGAGGTGGTGCCGCTGGAGGCGCTGCTGGGCGCGCTGCACGCCACCGAGCACGCACAGATCGCGGTGCTGCCGCTGATCGCGATGTGCGACCGCTGGGACATAGGCGGCCTATCCACCAACTACCACCCCCAGACGGGCAGGGCCACGATCTTCATCTACGACGGCCACCCCGGCGGCATCGGCATCACGCGCACGGCGTTCTCGCGCTTTGAGGAGCTGTGCGGCGACGCGCATAGGCTGATCGCGGAGTGCCCCTGCGCGAGCGGGTGCCCCTCGTGCGTGCAGTCCCCCAAGTGCGGCAACCTCAACGAGCCGCTGTCGAAGGCGGGGGCTCGAGCGTTGCTGTCGAGCCTGCTTGAGGCAGCCACCGAGCCGGCCGTCCCCGCGCCGCTCTGATCGAAGCGCCGGCCTGTTGAAGGAGGAACGGACGGCCGTCGTCACAATGTCGGCTCGCTCCAATGCCCATGAACCTGAAGAAGCCAACATTTGCGATCGTGCTCGCCTGCGCGGCCCTGGCCGCGACCGTCGCAGACGCCGAAGCGCCCGTGCAGGCACCCACGCCCATCCAGGTCACCACGAACCCGCAGTCGCTGATCTTCGAAGGCCCCGGCGAGCGCACCCCGCTGACCCGCTGGACGCTGCGCTCCGATCCGGCCAATCGGGGGCTCTCGCTGGGCTGGCAGAAGGGCGGCTTCGCGGGCTCGTCTGTGAGCGTGCCCAATGACGTCAACCCGCACGCCTACACCGGGAGTGCGGGGACGCGCAACTACGAAGGCTCTGTGGCGTGGTATCGCACGAGCTTCACCGCAAATCAAAACGGCGAATACGCGCTGGACTTCCAGTCGGCGAACTTCCTGGCCCAGGTGTGGGTCGACGGTCACGCCCTCGGCTCCCATCGCGGCTCATATCTGCCGTTCGAGCTGCGCAGGAAGCTGGCGGCGGGCAGCCACACGGTCGTCGTCAGGATCGACTGGCGCGATCCGGCTGCGCAGTCGCAGGAGGGCTTTCACCGCACGTGGTTCAACTGGGGCGGCCTCAACGGCGAGGTGGAAGTGCGCCATGTGGGCCAGAGCGAGCTGTCGAGCCCGACGATCCGCACGACGCTCGCCGAATCACCCACATCGAGCGCCCGTGTGAAGGTGACGGTCGAAGTCCACAACCATGGCGCGGACCGCACGATCACCCCCGAGGGCTCGCTCGTGCACGGCACGCAGGTGATCCCCCTGAGCTTCGCGCCCGTCGAAGTCGCTCAAGGGCAGTCCACCACTGCGACGGCCACAGCGACCGTCTCAGCGCCCGCGCTGTGGTCGCCGGCGAGCCCAAGCCTGTACCAGCTGAGCCTGGCAGTAGGCACTGAGAGCAGCTACACGGCCAGGGTGGGCCTGCGCCAGCTGACGTGGCACGGCGGCCATCTGTATCTCAACGGCGCGCTGCTTCACCTGCACGGGGCGACCCTCCAGGAGGACACGCCCGCCCACGGCGACGCCCTGAGGCCGGGAGATGAGAACGCGATCGTGGGCGAGCTGAAGGCGATCGGCGCGAACGCCGCGCGCGCGCAGCATCCGCTTGACCCGGCGCTGCTTGAACGGCTGGATGCGGCCGGCATCCTCGTGTGGCAGGGGGTCGGCCCGGTGGAAGGCGCGGGCAACTGGTACTCGAGCACCCCTCAGCTCCTGGCCGCCGCCGTGCAGCAGGCGCGCACGGCCGTGCTGGCGGCCCAGCTGCACCCCTCGATCTTCGCGTGGAACCTCGTGGACGAGGTGGCTGGCAACGGGCACGACAGCTCCGAGGTGAGCTACGTGCGCGACCTGTCCCATTGGCTGCACGCGCACGACCCCACGAGGATGGTGGCCGTGGACGTGTGGGGCGACCATCCCCCGGCGCACGCCGGGGCGCTGTACGCGGGCGCGGATGCTGTGGCCGAGACTGACTACTCGGGTTGGTATGACTACCCGAACGACACCCCGGCGCAGCTGGAGGCCAAGATGCGTCAGCGGCTGCGGGCGATGGAGCGCACGTTCGCCGGCAAGGTGCTCGTGATCAGCGAGTTCGGCGCCGAATCCAACCGCCTGAACCGCGCCGGCAGCCCCGGCAGCTACTCCTTTCAGGCGCGCCTGCTGGCCGAGCACATCGCGGTATACGCCGCCGACCCGAAGCTCACGGCGATGCTCGTGTGGGTGCTGCGCGACTACCCCCTCACCCCCACGTTCACCGGCGGCTCGATCCACGGGGTGCTGCCCCACGTGAAGCTGATCGAAGGGCTCAACCAGAAGGGCCTTTTCACCTACGGCGGCCAGCCGAAGTCGGCGGCCGCCACCGTCGCGCGCCTGTTCGCGGCGCTGGGGCAGGTGTGATCCGTCAAGGCGTCACGAGCTGGTAGACGCGCACCTGCCCGATCGAGCTGGGGGCCAGGAATGAGAAGACCTCGTAGTGCCTGTGGCGATAGCGCACAGCTCCACTGTCGGGCAGCTTGGCGGGCCCACGCGAGCTTCCGGCGAGCTGACGGCTGCCCGCGCGCACATACAGCAGGCCGTGGGTGAGGGTGCTCGTGAATTTGACATATGTGGAGAAGTTGGTGGCGCCAAGCTGGAAGCGCCCGGCGATCAGCTGGGCGGCGTGACCCAGCTCGGCGCTCTTGATCGCAGGGCATGGCTTGGCGGATAGCGCTTTGGGCACCGGCAGCAGCAGAGAGATCCGCAGGGGGCCGCCGGGGAAGGAGCGGGCGTTGAACGAGAACGCCTCATAGAGGACGTGGCGATATGTGAGCGGCCCGAGCGTCGGGATGCTCGCGGGTCCGGGGACTGGCATCCCTTCGACGGGGATCTGCCGGGTGCCCACACGCATCACGAGCGGGACGTCGAGGAAACGGCTCACGAGCTTCACGTATCCGAGGTCGTCCTGCACGGAGAGCACGTAGTGGGCGATGGTGCGCCCGTGCAGGCGCAGGACACCGCTGACGGGCGCGAGGATGTAGGGGCCGCCGACATCGGCGAGCACCTTTGCGCCGGTGGTGACGCGCAGGCGCACGATGTGGGTGTGGGAGTAGACGAGGCTGGTGACAGCAGCCGTGATCGCGCTCGTGCTTTCGCCGGCGACGGCGCTCAGCAGCGGTTCATAGCTCTCGACCTGGTGCTGGTCGCTGCGCGTCTCAGAGCCGCCAAGCTCGCCGCCGTAGATGCGCGTGGCGACTTCCCCGGCGGCCTTGGCCAGCACCTCGGGCGCGGCGACACCGCAGCCGGGGGCAGGGCCGGGAGAGGAGACGCCGGCACCGGCCGCCGCCCCGGAGCTCAGCAGCGAAGTGGCGCCGAGCAGCGCCGTAGCCAGCGCGACGGCCACGGCGATCCGCACGCTGCGACTCACGCCAGCCGGTGATCAGGCCTGGTTGCCACGGGCGATCTTGCGCAGGTCGATCGTCTGGTCGTACAGCTTGGCGTCCACGCCCTCCTCGAGCGCAACCTCGCGCAGGGGACGCCCGGTGGCGGTGGCCTTTTTGACGATCACGGTGCCCTTGTCGTAGCCGATGGCGCCGTTGAGGGCGGTGGCGACCGCGAGGGTGTTGCCGGCCGAGGCATCGGTGCCGGCCTTGTTGGCCTGGATGCCGTCGACGCACTTTTCGGCAAAGGCGCGCGAGGCAGTCGTGAGCAGCGTCAAGGACTGCAGCAGGTTGCGGGCGATCAGGGGGATGCGAACGTTGAGCTCGAACTGACCCTGCAGCCCACCGACGGTGATGGCGGTGTCGTTGCCGATGACCTGCGCGGATACCTGCAGGACGACCTCGGGAATCACGGGGTTGACCTTGCCGGGCATGATCGAGGAGCCCTTCTGCAGCTCGGGAAGGAACAGCTCGCCGATGCCGGCGCGGGGCCCGGAGCCCATCAGCGCGAGATCGCCGGCGATCTTGGTCAGAGAGACGGCCACCACCTTCAGCGCACCCGAGAGCTCCACGAGCGCGTCGCGGTTGGCCTGCGCCTCGAAGGGATCGAGCGGGGCGGAGATCTGTTTGAGGCCCGATTCCTTCTTCAGCCGCGCGCGGACCTTCTCGGCGAATTTGGGGTGGGTGTTCAGACCGGTGCCCGTAGCAGTTCCTCCGAGGGGGATCTGCCCGACGTGCACAAGCGCCGCCTGCACCCGCTCTTGCCCGAGCGCCATCTGGGCGGCGTAGCCGGCGAACTCCTGCCCGAGCGTCACGGGCACGGCGTCCATCAGGTGGGTGCGCCCGGCCTTGACCACGTTCTGGAAGCTTTTGGCCTTTTTGGAGAAGGAGCGCTCGAGCTGTTTGAGAGCCGGCAGGAGCTCGTTCTGGGCTACGTCGAGAGCGGCCAGGTGCACGGCCGAGGGGAACACGTCGTTTGAGGACTGGCCCATGTTGACGTGGTCGTTGGGGTGCACGCCGTCGCCGGCAAGCGCGCCGATGACCTCGTTGGCGTTGGTGTTGGTGGAGGTGCCGGAGCCGGTTTGAAAGACGTCGATGGGGAACTGCGCATCGTGCTTGCCGGCAGCGATCTCCTTGGCGGCTTTCTCGATGCGCGTTGCGCTCCGCTTGGAGAGCAGCCCCAGCTCCCCATTGACGGCAGCGGCGGCGCCCTTGAGGCGAGCCAGCCAGTGGATCACAGCCACCGGCACCGTCTCACCTGAGATGGGGAAGTTCTCTACGGCCTTGGTGGTCTCTGCGCCCCACAACTGCTTGTCCGACATCGGCTCTCCTTTGTGCTGAACGGCCGCTGTGACATTCGCAGCCAGTTGCGTATAACCATGGTTATACAGAAGTTGAAAAGTACATATACCCACAGGGCGGCGCTCGCCACCACAAACCCTATCCGCAGAAGGCAGCCAGCTCCCGGGCGAGCCCCACGGGATCGTCGTAGGCGAGCAGGAAGCCGGTGCTCTCGAGCACGCGCAGCTGCCCGCGAGGCAGCTTGCGCAGCGCCTCTTCGGCAACGACCAGCGGGTGCATTCGGTCCTGGTCGGCCCACAGCAGGAGCACGGGCATGTCCAGGCGGGGATAGAGCTCGAGCAGGTGGCCCTGGGCGCCGCGGGGCCAGCTGCGAGCGCACTTGGCCCACGAGCGGGCGAGGCTGGAGTTGCCGGCGACATCGGCGAATGACTGGCGGAAGAGGTCGCCGGCGGCGGGGTTGGCGCGCACGGACAGGCGCATGCCGCGCTCGGGCGTGAACACGGCGCGGGCGCCGTAGGAGAGCAGTCCGTCGAGCCCGGGGACGGCGGCGGCGCGGGTGCTCAGCTGCCACGCGGCGCGCACGCGTGGAGCAGCCGGGCGGGCGTGCATGCGATTGGGCATCAGCACCAGACGCGCCGGTCGCACGTCCCCGCGCAGCACCGCGTGCAGCAGGATCTCGGCGCCGGCGTCGTGGCCCGCCAGCAGCGGCCTCGGCCCGAGCACCTCGGCGGCGAACCCGCCAAGCACCTCGGCGAACCAGTCGAGTGTGTAGGGATGGCTGGGGCGGTGCTCGGAGTCGCCGTGGAGGGGAAGATCGGGGAGCACCACGCGAAAGCGGTCGGCGAGCTGCTCGACAGCGGGCTCCCACTCCTTGTGCGAGAGCAGCCCCGAGTGCAGCAGCGCAAGCGGCGGCCCGGTGCCCAGCTCGCGATAGGCCACGCGAGCTCCGTCGTGATGGTGGTAGAGGCGCAGCCGCACGACCTCATCGTAAGACGCCGTTCCATGAGATCGTTGAAGCCCCCGTCCAGGATTCCGCTTGCCCGTCATCGACACCCCCAACACATCCCCCAGGCATGCCCGGACGCTGCTCGTGGGCGCGCTGGTGGCAGCGCTGATCGCAGGAGCCGGATGCGGCAAGGCGAGCCCGGGCAGAACGTTGGCCCTCGGCTCGACGGCGGCGCTCCCGCGCTCCAACACCTCGCATGTGGTGATGCTCTTGATGGAGAACGAGGAGCTCGGACAGGTGATCGGCAGCGGCTCGGCTCCCTACATCGACTCACTGGCCGACCGCTACGGGCTGGCGACGGCGAGCTACGCAACCACCCACCCGTCGCTGCCGAACTACCTGGCGCTGACGAGCGGATCGACCCATGGGATCGACTCGGACTGCACCTCGTGTGAGGTGTCGGCGCCGAACATCGTCGATCAGCTTGAAGGGGCGCGCATCTCCTGGAAGGCGTACCTGGAGGGCGCTCCCAGCCCGTGCTTCATGGGCGCACAGGCTGGTGGCTACGCCAAGAAGCACAACCCGTTCGCCTACTACACAGACGTCGCCCGCTCGCCCGAACGCTGCGCTCACCTGGTCGGCTTTGGCCGGCTCGAAGCGGACCTGCGCACGGGACGCCTGCCGACCTATGTATGGATCTCACCCAATCTGTGCGACGACGGCCACGACTGTGGGGTGGCCGCGGGAGACAGGTTCCTCGCCCGGACCGTTCCGGCGCTGCTGCACGAGCTGGGACCGGAAGGCTTCCTGGTACTGACGTGGGACGAGGGGAGCACTGACGCCGGCTGCTGTGCCGACGCGAAGGGTGGTCGCGTGGCCACGATCGTGGCCGGCCCGGGCGTACGCCCACACGCGCGCAGCGCAACGCCGGTGGACGACTACGGTGTGCTGGGCACGATCGAGGAAGCCCTGGGCCTGGCGCCGCTGGCGGGCGCAGCGGACGTGCGCAGCGGACGGCTGAGCTCGCTGTTTGCACACAGGCC
Source organism: Solirubrobacteraceae bacterium (assembly GCA_030151725.1). Lineage (GTDB taxonomy): Bacteria > Actinomycetota > Thermoleophilia > Solirubrobacterales > Solirubrobacteraceae > Palsa-744. The sequence goes on from JASLDD010000121.1 coordinate 8,880, forward strand.
GCACATCGGCTGAGTTGCGCTGAAAAGCCCAACCGGGATCCGCTCAGGGGTGGCGCAGGCGACGCGGGCGTGGAATCTGCTGCAGGATCTCGAGCGGCACGGCTTTGAACACGAGCAGGCCAAGGCAGTAGATCGCAATCGCGAGCGCGGGCCTGACGATGGAGGGCAGACCGGGCGGCACGAGCGCCAGTGCGCCGAGCAGCGCGGCGAGCACCGCACGAGGCGCGCCCGCGATCGATATCTGCGGACGAGTCCCGGCGCGCATTACTGCGACAGCAAGCATTGCCGTGTAGAGGACCTCCACGACGGTTGTGGCAACGGCCGCGCCCACAGCTCCATAGCGGGAACCCAGAAGACCGGTCAGAACTCCAGTCGCCACGAGCACGGTCAGGTTGATCGAGAGGACGGCGCGATAGCGCTCGAGGCTCAGCAGCCCGAATCCCAACACTGCACCGACGAAGGTCGCGATCAGGGCCACGCCCTGGATGCGCAGCACCGACGCCGCGGGGGAGAACTCGGGACCTGCGACGACACCGATGATGAAATGAGCCCCGGTGATCAGAGCGAGTCCTGTGGCCAGACCCAACAGTAGGCAGACGTCGAAGGTCTTGCCCAAGGCGTAGTTCAGCCGCCCACGGTCATCGCGCGCCGCCCTGGCGAAGATTGGCAAGGTCGATCCGGCGATCAGCTGAGGCACCACGAACAGCACTTCGACGATACGAAACGAGGCGCCGTAGTAGCCGGTCTGTCGCGGGCTTGCAACGTCTGCCATCACCAGGATGGCAACACGGAAGTACACAACGCCAACGGCTGCAGCCATCGAGTAGGGCAGTGTGCGACGCAGGAGCCGCCGCCAGACCTCACGATCGAACGCCGGCCGCAGGGACATCGAGCCCTTGATCAGAATGCCGGCCAACACGGTCGCGGCGATCCCGGCGGGGATGGTGGTGGCCCAGAAGGGCAGCAGGGGCGCGCCGAGCAGGACGAGCGCGACGATGGCAAGCGATGTGCCGAGCTGCCGCAGCACCTCGACGGCGGTCACCCACTCGAGCTTTAGCCGGGCGAGCAATGGCAGCGTGAAGCTCGTCTGAGCGGTGAGCAGCAGGAAACCGCCACCGGCGAGCAGGGTGCCGAGGATAAGCGTCCCGGAGTACCCACTGAGCCCGGCGAACGCGGCTGCCATGAGGATGCCGCAGGTGACGAACACTAGGCGCAGCCCGCAGAGGCTGCGGAAGAAGCTCTGAGCGAGCTCCGGCGCAAGCGTGCTGAGCTCACGCACGCCGATTGTGGCGAGCCCTGTGTCGGCGACGCCGCCGGCGAGCGTGACGAGGGAGAGGACCGTCACGTAGTTGCCTGTGGCAACGACACCCAGGTGGCGGAACAGCAACGCCGAGGAGGCAACACTCACGGCGATCCCCACGACGTAGCCGCCGATGCGGAGTGTCGCACCGCGAATTGCCGTGGCGCCGGCGGCGGGCGAGTCCAGCAGATCGCCGCCCTCGCCCGGCGCGGGGCCCGTCAAGTGCAGCTCCTCACGCGCTCGGCGCGAGCGCCTTGACCTGGCGCAGCACGCGCCTGAGGGGCTTGTGGTCGAGGGTGACGAATACCCTCCCTCGTAGCCCGTCGGCCGTCCGCGGAAGCGTCGCCGGTCCGCAGGCCAGCGCCTGATGGAAGTCTGAGACCAGCGTGTCGGCCACCCGATCCCAGGTCCGCGTTTCAGCGTAGGGATCGCTGAGGGCCTCCTGCATCGCCAGCTCGAGCTCCTCCGGCGTGTGAAGCTTGCGCAGGTTGGCGGTCCGCTCGGGCAGGTCGCAGAACCACTCGGTGTCGTTGACGAACACAGGTCGGCGAGTTCCGATGGCCAGAGGCGCCCCCGCGCTGCCCCCTGAGCGATGATCTTCGTCGTACCACAGGACGATCGCGTCGGAGTCGCGCAGCCAGGCGAAGAGCTCCTCGCTCTCGAGCCAGCGATCCTCGCCGAAGCTGTGCTGGAAATCCCAGTCGTTGCGCTGGCATACCGCCTCGATGATGTCCAGGCGCGAACGGCCGAGTCCAAACGTCTTCACGACGGGCCTGCGCAGGTCGATTCCCTGCGGGATGAAGCGCCTGGGTCCCACTCCAACATCCTCCCGATGCGCGTACAGGAGGTCGAGCAGCTCATGGGGAAAGGCGATCACCCCTCCCTTGTCGTGGTACGTGAGAGCGGTCACTCCGGGAAACCAGCGCAGCAGCTCGATGAGACGGCCGCGGTCATAGAAGAGGTTGCTGTACTGGACATGCAGAACGTCCAGCTCGCTTTCCAGGATCCGCTCGACATCGAGTTCGAACCGGTGCTGTGGATGCCAGATCTGCACATCGAAGGCGGGGGCCGCCCACTCCTCATATGGCGCCACCGCCCGCTCTCCGAAGTTGCGTGAGCTAAGCACGGTGACCTCGACGTCGTCCTGCCTGCGCAGCGCGGCGACCAGATGGCGCGAGTACTCCGCGATCCCGCAGCGCGTGTTCCACGTGCTCAGGATTCCGATGCGCATTGGCATGGCGCCTAGCTCACAGCCAGTGACCTGTCTCGGGACACAATCCGAACCTCAGGCATGGGGACGATGAACTGCCCTCCACGATCGAGGAACTCCTGCTCGCGCTCTAGGAACTCATCCATGAAGTGCCATGGCAGCGCCAGGTAGTAGTCGGGACGCAAATCGCGGGAGCGCTCCTCGCTGATGATGGGGATTCGCGTGCCGATCGTCTCGGAGCCGAACTTGTAGGGGATTCGATCCGCGGCGTACGGGACAAGGCTGTTGTCGATTCCCGCATATTGGAGAATCGTGTTCCCCTTGGTGGAGGCGCCATAGATGTGAATGGTCTTGCCTTCCGCGACCAGCGTTCTGCACATCGCAGCCAAGCTCTCGCGCACACGCTCGGCAGCAGCGGCGAACCGTTCGTAAGGCTCGGGCGCATCGAGTGCCATCTCGAACTCGCGTACGCGCAGTCGTTGCAGCATCTCGGCGTCACCATCCCTTGGCCCGCCGCTGCTTGCATGCCGGATGAAGAGGCGGACCGACCCGCCGTTGATGTCGTTGAGCTCGCTGCGCACCACCCTCAGACCGGCTTCCCCGAGCAACCGCTCGATCACAGCCAGCGAGTAGTACTCCAGATGCTCGTGGACGATTGCGTCGAACTGGTTCATCTCGAGCATCGTGGGCAGGTAGTGCAGCTCCATCACCCAAACCCCGTCATCTGCGAGAGCCCGCGCGACCTCCTCCACAAAGGCACCTGGATACTCGAGGTCGTAGAACATCGCAATGCTCGTGATAATCCGGGCCTTACGGTCGATATGGTGTTGGCGCAGGTGCTCATATGAGTAGAAGTCACGCACGACCTCATAGCCCTTCTCCACGGCGTAGCGGCCGATATCAGATGGATCGAAGCCCAGATACTTGAGGCTCTGGGCGCTGTAGCCGTCGAGGAGGGTGCCGTCGTTACAGCCGATGTCGATCACGAGATCTCCCGGATGCAGGCCAACCAGCTCCTCAGCTTGCGCGGCGATCTCATGGAGATTGCGCGTCATAGTCTGGTTGACCCCACTGCGGTACCAGTAGGACCGGTAGAGAATTGCGCCGGGAACGGTGTGGCGCAATTGCACCAGGCCGCACCCCTCCTCGTTGCCGGTCATGTCACAGCGCACCAGTTCCAGCGGTATTCGCCGCGAGACCGGCTGCTCGCCTCCGGGCTCAGCGAAGGCGCCGGCGATGTATTGATCTCCAAGGGAGAGAACGGGGACGAGGTTGGGCGAGCCGCATATCCGGCAGGTGGTACGGGTCGTCAAGCTCGTGCGGGGATGCAACATGTGAGGGACGCTACCCAGAGCTGCTCGCGGCGGCAATCGAGTCTCTTGCCTCCGGCGGCACGAGACGTCTGCCCCGAGCACCACGAATTCAGCTCGGGCTTGAAAGCACCCGCTATACGGCCGAATTCACCGTGAACACGATAGTCCGCGGTGGTGATTGTCGACGACGCCTCCCCCCTGGGGGCTTGATCGTTTCGTTTCTCACTTGTGCCCAAAGCACACCCTCGAGTTAGACACATCGCTGCGGCCGCTGGCGCCCACTTCATCAGGTCTGCTGCTCGTGTGGAGTGCCCGGTGAGGGCACCGGGCGGCCCCGGCTTATGCTGCTCACATGCTCTCCACGGACGTCGTAATCGTGGCTTACAACCGCTATGACCTGACGGAGAGCTGCCTGCGGCACCTCGCTGCACAGACGGTCGACCACCACGTGATCGTGCTCGACAACGGCTCGACAGATGACACACGCGCGCGCCTACAGGCAGAGTGGCCGAAGGTGCAACTCCTCACGTTCGACGAGAACCGGGGATTTCCAGAGGCATGCAACTACGGCGTAGCGGCAGGCTCAAACGAGATCGTGGTGCTGCTCAACAACGACGTCGATTGTCGCCCCGACTTCCTGGAGCGGATCCTTGGACCGTTTCAGGAGCCGACAGTGGGAATGGTGGCATCGCTGATGCTCCAGCCGGGAGAGGAGACCATCGACGGCATGGGCTTGGCGGCCGATCCAATCCTCGCCGGCTTCCCCCGACTGCAGGGGCTCCCGGCCGCTCGCGCGCACGACCCGAGCCCGGTACTGGCCGGAGCCGGGGGATCGGCCGGGGCCTATCGCCGGGTCGCATGGGAGCAGGTGGGAGGCCTGGACGAGTCGATCGTGGCCTACATGGAGGACTTCGATCTCGCTTTGCGCCTACGCATCGCCGGCTGGGGTGCGGCAGCGGAACCGGACGCGGTTGGTGTTCACCTGGGATCCGCTACCCACGGCTATCGCTCCGCATGGCAGCGTCGCCAGGCTGGCTTTGGACGGGGATACATGCTTCGTCGATATGGGCTGCTGCGGGGACACGACAAGCTGCGGGCGCTCGCCACCGAGGCGGTAGTCGTTCTTGGAGACCTAGCCGTCTCACATGATCTGGAGGCCCTACGAGGCAGACTGGATGGCTGGCGAGCGGGTCGGTCGTGCGTGGAACTGCCGCTCCCACCGGAGGGAAGCTGCGATCGTGAGATCGATTTCCGTAGCTCGCTCGCAATGCGCCGCGGCGTTTACGGGCGACGCGCGGCCTGATGCTTTAGGCCGTCGACGATGGGCTCTCCGCGCGCTCTCAGAGCGTGAAGCCGGCGGCTACAGCGTCGTCGTGAAACATCTGAACTGTCTCCAGGGAGAATTGCTCCAAGCTCTTGCCGAGACCGTCGAGCTTCTTGAGCAGATCGTGGGTGATGGTGATGATGTGGCACCCGACTTCGTCGGCCTGTATCAGGTTGAGGATCTCGCGAGGGGAGGCCCAGATCAGCTCCGAGTTCGGGGCAGCGCTCATGATCTCAACGGAGCGGGCCATGATCGGGATGGGATCGACTCCCGCGTCCGCAATCCGTCCCGCGAAGACCGAAATGTAGGAGCTCACGCCTTCTGCGACGGCAGCCGTGATCAGCTCGACCTGGGCGGTGGTGAACAGCGCCGTGACGTTCACCTTGACGCCGTCCTCGGAGAGCTCGCGCACGAGCGGCGCCATCGACTCACCCGAAGTCGAAGTCACGGGGATCTTGACGTAGACGTTCTCTCCCCATGCAGCGATGGCATGTGCTTGGCGGCGCATTTCCTCGACGTCGTCGGCGAAGACCTCGAAGGAGATGGGGTGAGCGACGACATGACCGAGGAGCTCGCGGGCGAACTTCTCGTAGTCGGTGAGGCCGACCTTGCGCATCAGGGTTGGGTTCGTCGTGAAGCCCGCTATTCGCGGATCAGCCGCAAGCGCAAGGATCCCCTCGAGATCGGCCCCATCGGCGAATATGCGTGTCGAGATGTCTTCGAGCATTTTGTCCCTCCTGGCAGGGACCATAAACCTGGCGCGGGGTGAGTTTTTGTCTCCAATTATTTGGTTAGGACATGCGGTGCCCCAACCACGGCGCACCAACCCCTGATTATCTGCGAGTTCACCTGCAAACCCTGACGAAAGTCCGTGACGATCCCTGTCGAGCCATGCCCTCACAATGAGCCCTGTCTCCACGATCACATAGCCACCGTTGTCTCCAACCCATCGGGGCCAACCCCTATGGAGGCGGTGGGAGCGGAAACAGCGCCGCGTCCGAGGGAGTTTACCCTATGTGTTTCTCTTCACGGACGGCCGAGGACCCACAAATGTCGAGGCTGGAAGCGGTTGTCGCCTTTGCCTTGGTGACAAGTTCGACACGGCTGTTGTGCACGCGCCGACGCGGATTAGACTCGCCCCCCATGCCATCCGCTGGACACCCTCGACAGGGCTCAGCAGGAACCGAGCGCGTGCTGCCCTTTGCCGCCGGCGGGAAGACTCCCACCGAGGGACGGCGGTGGGGGATCTCGAGGCGGCTCGAGCTGGACACGCTCCTGTGGGCGGTTCCCCTCACGCTCGGGGCGATCTATGCGGTTGTGTTCCTGGTGCAGCTCCCCGCCAACATTCGCGGCCTGGCATGGAACAGCGACTATGCATCCGGATTCACCATTCCCGAAGCGGTAGTCGATTCTGGAACGGGCGGACATCTCGTGCTGGCATCATCCGGTCAGTGGGTGTCGCTGTGGTTCGGACTACTCACGGCACACCTGCCGCTGCACCGTGAGCTGTGGGGAGTGGCCCCCACCCTGCTTTTCCTCGCCACGGTTTTCACGATTGGCTGGTCCGTTCAGCAGCTGGCCGGCCGCCGGGCAGGAGCGCTGGCGGTGCTGCTCGGCTTTGTCGCCTCGCCGTCGGCGCTGGTCCTGTTCATGGGACCGGTCGCCCACAACATGGTCTATCCGTGTACGGCCCTGATAGGCGCCTACCTCATCTGGTTGACGCGCGAGACGGAGAGGCGCCGATGGTCGGCTGTCGGCGTCCCGCTGCTCGCCGGGGTGATGCTTGGCACATGTCTTGCCTCGGATTCTCTGGTCACCGCCACAGCCCTGATCCCGCTGGGTGTCGTCGCGCTCCTCACCGCGGCACAGCGCGAGCGCCGCTCCAGGGTCATGTCGCTCTCGGCGGTGAGCACGATCGTGGTCGCGATACCAATTGCCAAGCTCACATCGGAGATCATGCACTCGGCCGGTTTCGTGACACTCCCATCCCCCGTCAGCCTTGCGCCGATCTCGGAACTGCCTGAACGCGCGGAGCTGCTCTTCAGGGGCCTGAAGACCCTCTTCAATGGCAACCTCGGGCCGGCAGAGCCGGGGACTCTCCATGCGCCGCTAGGGGTCGCAAGCGACGTCGCGATGTCAGCTGCCCTGCTGACGTTGCTCGCATTGGGTGCCTGGAGCACCTGGCGGCTCGTCCGCTGTGCGCTGCGCGAGCGCGAAAGCCGGCACGTGCCTGACCTGGCCAGGTTCTCGCACCTGGTCTATTGGGTCGCCTCGGGGACGGCGGCGTGCGGCGTGTTCTGGCTGGCGGCAGAGACCGGCGGATCGACCAACCTCCACGAATCGTATTACGCAAATGTGATCTTCTCTGTGGCTGCGGTCATCCCGCTGTTGCTTGCGCGCGGGTTGTTGGTGCGGTCGCTCGTGGCAGCCGGGGTGGCCGTCATCTTCCTCGCAAGCCTTGTCGGGCTGTCGGGCAAATACATGAAGCTCTCAGGGTGGGTCGCCGAAGGTGAAGCGCGCGTCAAGCAGGTTGCGGCGGCCAACCACGTGTCGGTTGGATACGGGGGCTACGGAGAGGCTTCGAGCCTGACGTGGAACACGGACGGGCAGGTGACCATACGACCGCTGATGGAATGCTCCAACCCGGCGGGGGCTGGTATCTGCCCGTTCTACATGGAGAGCGTGGGCGCTTGGTACGTGCCTCACCAGCGCCACACCTTCTTGCTGATTGACGACGAAGAAGCGTGGGTGCACACGCTCCCGAGTGGCCTTGGCAAGCCGCTCGCCGCGTACTCCTTTGGAGCGATGCGCATGTACATCTACCCCTACGACATCGCCTCACGTCTTGGCCCTGCGCAGGACTGACATCGGGCGCACGCCGGCGAGTAGCGGCCGCCCGAGCCTGGGAAAGATTGCGCTTACGCGGGCCAGCGCATCATCGCTGCTCTGGCTGGCGCCTTTTGCCATCGGCTCGGCCTACGTGGTGCTCTTCGTGCTCAAGCTTTCGCACAACATCACCGCACTCGGCTGGAACCCCAGCGTTGCCTCCGCATATGTGATGCCCGAAACGCTGGTGCGGACGGGCGCAGGCGGCCACACAGTGATGGGCTCATCGCCGCAATGGGTGTCGCTGTGGTTTGGCCTTCTCACCGCAAGGCTGCCACTCCATCGCGAGCTTTGGAGCGTCGCGCCAACGCTCGACCTGCTCGCGACAGCGCTGATAGTGGGGTGGTCGGTGTTTCAGCTTGCGAACCGGCGGGCGGCCATCTTGGCGGTGCTCCTCAGCGTGGTCATCTCGCA
>JASLDD010000067.1 GCA_030151725.1 Solirubrobacteraceae bacterium
ATGAAGCAGAAGCAGCGGCGCTCCAGAGCCCTCCCGGTCGAACGCAAGCATGTAAACATCTGTATACTAATGGCTAGAGACCCTGTCAAGGACCGCTTGTTGGAGGCAGCCGTTGTGTGCCTGCAACGCAAGGGCTACGCAGCGACCACAGCGCGGGACGTCGCCGCGGAGGCCGACGCCAATCTTCGCTCGATCGGCTACCACTACGGCTCGACCCGGGGACTGCTGCTGACAGCAATCTCGACCAACTGGCGCCGCTGGCTGGCGCCGCTGATCGCTGCCGCGAGCAGCGGCGCACTGACACCCGAGCAGCGCCTGATCGACGGGATGGAGCTGTTCAGCGCGTCACTCGCAGAGAACGCTCAGATGGCTCATGCGTGGCTTGAAGCCGTGGCACTCGCTCCCCGGGATGCCGAGCTTCGGGCGACGCTGGCCGCAAACCAGCACGAGTTTCGGGTGGCGCTCACTCGAACCCTTTCTGCCGCTGGGCACACGGACGCCGACCGGCAAGCGGGGGCGATCATCACGGTCTGCGACGGGCTCATCATCGACTTCCTGCTCTACGGCGAGGCCGACAAACCCAAGGATGTGGCCCGCCTAGCAGCTGCAGCACTGGGGGAGCTCGGGGAGTAGCTGTTACGCCGCCGAGACGAATCCTAAGTGTACACTTAGGACTGCCCAGTGAACCGAGGGAAAGGCGGGGGCTATGCGAGACGTCGGAAGCCCTACCGATGGAGGAGATGGCCCACCGCCTCATGACGGGCTGAGCGCAGGGCGTCTACGGCGTGCCGTGCCGCTGATCGGCCTCACCACGCGCACTGCCGGCGAGGCCGCTGTGACGGCAATGCGCAGCAAGCTCACGGGCGAGAGCAACACCGAGTTTCACCTTCGTACAGCCGAGCGTTACGCCGAGCTGTTGGGCCGCTCGAAGGGCGCCTTGATGAAGGTCGGTCAGATGCTCTCCTTTATGGCGGTGAGCCCCGGGGTGCCAGGGGAGTTCCGGTCGATCTACCAGACGGCCCTTGCGCACCTGCGCAGCGATGCGCCTGCGATGTCTCCTGAGTCCGCACGGGTGACGCTCGAGAGAGAGCTCGGCCCTCGTCTCGAGCGCGATTTTGCCGAGTTCGAATGGGAGCCGTTCGCCGCGGCCTCGATTGGCCAGGTGCATGCGGCCCGTCTGCGCGACGGGCGTGCTGTAGCGGTCAAGATCCAGTATCCAGGGGTCGCTGAGGCGATTTGCGCAGATCTCAAGAACGCCGAGTTGCTGGCCTCGTTGCTGACGCTTGCCATCGGTGGGCTGTCTCCGCGAGGACTGAGCTTGGACTTTCGCGCGCTGGCGGGTGAGGTCGGCTCGCGCATCGAAGAAGAGCTGGACTATCGCGTCGAGGCGAGCAACCAAAGCGAGTTCGCCGAGTCCTATCGCGGGCACCCGTTCATTCACGTTCCAGGGGTAATTGGAGAGCTCAGTACGCGGTGCGTACTGACACAGGAGCTCGTGCGGGGTTGCAGCTGGGATGAGGCGCTCGCCGCCGACCAGGGCCTGCGGGATCAGTGGGCGGAGGCGATTCACCGTTTTGTTTACGGCTCCTACTACCGGCGAAGCACATTCAATGCAGACCCGCATCCGGGCAATTACCTCTTTCACGCGGACGGGAGCGTCAGCTTCCTCGACTTTGGATGCGTCAAGCGAATGCGCCGCGAACGCGTGGAGATGATCGTCGCCATCTACCGCGAATGCATGCGCGGCGACGTGCTGGGGACGTGGAGGGCGAGCGTCGAGTCGGGGATGTGGCGCTCTTCGGATCCAGTCACGCCAGAGGAAGTATTCGCCTACTGGCGAGAGGACAATGCATTGGTCTGGGCACAGCAGCACTGCATCGTCAGCCATGATGACGTAGGCAGGGGAATCGAGCGGAGGTTTTCGCCGAGAGGTCCATCCGCCAACGTGCTCCGCTATTGCACGATGCCATCGGACTACGCGCTGCTTGCCAGAGCCGAGATCGGTCTGGCCTCGTTGATCGCTCAGCTGCGTGCCGGCAACAACTGGGGCTCGATCGCAGCTGAGTACTGCGAGGGCACTCCTCCGCTTACGCGGATGGGCCTGCGCGAGCGTGCGTTCCTCGACCGACGCGCCCGTGCCGCCGTGCCCGAGGCGGACGCATAGCGCGGAGGCAGCTCGTTCGATATCACTGAGGCTCGTGGGGACAGCTGACGGCTACCGGACATGGAGCTCTCGCCTTCGGGGGGGCTCGGAGGAGGGGCGACGGTGGCGGTCATTGCCGCTGACGCTCCTCATCGCGGCGTGGCTTACGTGGCTCTTCGATGCGATCAACAACCTCGGACCGGTGCGTCAGCGGCTGGCAGAACGTAATGGCGAGCGCCTCCTGAAATTCGAGCAGTCGCTGCATCTCGCTCCGGAGCACACCCTGAACGAGTGGCTCTCGCGCAGGCGCCTGGTGAGTCAAATCGTGGTCTTCTGGTACGAGAACGTTCATATCACGGTGACGCTCGCCGTTCTTGGCTGGCTCTGGTGGCGACGCAACGACCTGCTGGGAGCAATGCAGGGGACGCTCGTGTTGGTGAATCTCGGCGCCCTCGTGGTCTTCTGGTGTTTTCCAACTGCTCCACTGCGAATGTTGCCGGGTGGCTACGTGGACTCGGTCGCGACCGTTCACCATGTCCCCGTCTGGCAGCTCGGATCGACCGCGCTTCACTCCAACCAGCTGTGCTCGATGCCCTCCTTGCACATTGCGTGGGCGACGTGGTGCTCGATATGCGTGTTTCGCATGAGCAAACGCCGGTGGCTACGGATCGCCGCATTTGGGTATCCCCTGATCACGAGCCTTGCGGTGATGGCGACAGCGAACCACTACCTGGCAGACGCAATCGCAGGAGCCATCTTCACGCTGGCAGCCTTCGGCGTGGTGCAGTATGCGTGGCCCTCCGGCTGGCCGCTGCGGAAGGCTCGAACCGCTGTCGGATGAGCTGACTCGGACCCAGAGACTATTGGTGAGCGGGTGCGATCTCCTTGAGCACACGATCGAGGTTGGCAGACGTGGCTCGTTCGGTGATCGTTCGTTCGCGCGCACTCTGCCCGTCTGCGAGAACGGTGGGCCCGTCGACACCATCGCTCACGGTGATGTGAACTCTCTGCCCAGGCTTCCAGGCAGAGTTGGCAAAGCTGTCCTCGCTGAGCAGCGCGCCCTGCACGGCACTGACGAGGATTTCCGCCGACGGCCCGTCGACAGTCGCGGTCAGTTCTTCGCCGGGTCCCAGAGGAGCTCCGAGCGCCTGCACGATGCCCGGCGTGGTGGTGGTCTGGATCCTTACGCCCCTGACTTCGAGGCCGAGCTTGTCAGCGGCGAGCTTCTCGCTCGCGCGCTGAGCTTCGGTCAGCAGCACTGGATCGCAGGCGACGGCGCTGACCTGCGCAGAGAGCCAATCCGCGCAGCGCTGGCTGCGACCGTCGCAGGTGAAGATCTCTTCCTGTGAGGAGCACCATGGCGTCTGGAAGCGTGCCTGCACACCCGGCGAGCGGGGCGAGTTGGCATCGAGGGCACCGCCGCACGCCGCTGAGCAGCCGGCGCCCCATTCGCCCGACCAGTGAGTCCAAGGCTGCTTGGCCAGCGAGAGCAGACAACTTCCAGGAGCATTCGGCACGCAGGCTTCCCCATTGCGTCCCCACGGGGCCAGTCCATCGTGGTCGGCCTCCGGCGGTACAACGCCGTCGATCGCAAGGCCGGATGGCTGCCGGCAGGCGTGCGCACACGCAAGCGGGTATGCCGAGTGACCGCCTTCGGACAGGTATACGACCGGTCGTGTGCTATCGCGGAACTGCAGCTGGGCGCCGCTGTAACGGAAAGTCCCTTTGTGCGCGGCGTAGACGACGTATTCGACGTGCTGTTCGTCGTGGGGGCGTGTCACGACGGTCACGCCCTCCCAATCGCCCTCATGCTCATCGCAGAGGCCGGCTTCTCGCGCCGGCGCGAGAAGGCAGG
>JASLDD010000305.1 GCA_030151725.1 Solirubrobacteraceae bacterium
GATCTGTTCGAGTCGTTCGTCAAGCGCGAGGCCGGCGCCAAGGACTCCGGCGGCCTGTTCGGCGCACACGGTGGCGCCCTCGACCGCCTCGACGCCGTCCTCTTTGCCGCCGTTGTCGGTTATTACATCTGGGCCGCCTACGTCCATTAGTGGCCAGAATTGGTGCTCTAGAGCTATAAGCGAGATGAAGAAGTCCCTCGCATCAGGGTGCGTGCCAAGTGTCGCTCCGTCCGGCAATTGCGGCCGAGGTGTCTATTAGGCTGATGACTATGGACTCTCGCCTTGAACAACGCGCGCTTGTGCCGCGCTACACCGTCAGCGAGGCAGCCGCTCTCGTTGGCCGGCCGCCCGAGACCATTGCGCGCTGGAGCTTCGGCCACGATCGCCGGTACAGAGGGCGTAGGACCACCGATGAACCGCTAATCCAGGCAGATGGCGAACGCGGAGCAGGGAAGCTCGCACTGTCGTTTCTCAACCTCCTTGAGCTTCGCATGCTCTCAGGGTACCGAGACGGAGCCGCGCTCCAGCCGATCAGGCGCGCTCTCGCCTACGTAGGCGCACAGCTCGGCGTCGAACGGCCGCTGATCCATCACGACTTTCATGTCACCGGTGGCGAGCTCCTTACTCGCTTCGCCGAGATAGACGCCGGAGAAGACCTGCTTGTCAACGCATCACGGGAGGGTCAGCTGACCAGCAGGGCGCTAGCCGAAAGCGTCGCATGGACCGAGCAGATTGACTATGAGGACGAACGCATAGCTCAGCGTTGGTGGTTCCGCACGAGGGATGTACCGGTTCTTGTCGACACGCGCGTTGCGGCGGGCCAACCAATCACAGCCCAAACGGGAGTTGCTGTCGGCGCGATATGGGCGCGTCATCGCGAGGGCTATTCCAAGCGAGCGATCGAGCGTGACACCGGCGCCACACAACACGAGGTCGACGCAGTCCTTGCGGCGTGATTGCCGAAATCTACGTCGAGAACAACGTAGGGCGCGAGGTGACGGAAACTATCAACCGCTTCTCAGAAAGTCACGGCATCTCGGCCGTGTTCCAGCACAACATCCATCCCGAGATGCAGCGGAGCCAAAACGGCGACGAGTGGTGGATCAAGGACATCGCCGGACGCGGGATGGCGATTCTGACCCAGGACAATCGGATTCTCGGCTTGAAGCAGTTGGCGCAGGGGACAGTGACTGACGAGCGCCAGGCAATCATCGACAGCCGAGCCCACGTGTTCGCGCTCGGTAAGGCCGACTATTCAATCTGGGACAAGATGCGGTGTGTCGCACGCAGTTGGGAGGTGATTCTCCGCTTGCTCTCTGAGCCGGGCCCGCAGGCTGCAACGCTGTTGCTCAGCGAGACGCGCATCGAGAGCTTTGAATGAGCGTCACGCGGTCTGATGTCCTTGACGCCGGAGAACTGTGCGCGGAGCGCTGCGGCCACGCGGCGAGTGGTTAGCATCGGCATTGAGGCCGATGTCGGGGTTGTGCCATCCGGGTCGCCTACACGCGATCTTAACCCCAACTGGGGCGCACTTGGGCAACCCTATGTCGCGTGCCTGACCTCAACTGCACTAGACATCAGGACCCCATGCCGTGTAGCGTTGTCAGCGGACCGAGGGAGTCCACAGCGAGGGAGAGGGAGATCATGGACCGAGGGCGCCGGCGTGGGGAAGCGATGAGCAGTCGTGGCAGCGAGCGCGTGCGCACGCGCCAGGCCACACTCGTGGTGGGGCTCATCGTCGCCGTGCTCGCCTTCACAGCGAGCAGCGCCTCGGCCGTGATCGTCCGCCTCGCCCACGGCAAGGCCCTCAGCTACCAGCCTCTGCGCGGCGCCGCGACCCCCCTCGACGCGGCCCGTCCGTTCGACGAATTCTTCTCCAACCTCGACTACAACGGCGGCCCCGTCATGCCATCCAACACCAACTACACCTTCTACTGGCAGCCCTCCGGCGCTCCCGCCTACCCCGCCGAATACCAGTCAGGCGTCAACCAGTACCTCGCCGATCTCGCCCACGACAGTGGCGGTCATGAAAACGTCGACTCCGTCTCCACCCAGTACAACGACACCGCCGGTGCCTTCGCCGCCTACGAATCGCACTTCGCCGGCGCAATCGTCGACACAGATCCATATCCCGCCAACGGCTGCACACGCGCCACCATCTGCCTCACCGACGCCCAGTTGCAGGCTGAGCTCTCCAAATACATAACCGGACACAGCCTGCCCCATGACCTCAGCCACGAGTACTTCATGCTCACCCCGCCCGGCGTCGAAGACTGCTTTGAAGCCTCCGGCCGCGAATGCTCCGCCGGCTCCACAAAACCCGTCTACTGCGCCTACCACGGCAACATTCCCATGGCCGGCGGCGAGATCATCTACGCCAATGACCCCTACGTCACCGGCAACTCCGGCTGCGACGACGGCAAACATCCCAACAACAAGCCCTCCGACGGCGCCCTCGAGGGCGGTCTCAGCCACGAGCACAACGAGTCCATCACCGACCCCGAACCCAACAACGCCTGGACTGACATCGGCGGTAGCGGCGGCGAGGTCGGCGACAAGTGCGAGGGCAGCATGGGCACCACGCTCGGCAAAGCCGCCGACGGCGCCCCCTACAACCAGGTCATCGATGGCCACTTCTACTGGTATCAGGAGGAGTGGAGCAACCAGGGCAGCCAGTGCCTGCAGCGGTTCACCTTCAAAGGCGCAGAGCCCACCGCCACCTTCGCCAGCGCCCAAGGCGCAGGCGACAAAGTCAGCTTCGACGCCACCGGCTCCACCGCTCCCGGAGGCGTCTCCCGCTACAACTGGCAGTTCAACGACGGACCTGGGCTGAGTTACCCCACCGAGACCACCACACCTACCGTCTCCCACACCTTCCCCGCCACCGGCACCTACGTCGTGGCGCTCACGGTCTTCGCCGCCGACGGCACCAGCATCGGCACCGCCCGCACCATCACCGTTGGCGCCGTCGCCGCACCCATCGTCACCAAGCTCTCGCCCAAGACAGGGCCCGCCTCCGGCGGCACCAGCGTGACCATCACCGGTACCGGCTTTACCGGCGCCACCTCCGTCAAGTTCGGCACCACTGCCGCCACCGGTTTCACCGTCAACTCGGACACCTCCATCACGGCAACCGCGCCCGCCGGCTCCGGCACCGTCGACGCGACCGTCACCACATCCCACGGCACTAGCGGCGTGGTGGCCGCCGACCGCTTCAAATACGGCGTAGCCACCGTCACTGCCGTGAGCCCCAACACGGGCACCAAAGCAGGCGGCACCTCCGTGACCATCACCGGTAGCGGCTTTGCCCTCGGCTCCGCCAAATCGTTCCTCTTCGGCAAGGGCACCGCCACCTCCGTCAGCTGCAGCTCCACCACCAGCTGCACCGCCGTCTCGCCCGCTGCCAGCAAGACCGGCGCAGTCGACGTGCGGGCCGTCATGGGGGGCAAGAAGAGCAAGAAGAGCTCCCCCGCCGACACCTTCACGTACACCGCCTAGACGCGCTCTGCAGCGGGCGAAGCGGCTCCGGGAGCCGGGCCCTCTCGTCGCGCACGTATCATCGCCTCCATGAAGCGCCTGCTGATCCTCGGCTCCACCGGCTCCATCGGCACGCAGGCACTCGACGTATGCGCGCGCAGCGACGAGCTCGAAATCGTCGGGCTCTCGGCTGAGAGCTCTTGGGAGCCTCTGATCGAGCAGGCCCGCACCACAGGCGTCCAGTTCATCGCCCTCGCCGACCGCGATGCCGCGGCGCGCGCCGGGGAGGCGTGGACCGATGGGCGCGTCTTCGGCGGTCCCGAGGGGCTCGTGCGACTGGTCGTCGAGACCCAGGCAGACCTCGTACTCAACTCGCTTGTCGGCTCCGCCGGCCTTGGGCCCACAGTGGCCGCGCTCGGGGAGGGCATCGACCTGGCGCTCGCCAACAAGGAGTCCCTTGTCGTCGGCGGGGAGCTCGTCACCGCCCTCGCCGAGGCCACCGGCGCCAAGATCGTGCCCATCGACTCCGAGCACACCGCCCTTCACCAACTGCTCGCCCGCCGGCCCCTCGGCGAGGTCGAGCGGCTCACCATCACCGCCAGCGGCGGGCCCTTTCGCGGGCGCTCGCGCGAGGAGCTCCAGGACGTCACCGTCGAGCAGGCCCTCGCGCACCCCACATGGGCGATGGGCGGCAAGATCACCATCGACTCCGCCACCCTCATGAACAAGGGTCTCGAGGTCATGGAGGCCCACCACCTGTTCGGGACCCCATATGAGCGCATCGACGTCGTCGTGCACCCCCAGTCGCTCGTCCACGGCTTGGTGGCGCTGGCCGACGGCGCCATGCTCGCCCATCTCGGCCCCCCTGACATGCGCATCGCCATCTCCTATGCGCTGCACGGCGGCGAAAGCGCTCCGCTTCCCATCGAGCCGCTCGACCTCGCGGCCGTCGGCTCGCTGACCTTCGAACCGGTCGACCTCGATGCCTTTCCCTGCCTGCGCCTCGCACGACAAGCCGCCAAAGAGGGCGGCACCGCTCCCTGTGTGCTCAACGCCGCCAACGAGATCGCCGTCCACGCCTTCCTGCAAGGGCGCCTGCGCTTCCTCGAGATCCCCGCCGTGATCGAGCAGACGCTCAACGAGCTGGCCAGCGAGCCCGTCATCTCATTCGAGTCGCTCTATGAGGCCGACCGCCACGCTCGTGCACTTGCCGGTCAGTCCGTCGCCGCGCTCAGCTGAGCGGTCGCTGGAGCCGATGCCCGGCGAGGAATGATGGGCAGCCTGCCACACTGAGCCCGTGAGCTGGGTACTGACACTGCTGGGCATCGTCGTGCTGATCGTGCTGCACGAGCTCGGCCATTTCACCGTCGCCAAGGCCGTCGGAATGCGTGTCGAGCGCTTCTCGCTGTTCTTCCCGCCCACGCTGCTGCGGGTCAAACGGGGGGAGACCGAGTACGCCATCGGCGCCATCCCCGCGGGTGGCTACGTGAAGATCACCGGCATGAACCCCGAAGAGCTCAAAGACCTCGACCCAGAGGTCACCAAGCGCGCCTACTACAGCCAGCCGCCATGGAAGCGCATCGCCGTCATCCTCGCCGGCCCCGGCGTCAACATCGCGATCGCCTTCATTTTGTTCTGGGCGGTGCTCTACAGCGGCAACCTCAACGGCGCCATCGCCCTCGGCAACCTCGACCCTGCCGTCAAGACCTTGACCCCCAGCACCTCCATCCTCGAGGTCGAAAAGACGGCCCCCGCCGGTGGCGTGCTGAAGGTCGGCGACCGCATCCTCGCCGTCGACGGCAAGAGCGCCCACATCGAATCAGCGCGCGCCGCCATTGACTCGCACCGCTGCTCAGGCGCCCTCACCGAGGGCTGCCGTGCTGCCAAGCCCGTGCAGATGACCGTGCGCCGCGGCGGGCGCAATTTGACCTTCTCGATCTACCCCCGCTACAACACCGAAGCCAAACGCATGCAAATCGGCTTTGGCTTCGGTTCCGCCAAGTCCTTCGGCGTATTCGCCGCCGCCGGCGGGGCGCTCAGCGAGATGTGGCACACGACCACCCAGACCATCACAGGCTTCGGCCGGGCGCTCACCAGCTCCAAAGTCCGCCACCAGGTCTCGAGCATCGTCGGCATCACCCAGGACGCCCACGAAACCGTCGTCGCAGGCGCCGGCTATGCGCTCGTGTTCCTGGGCTTCCTGTCGCTGATCCTCGCCGTCATCAACCTCTTCCCCTTCCTTCCCTTGGACGGGGGCCACGTGCTGTGGTCGCTCGCGGAGAAGCTCCGCGGCAAGCGCATCTCTTTGCTTGCCATGTACCGCTTCAGCTCCGTCGGCATCCTGCTGCTGCTGTTCCTCGTCATCAACGGCGTCAGCAACGACATCAGCCGCCTGGCCGGCTGACACACACCCAGCTCTTGACCAACGGCCCAAAGCGCTCCGGTAGCGCCGGCCCGAACAGCGCTTCCATCTCCCTGCGCCTCAGCAACGAGATCTCCTCCCAGCCGCCCGCCGCGCCCATGCGCCAGTAGCGCCTGCGGATTGCCGGTGGGAGCCAGTGGGCGAACGGCAGCAGCGCATGTGGCTCAAGCGGGAATGAGAACGCCGGCGTCTGCACGAAGATGGACTGGCCCACGCGGCGGATCTCCTTTGCGAAGGCGGCGCGCCGGACCGGCGGCACGTGCTCGATCACGCTCGAGCAGTACACCAGGTCGAACTCCTTGTCCGCGAACGGCAGCCCCGCGGCCGCATCCGCCTGGGCGAATGGGCCGGGATAGTTCGGCCTCGGCGCCAGGTCCACTCCTGTGATGTCGAGCTCGGGCTCGAGCGCGCGCAGGCCGAGGCTTCCGCAGCCCACATCCAGCACCTTCGCGCCCCGGGGCAACTGGGTGAGCGCGAAGAAGCGCTCGTGCCTGCGGGCGCGCGCACGCGCGGCAAACGGCCCTGCGAGCCGTGCCAGCGGACCACGGGCGGTGGCATAGACCTCGGCCATCTAGAATCAGCCTATGGCTTCACAGCGGCAGATCCACGTTGGGCCGGTTCCCATCGGCGGCGGCGCACCCGTGGCGGTGCAGACGATGACCAAGACCGAGACCGCCAACCTGGCGGCCACCATGGACCAGATCCTCACTGTGGCCGAGGCCGGCGCAGACATCGTGCGCGTGGCCGTGCCCCGCGAGCAGGACGCCGAAGCGCTCAAGACGATCGTCGAGCGCTCGCCCATCCCGATCATCGCCGACATCCACTTCAACCACACCCTCGCCCTCAAGGCCATCGAAGCGGGCGCCCACTGCGTGCGCCTGAACCCCGGCAACATCGGCGGCCCCGAGAAGGTCGCCGAGGTGATCGCCCTGGCAAAGCAGCGCGGCACGCCACTGCGCGTGGGCGTCAACTCGGGCTCCCTGCCCAAGCACCTACGCCAGCTCGAGTACGACAACCCCGTCGAGGCGCTCGTCACAGCCGCCCTCGAGACCGTTGAGCTGATGGAGAGCCTCGACTTCACCAACTTCAAGGTTTCCATGAAGTCGACGTCGGTGCCCAACACGATCGCATCCAACCGCATGTTGGCCGACAAGATCCCCTACCCGCTGCACCTCGGAGTGACCGAGGCGGGAACCAAGTGGGCGGGCTCGCTGAAGTCGGCCGTCGGCCTGGGCACATTGCTGGCGGACGGCATCGGCGACACCATCCGCATCTCGCTCTCCACCTTCCACGCCGAGGAAGAGGTCAAGGTCGCATGGGAGATCCTCAAGGCGCTCAAGCTGCGCGAGCGCGGTCCCGACCTGATCGCCTGCCCCACCTGTGGGCGGCTGCAGTTCGACATGGACTCCGTCGTCGCCGAGGTCGAGCAGCGCCTGGAAGCCTACGAGGACCCCATCGAGGTCTCCGTCCTCGGTTGCGCCGTCAACGGCATCGGCGAGGCCCGCCACGCCGACTTCGGGATCACGGGGGCAAAAGACATGGGCATGATCTACTCAAAGGGCGAGCCCCTGAAGAAGGTCCCCACCGAGCAGCTCGTCGATGAGCTCTTCAAGGAGATCGACCGCTACTACGCCGCCGGCAAGACCGTCGAGCGCGACGAGACAGCCGCCGCCGAGGCGCGCGCCTGGCTGGCCGCCAACGAGGACGCCACCGCCATGACCCCCGAGCGGATCGCCGCCCTCGAAGCCGCCGCCGCCGAGAACGACGAGATGGCGGGAGCCGTGCTCGACTCGATGCTCGAGCCGGCTGGAGCCAGCGCCGGAGCCGCGGGCGGCAATGGCGCGGGAGCCGGAGGCGTCACCCAGGCAAAGCCCCCTTCGGCCACGCTCGACGAGGCCGTCTCACCGGTGGCCGGCCGTCGCTTCATTCGAAGCTAGCCGCCGCCCCGCGTGGCGAGCCAAGGTGAGCCGAGTCGGACGAGGTCGGCGCCGCACTCTGTTATTAACGATCCAGACTCTGTATAACCATAGTTACACAGAGTCTGGAAAGTAATACAACAACCCCCCCACGCGCCCAGCCGAACCGAACCGAACCGAACCGAGCCCACACAGCCGGCGAGGCTCGCTAGCTCCGCCGCTGAAACGACCACATCCGGTTGGCCAAGAAGGTAACGGGCGCGGCAATCAGGATGGCGAGAGGCTGGGCTGTTGTCGCGTGCAGGTGAACCAGGGAATACAGGACGGCAAAGCTCGAGTAGTTGACAACGAGGCTGAGCGCGGCCACGGCACAGAAGCGGGCCAGGTCGCTGCCGGCATTCCTGCCGCTAGGAGGGAAGGCCCACGCGCGGATGAGCACGAAGTTGAACAACCCGTTGAGCACAAAGGCCACACCCAGCGCCGGATATGCGGGCACCCCGAGATCCAGCTCACCGGCGTAGAGGGCCACCGCCAGCAGATACCCCAGTCCGGCAACTATGCCGTAGCGCAGCAGCTGGCCGACGACGCCCTCGCCGGGGGCCGTGCGAGCGACTGCCTTCACAACGCCCATGAGCGCCGCCGCGCGACCAAGAACATCCCCCCAAGCCATGCTGCGAAGGCGACCGCAACGGCCAGATCCTGGAGCGGGCGACCGGGTTCTTGAAAGCTCGCTGTGAACTCGTATGAGCCGGCCGAAAGCCGCCAGGCTCTAAACGGCGCCGAGGTCTTGACGATCTGCACCCGACTCGTGTTGGCGTGCCAGCCGTCGATCGCGAGCTCGTTCTCGATCATCAGCGCAGGCTGAGACAGCCGTACGGCATACACGATCTTGTCGGCTCCATAGGAGAGCGTGCGCACGCTTGGGCTGGCATGCCAACTGCTCGGCGCAGGCAGGTGCACTGCGCCGCCGGCGCACCCGACGGTCGTGCAGGGGAACACCACCGCATACCAAGGTGCAAGCAGCATCTTCATCCACGCGGGATTGAGTTCGGCCTCGACCAACGCGTGCTCCTCGACTGGGCTGTAGTCGCTGGCGTTGTAGGCGTCGGCCAACCAGCCCAAGGTGTCCACCTGGCGAACCTGTGCCCGGGGGAGTCGGGCGGGACGAGCCGCGGGCGCACGGGCCAGCAGCTTGGGAAGCGCCCTTACGTATTCATCGCGTTCGGAAAATGACGCTTCCTGGGTCGACGCCTGCCACGTCGAGACCCCGCCATTGAGGTAGTCGTTGCCCTCTCTCACGCCATCGATCACCACCAGAACCACCAAGGCGCAGAGGAGGACACGAGCCGGTGGCCGTGCGAGCGCCAGGGCGGCGCTTGCGAGAACCACCACGATGACGAGCCACAGCTCACGCGTGGGCTGACCGTAGGTGTGCGGCACGATCAGGGCACCCACGATCAGAACGCACGCAGCGATCCCGGTGGCGATCCAGGGGCGGCGGTCCCGCCGCGCGGCGATCCTGCTCCAGGAGTCGGCGGCAAGGACGATCAGCGCAATGGCCACAACGGCCTTGTAGTCAGACGCCGGAAAGCGGCTCGGGAACAACGGTCCGGCTGAGATCATCGCCCGGCCGATGAATCCGATCTTGGGGCTCATGCCAAGCACCAACGCCACGGCGCCGCAGGCGAGCAAAGGAGCATGGCGCGCGAGGCTCGCCCGTCGCGCACAGGCCACGCCGATGAGAATCGGTATCCCGATCGCCCACGCCGCGAGAGTGCCCTCGGCATCCCAGGCGAAGTTGTTCAGGTACAGGCCAAAGGCATCGAGTGGCGAGATGGAGTACCCGGCCCGAACGGCCGCCGTGGGGGGGTTTGCGCGAATCAGTTCGCCGGTCATTTCTGCGCGCATGTAGGGCAGCAGCACCGCCAGGCACACCGCGCCCGAGGCGAGCGTGACGAGTGCCAGGGCCACCCTGTGCGTGCGCCAGCTCGACGTCCCATCGACGCGCAAGGCGACCACCACATACACCAGTCCGGCGATCCCATCGGAGACGACCTGCGCCGGATAGGCGCCTGTGACGATCAGCCACGCCAGCGGAGGGACTGCCGCCAAGCGCAGCCATCGCTGCGTGCCTTCGGGTGGAGTCAGGGCCCACAGCAGCCACGGCAGGTAGGCAAACCCGCGGAAGATGTCCGCGTGCTCGGCCTGCCCATAGAAGCCGCCAAAGAACAGGTAGGCGACACCGGCGAGAGTCGCCCACATCAACGGCAGTCGCCTGGTCCTCGCCAGCAGCGTGACACCGAGCGCGCCCAGCAGCACATGGACGACCTGCACCGCCGTGAGCACACCCAGGGTGAGCGGCACATGCATAGCGCCGAGCAGCCACCAGCCCGGGAAGTACACGCCTGCTTGCGTGTCCACGTCCACGGGGAACCCGCTCGCCACGAACGGCGACCATGCGAGCGGGTGCAAGCGTCCGATGGTCGCCGCCACAAAGGCCGGGGTGGTGGTGTAGCTGCCGATGAAGTCCCACGGAAAGGTCCACGCGCCGAACAGCTGCCGGCGAAATACCCATGTCGTGAGCACAGCCAGAAGCGCAACGGCCATCATTGGCGCGAGGCCGTGAAGGCGTGCGACGCGGATTCGATTTCCCGCCGCGACCTTCGCGACGGGCACCGGCCGGGAAGAGCTCACTAGCGCGCTCCCGCTGCAGGCACAGCATCGGGCGGGCTGGAGCCATTGACAGTCGGCTGCTCCGCGGCACCGATCTGCGCGATGAACTCGTCGTAGTCGCGGATGTAGTCCTCGGGGTCGTACGGATCGGAGGCCAGCACCAGCAGGACGGCGCTGTGCGTGTATTGGTACTGCACGCTCCACACCATCGGTGGGATGTACAAGCCGAGCTGTGGATCCTCGAGGACCACTTCCTCGCGAACACGGCCGTCGTCTAGCACGATCGACACACTGCCGGCCTGACACACCAGGAACTGCTCGCACAGCTTGTGCGCGTGCGCCCCCCGGACATCCTTGGAGGGCACCTTCATCACGCTGAAGAAGCGTCGTGGGAGGAACGGAATGTGACCATCCACCTCTCCCGATACAAGCGATCCACGCAAATCGTCCACACGGACCAGACGTCGCAGCGACACACCCGCCACACGCAACTGGGGCACGGGCTCATCGCCTGCCCCCACACCGGTCCGTGCAACGCGACTGCGATCGGAGTCGAGCACATCGACATACCCGACGATGCGCGCAGGGTTGCCGACGACGATTGCAAACGGCGGCACATCGCGTGTGACAACGCTTCCTGCCCCCACCATTGCATGCGCGCCGATGACAACGCCTGGCAGAACTGTGCAGTTGGCGCCAAGGGACGCCCCTTGGCGCACTACGGTGTCGGGAAGCGAGTTGCGTGGGATCTTGCTGCGGGGAAAGGCGTCGTTGGTGAAGCTCGCTCCGGGACCCACGAAGACGTCGTCATCGAGACGCACCCCGTCCCATATGGCAACGCCGCACTTGACTGTCACGCGATCGCCGAGCACGACGTCGTTCTCGATGAATACGTGATCGCAGATGTTGCATTCGCGCCCGATCTGCGCCCCTGCCAGCACATGGGCAAACGCCCATATCCGCGTATCGGCGCCGACGTTCTGCGTCTCACAGATCCCTGCCGGATGTGTGAAGTAGGACATGACCCCCGCCATCGAGAAGACCGCCTACATCACCGGTCGTTGAAGCTCTCGCCGAGCATTGCCACAGCGTGTGGGCGCCGCTTGCTGTTCTCGTACGTGCGCCACACATATGACCCCACGACCCCAAGGCCGGACAGCATCAAGGAGCCCATGACCAGCAGCGTCAGCATGACGGGCGTGTAGCCGGCAACGTGGATGCCGGCAAGGGCCCACACGAGCAGAACCACGAGCCCTCCAGTCAGGGACAGCAGCACGCCGCTCACTCCCACCACCAGCAGCAGGTTGATGGGCAGGTCGGTGAACGAGTAGATGCTGTCGAGCAGGTAGCGAGCCTTCTTGCGCAAGGTCCAGGAGCTGCGCCCAGAGGGTCGAGGCGCCCGGTCATAGGGGACCTCTACGCGCCTGTAGCCGAGCCAGATCAAGAGGCCGACGAGGCTGCTGTTGGACTCGTCGAGCCTTCCCAGGGCATCGCGCACCTCGCGCGTGCACGCAAAGACGTCAACGCCACCGCGGGGCATCTCAGGTTGCACCCAGCGGCAGTAGATCGACCAGAACCACGATGCTCCGAGCTGACTGGCGCGCGGATCGTGACGGGATTGCCTCACACCAACAGCCACGTCGTATTGGCCGCCGGCGAGACTTTCGTAGAAGTCGATGGCCAACTCCACCGGCTCCTGCAGGTCGGCGGACATCACCACCATGTACTGCCCCCGAGCAGCCGCCAGGCCCGTGCGGATGGCAGCAAAGGAGCCGAAGTTGCGCGAGTGCCACAGCAGGCGCGAGCGCAGCATGCTGACGTCAAGCGCCATGCGCAGCAAGGCGCCCGAATCGTCGGGGGATCCGTCGATCACGAAGATGGCCTCCATCCGTCCTGCGAGCCGCTCAGAGACGTCCTCCAGGCGGCGCACGAGCTCAGCGAGCGTGTCCCGGTTGCCATACACGGGGACCACCACGCTCACGAGCACGGCCTCCAGCGTCTGGTCACGCCGATCGACTCTGCTAAGGGTCTCTGCGGCGGCGGTCATCCGAGCCCCGCAACCTCGCGGAGAGCAGCGCAAATGAGATCGACCTCGTGGTCTTCCAGCTCGGGAAAGCAGGGGAGGCTGAGGACCTGCTCGGCTGCCGCCTCTGTCGTGGGCAGCACTGCGCTCGATAAGCCAATGAACTTCTGGCGATGGTCTGGCAGCGGATAATGGATGGCGCTGTCGACGCCACGCTCCGACAGGCCCTCCACGAAGGCGTCCCGCTGTAACGAGCGAACGACTGCAAGGTGCGCCACATAGTCCTCACCACCGCTCTGCGCCATCTGAGCTTGACTCGGGGAGAGGGCCTCTCCGTAGCAATGCGCGATGGCGCGACGGCGGCAATTGGCCTCGTCGAGCCTTCGTAGGCGCACCCGCAGCACCGCAGCCTGGATCTCATCCAGGCGTGAGTTCTGTCCGCCGTCGTCCTGCACTCGGTACTTCTCGCCCCAGCCGTACTGCCTGAGGCGGCGTAGCCGCGCTGCAATGTCCTCGTTGGACGTCACCACAGCCCCGCCGTCGCCGATCGCGCCAAGGTTCTTGGTCGGATAGAAGCTGAAGGCGGCCGCGTCGCCGAAACTGCCGGCATAGCGATTGTCTGCATTTGCTCCGGCGGCCTGTGCGCAATCCTCAACCACGGCGATGCCGCTGGCATGGCAGAGATCGCAGATGTCCGCGATAGGCGCCAGCTTGCCGTAGAGGTGGGTGACCAGCACCATGGAGGTGTGCGGCGTGAGCGCCTGTTCGATCGTGCGCCTGCTCAGGAGCAGGTCACTGTCCTCCACATCTGCGAAGCGCACCCCTAGCCCACATCGGCGAGCTGCCAGCGCGCCGTAGCCGCCGGCGTTGGCCGCCATGACGATCTCATCGCCAGCCTTTCCTCCCACAGCCGTGAATGCCAGCTGGAGGGCATCTGTGCCGTTTGCAACACCCACCGTGTGCAGGACGCCCAGGTAGTCGGCGAGCTCATACTCGAAAGATTCGGTCTCAGCACCCAGCAGGTACCAGCCGCTGCGTATGACCCGGCCGACCGCCTCGACGACCTCCTCGTCAGCCAGAGCTGCACGACCCAAGTCGTTCAGGGGGATGGGAAGCGCTGTGTGCAAGCGCCAATTGTTAGTAGGGGGGTAGCACCCGCGCAACGAGAGCGCTCCCACCGCTGGGGCGGCTAGTCTCAACCCGCCCAATGCGAGGCGGCGGATGGTCCCCAGGAGCGCCGGTGCACGTCCTTCGTGTCGCTCCGTTACTGGCGTTTGAAGCTATTTAGAGGGGGATCTGGGTGGCAGCCCCAGCTTGGCAAGATGTCCATTCGCTGTTCCACAGAGGGGAACTATCCGAGTCAAACGTCTCTGTTCGCCGGACAGGGTGGTCGGTCGGCCGGTCGGGTCGCTGCGCTCCCGGCCGTCGGGCCGCGCTCCTTAAGTAACAATTCGGACTCTGTATAGCCATCGCTAGAGTCCGAAAAGCAATACAACGACCTCAGCGCACCAAGATCGGAGGAGTGGCGCTAGCCGGCGGCGCTGAAGCGCGCTGCGACCTTGTCCCAGTTGACGACGTTCCACCATGCGTCGATGTAGTCCGGGCGCTTGTTCTGGTACTTGAGATAGTAGGCGTGCTCCCACACGTCGACGCCCAGCAGCGGCGTCTTGCCGTCAGAGATGGGGCTGTCTTGATTGGCGGTGCCCACGATGGCGAGGCCCGAGCCGTCGTGCACGAGCCATGACCAGCCCGAGCCGAACTGGTTGACGCCGGTTTCCTTCAGCTTGGCCTGGAAGTCGGCGAATGAGCCAAAGGCCGAGCTGATCGCGTCGGCCAGCTCGCCGCTGGGCTCGCCGCCACCGTCGGGGCTCATGCTCTCCCAGAACAGAGAGTGGTTGTAGTGGCCGCCGCCGTTGTTTTTGACGGGGCCCTTCTTGTCGCCGAGGCTGTTCAGGTTCTTCAAGACCTCCTCTATCGGCTTGTCAGCCCACTCGGTTCCCTCCAGCGCAGCATTGGCCTTGTCCACGTAGGCCTGGTGGTGCTTGTCGTGGTGGAATTCCATGGTCGCCTTGTCGATGTGCGGCTCCAGGGCGTCGTAGGCAT
>JASLDD010000074.1 GCA_030151725.1 Solirubrobacteraceae bacterium
AGCTGCAGCGAGACGCCCTCGTTGGGCTGCATGGTCAGCACCAGCACGTTGGGCCGCACGCCTTCGGCATCCTCACGGAAGGCCAGATGGGGGACGGGCTTCAGCGTGATCGCGATCTCGGTGTTCTTGCGCGCCAGTCGCTTGCCGGTGCGCAGGTAGAACGGCACTCCCGCCCAGCGCCAGTTGTCGACTTCCAGCCGCAGAGCTGCGTAGGTCTCGGTGACGGAGTGCTCGGCCACGCCGTCCTCCTGCAGGTAGCCCGGCACATCCTCGCCGCCGGAGTGGCCTGCCGTGTACTGCGCGTGCACGCTCATGTCGGGCACTTCCGAGGCGGTCGGCGCGGGCACCGCCTGCAGCACCTTGACCTTCTCGTTGCGCACCTCTTCGGCGGTGAAGCTCACAGGCGGCTCCATCGCCACGTGGCACAGCAGCTGGAGCATGTGGTTCTGGATCAGATCGCGCAGGGCGCCCGAGGAGTCGTAGTAGTCGGCGCGTGAGCCGATCCCCAGATCCTCGGCGGCGGTGATCTGGACGCTGTCGATGTAGTTGCGGTTCCACAGCGGCTCGAACATGCCGTTGGCGAAGCGGAACGCCATCATGTTCTGGACGGTCTCCTTGCCCAGGTAGTGGTCGATGCGGAATACCTGGGTCTCGTCGAAGATCCCCAGCACGTGGCGGTTGAGCTCGCGCGCCTCCTGCAGGGTGGTGCCGAACGGCTTCTCGATGATCACTCGCACCTCGCCGTTCTCGTGTTGCGCGAGCTTCGAGCGGCCGAGCTGATCCACGATCACGGGAAAGAAGGCGGGCGCCGTGGAGAGGTAGAAGGCGCGGTTGAGCGGCTCGCCGTCCTGCCTCTCGAAGTCGTCCAGCACCTGGCGCAGCTCAGAGTAGACGGAGTCTTCGTCGAAGGTCCCCGGCACGTACTTGACGTTTTCGAGCAGGCTCGCAAGGACGGCCTCATCGGGCGTGCGCCTGGAGAAGCGGCGAATCGCCTGCTCGCACTCCTCGCGGTAGTCCTCGTTCTCCTTTTCTTTGCGCGACACGCCCACGAGGTGGAAGCGCTCGGGCAGGGCGCCCTCGTGGGCGAGGTTGTAGAGCGCCGGCAGCAGTTTGCGACGGGCCAGATCGCCCGTGGCTCCGAAGATCACGAGCGTGGTGGGCGCCACGGGCAGGCGCTCGAGGCCGGCCGTCAGCGGGTTCTCGGGGACGGGCTCACCGGTTGGGTGACCGGCCAGGACCGCCACGGTCAGCCTCCCGCGCGCCGGGCGGCGGCCTTGGGGGCGGCGGGGGTACTGGCTTTCTTTGCGCTCTTGACGGCATGGCCGCCGAACTGGTTGCGCAGCGCCGCAAGCACGCGGTCGGCGAAGTCGCCGTTGCCGCGCGAGCGAAAGCGCGAGTACAGCGAGGCGGTGATCACGGGCGTGGGGACGTCAAGGGCGGTCGCATCCTCGATCGTCCAGCGACCCTCGCCTGAGTCCTCGGTGAAGCCCTCGATCGAGCTGAGATCGTTGCCGTCGGCCTCGAAGGCGCGGGCGGCAAGTTCGCACAGCCACGAGCGCACGACCGAGCCCTGACCCCACAGGTGGGCGATCTTGGCGTTGTCGAGCTCGAACTCGCACTTGTCGAAGATGTCAAAGCCCTCCGCGTAGGCCTGCATCAGCCCGTACTCCACGCCGTTGTGGACCATCTTCACGTAGTGCCCTGCCCCTGAAGGGCCGAACCGCATCCAGCCACGCGGGCCGATCGCCTGCACACTCTGCTCGTTGGTCTCAGGCGCAAGCACATCGAGGATCGGCGCCAGGCGCTTGACCGCTTTGCCAGGCCCGCCCACCATCATGCAGTAGCCCACTTCAAGACCCCACACGCCGCCCGAGGTGCCCACGTCGACGTATTCGATCCCCGCCGATTTCAGTTCGGCGGCCCGGCGCTTGTCGTCTGTCCACTTTGAGTTGCCGCCGTCGACGATCATGTCGCCACGGTCCAGCAGCTTTGCGAGCTTGTTCACCGTCTCCTGCGTCGGCGCTCCCGCGGGCACCATGATCCACACGATCCGGGGGGCGTCGAGCTGCTTGACGAGATCTTTGAGCGTGCTCGCGCCCGAGGCGCCGTTCTTGACGGCTGCTTTGACGGCCTTCTCGTCGAAGTCGAAGGCGACCACCTCGTGCTCTGAGTCGCGGCGGATGCGGTGCACCATGTTGCCGCCCATCTTGCCCAGCCCGACGAAACCGATCTGCGTCACTTTGGCTCCTTGATCATCGCGGTGAGAGCGCGCACCGCGCTCGCGGGGTCCTGGCCGTCCAGCTGCACACGCTCGGCCGGCAGGCCGAGCTCGCGCAGGGTGTTCAAATCGCCGATCGCCTGGGCGTCCTTGAGCGTGGTGAAGGTGTCGGCGCCACCCACCGCGCCCGGTATCTCGACATCGCTGCCACCGTCGTGGAGCAGCTGCAGGAAGCGCCCGGTCCTGGGTCCGCCCTTGTGGAACTGGCCGGTCGAGTGCAGGAAGCGGGGGCCGTAGCCGAACGTGGTGGTCGCCTTCGTGGCCCTGCGGATCTCGACCCGCAGCTCGGCCACCGCCGCGTCGAAGTCCTCGGAGGGCTGCACGTAGCCCATGATCGCGACGTACTGCGGCGGGGCCGCATCGAGCGCCAGCGAGCGCACGGCCGCCTCGCCGCCGGCCTGGATGGTGGGAAGCTCGTGGGAGGACTCATACGTGGCGAGCACCGCCTTGGTCGCATCCTTTGCCTGCTGCACGTTGGGCTGGTCGAAGGGGTTGATCTGTAGGCCCCAGCCGACAACAGCCACCGCCAGCTCGGCCAGCAGGAACACCCGGCCGAGATCGCCGGGCCCGCTCGTGGGGATCGTGATCAGCGGGTGACCGGCGGCGGCCAGCGCCAAAGCCTGGCGCTCGAGCTCTGTGTCCGGGGCGTTGGAGTCGGGCAGGTAGGCGAACACCCGATCCTCGCCATATTCCTCAGGCGTGCCCACCGGCTCCTCGGCCACCGGCAGGATCCCCTTGCCGTGCTTGCCCGTGGACTCGGCCACCAGCTGCTCGAGCCACAGCCCAAGCCCGGGAAGCGACTCGGCGATCAGGAAGGTGAGCTTGTTGCGTCCACCCGTCGCGAGCGCGCTGAGGGCCGCCCCCAGCCACACCCCGGCGGTGAGCGCCGCCGGCGTGGGGGAGTCCGCGTCCTGCTCGATCTCCACCAGCTCCGTCTCCCAGGCCGCGCCGGCGCCCTCGAGCAGCGAGCGCACATCGACGCCCATCAGCGCTGCGGGGACCACGCCGAAGGGGGACAGCGCGCTGTAGCGACCGCCGATGTCGGGGTCGCCGAGGAACGTGTGTCTGAAGCTGTGCTCCTGAGCGAGCTTCGCCAGTCCCGAGCCGGGGTCTGTGATCGCGACGAAGTTGGCACCGTCGCTGACGAGCGAGAAGAAGTGGGCGAACAGCGAGAGCGGCTCGATCGTGCCGCCGGACTTGGAGGAGACGACGAACAGGGTGCGCTTCAGATCCTCGAGCGCACCCTCTACCGCACGGATGGTGGCCGCGTCGGTCGAGTCGAGCACGTGCAGGCGAGGATGCCCGTCGCGATGGCCGAACGACCGCCGCAGAACCTCAGGAGCGAGCGATGAGCCACCCATTCCCAGCAGCACCACGTCCTGGAAGCCCGCGCTTCGGACCTCCTCCGCAAATGCCTCGACCGAGTCCAGCTCCGCGAGCATCCGCTCGGCGATCGTCAGCCAGCCGAGGCGATTGGCGAGCTCAGGCGTGCCCGGCTCACCCCACAGCGTGGCGTCCTCGTCGCGCAGGCGCTCGGCCACCCGCTCCTGCTCCGCCTGCGCCACTAGCTCCCGCACTTGTGCTGTGATCGAGCCCGTAATGCGGGCCTCAACGGTCAAGGAGTGTGCGGTCACGCCACGATCGTAGTGACCGCGACGCTGGTATAGGTTTCAGGCATCCCATGCGCTGACTCGTCAAGCCTCTACGGAGGCCGGCGAGAGCTACCGTGATGCGGGAAATCGGCGAGATTGCCTCCCAAAAGAGAGACCCTTGAGTACACAGACCCCACAGCAAATGCCCGACCGCAACCTGGCCCTGGAGCTGGTGCGCGTGACCGAGATGGCGGCGATGTCGGCTGCGCCGCTGGTGGGCATGGGGGATAAGGAGGCCGCTGACCAGGCCGCCGTGGACGGCATGCGCTACATGCTCCAGTCGGTGCAGATGGACGGCGTGGTGGTGATCGGCGAGGGCGAGAAGGACGAGGCGCCGATGCTCTACAACGGCGGGCAGATCGGCGACGGCTCACCCCCGCAGGTTGACATCGCGGTGGATCCGCTGGAGGGGACCACGCTGGCCGCCCACGGCATGCCCAGCGCGCTGGCCGTCATCGCGCTTTCGGCGCGCGGCACGATGTTCGACCCGGGACCCTGCGTGTACATGGAGAAGATGGCCGGCGCCCCCGAGATAGCCGACCTGCTGGACCTCGATCGCCCGCTGGGCGAGACTGTCAAGCTGATCGCCGAGCGTCGCAAGTGCCCGGTCGGCGATGTGATGGTGGTGGTACTCGACCGCCCCCGCCACGAGCAGGGCATAGCAGCCATCCGTGCGGCCGGCGCGCGCGTGCGCCTGATCGCCCACGGCGACGTCTCAGCGGCCCTGCTCGCCGTCACCGAGCGCTCGCCGGTCGACCTGTTGTGGGGCATAGGGGGCACGCCCGAGGGAGTGATCTCGGCCGCTGCCGTCAAGTGTCTCGGCGGCCAGCTTTTGGGGCGTCTGTGGCCGCGCGACGATCAGGAGCGAAACGCCGCTCGCGACGCCGGCTACGAGCTTGATCGGGTGCTCGATTGCGATGACCTGGTGGCGGGCGAGGATGTGTTCTTCTCCGCCACGGGCATCACCGACGGCGACGTTTTGCAGGGCGTGCGCTACCCAAGCGCGGGGGGCGCCACCACCGAATCGCTCGTCACGCGCGCCCGCTCGGGCACCGTCAGGCGCATCAGGGCCACCCACGACCGCGCCAAGCTGCGGGCCGTCGGCGGCGAGCACTGAAAGCCCGGCGCGCATGAGCCCGGAACGACTCTGGAGGCTGTCCCACACGCTGCGTCTCCGAGGCTGGAAACGGGCAGCGCTGGCGGTAAAGAAACTGAACTCGTTCATCTACCACAACTCGCTGGCCCCAGGCGTGGACTTCAGCCCCGACATTCGCTTCGGCCACCACGGCTTCGGCACGGTCATCCACAGCAACGTCACGATCGGCAAGCGCGTGCGCATCTGGCAGAACGTGACCATCGCCGTGCGCTCCTCCACCGGCTCCTCCCAGCGAATCGTCATCGAGGACGACGTCAGCATCGGAGCCAACTCCGTGATTATTTCCCCCCTCGGCAAGAGCCTGCTCATCGGGCGCGGCGCCCGCATCGGCGCCGGCGCCGTGGTGGCCGAGGACGTGCCCGCCGGCGCGACCGTCATCAGTGCCCCCTCGCGGATCATCGTGCGCGAGGCCGAGCCCGTGGCCGAGGAGTAGATACGGTCTCAGCTACGGTCACGCCCGCTGGCTGGGCGTGGGCCCGAGGACCGCGCCGCCCGTCGCCTGGTCGTGGGTCAGATCGTTCCAGGCGGCTGTTCGGCCAGGCGCCCCACTCTGGATTCCGCCAGATCGAGACGCGCGAGCGAGCGCAGGAAGCCGTACGTGACGACCACATGGATGCGCGACTGCGTCACGTTGTACAGCCGGCGGCTGAGACGGGAGGAGATCGACGGATAGAAGTTCATCACAGCCACCTCGACATGCAGCTGGGCATGATCGGGATCCTCGCCGGGACCGCGACGAACCTCGATCTGCAGATAGCCGCTGCCGCCGCGCCCGCGCCTGGACACGAGAAGGCCCCGCTCGATCCGCCAGCGCACCAGCCCGTGAGATGAGTCCATCTCGTATTCGGGCGCCTGAAAGGTCAGCAGGCGAAAAGGCGGCGTGAGCAGCACCACCGAGCGCTCGCCCTCGGTGTATTGAATGCGGATCACACCGAGCGTCACCCTGGTCAGAAAGCGCCAGTAGGTTCGCGCCAGGCGCTCCAGGTGAGGCGCCGTCCAGATCTCCTTCAGGGTCGACTCCTCGACCACGAGGTCGGCCTTCTGCACCGAGCGCACCGCTTCGGTCTCGGGGTCGAGCGCTGTGGCGTCTTCGAGGTGCACGATCCGCACCAGCTCGGGCCGGTCGCCGCGGGGCCGACGATTGAGGAACAGCCAGCTGGCGGCAGCCACGGCGAGCAGGGCTGCCACGGCGAGCACGATCCACACCGCCGTCATGTCGGTTTTGGCCCATCCACACGCCTCAGGCTATCCGCGCACGCCGACATGCCGATCGATGATGTCCCCCTTTGCTGATATTCAACATGTGTGGCTGAACAGCTCTTCTCCGGCCCGTTTACTCGCGCCAGGCCCATTGCCGAGCTGGCTCTGGACGCGCTCGTCGCGCGTGCGGACGAGCTCGCCAAGGGATGGGCCATCGCCCTGATCGGCGCCCATCCGCTCGACTCCATCGATGGGGTCCCCCTCGAGGACATCGCTCGGGAAGCTCCCGCGCTGTGCGCGCAGATGCTGCGCGCCCTGCAATCGGATACAGAGCTCATGCGTCTCACGGGCGAGGGCCCGGCCACCGGCCGCGAGCAGTCCGCTCCCGCGCGCCGGATGGCGCTGCTCGCCGGGGCGCAGGACGTGCCCGCGGCGATCCATGCCATGGAGGCCCTCCGGGGCGTCCTGTGGGAGGCACTGCTCGAGGAGTACCGCTCCTCCGGGCACGATCGCTCGACTGCACGCCAGCTGGCTGAGCTCTCCGACCGCCTCGCCAGCGTGTGCGCGTGCGCGCTTGCCGTTGGTCTGCCCGACCCTTCAGCGGTCGAGGGCAGCGGCGAGACGCAGCCCGATGTGAACAGGGAAAGCCGAGGCGAGCCCTTCATTGGCACGCCTGCAGTGATCGTTGACGAGCACACCGACACCAAGACGCGCTTCAGCGTCGAGCCGGTCGCTGAAGCCGAGAGCCCATCTCCATCGACAGCAGCGGCGCAGGACGAGCGCCCCCTCTCTTGGGATGAGTCGCCGCCCATACCCCCATCCAGTCGAGGCTCGGAAATAGAGATTCGCGACGAACGTCGCGAGGAGGGGCCGGCCGCGTGGATTGGATCAATTGGGCGGCAGCTGCAGCGCTACAGCCAAGATGGGGTGCCGTTTGCGGTGCTGCTGATCGAGCCGGTCGAGATCGAGCGCCTGCGTCATGCACAGCCACCGAGCGAGCTTGCGCATGTGGCGAGCCAGCTCGAGGAGGCGATTGACGCGCAGTGGAGTGGCTCGGTGACACGTCAACGACCGGGTCGCTACTGGTTGATCGCGCCTGCTGTGAATCGGCTTGGCGTGCGCGATTTGGCGGAGCGTCTGCAGCGCGATCTCGCAACTGCCGTCTCGCATGCCGGAGCGTCGCTCGAGCTGGCCATCGGCACAGCCACCTGTCCTGACGACGGCGCAGAGGCCTCGGCGCTCGCCGCACACGCAGACGTTGGTCTGTATGCCGCGCGATCAGCTGCTCGGGGGTCTCAGCGGCGCGTGTTCACGCCCGTCGACGAGCCCGCCTGAAAGGATCTGCTTCTAGCTCGCGGCCGAGCCGCCCGCGAGAGTGCTGCTCGGGGGCGTGAGAGGTGCGCCGAGGAGCGGGCTGTTGGGTGCACTTCCCACCACGCGGGTGCCGATGCGCACCGTTTCGGTGATCCCCAGAGCTGTGGCAGCGCCCGAGGTGAGGTCCCAGTCGGCTCCGATGTGGCTGTAGGGACCACGATCGAGCACCGGAACCGTCAACACGTGTCCGGCGTAGGAGACCTTGACGAGCGTGCCGCACGGCAGCGTGCGGTTGGCGACGCCCACCACGCCCGGAGTCAACGTCTGGCCACATGCTGTCTTCTTGCCGTAGAAGCCTGGCCCGAACCACGTTGCGATGCCCGTCGTGTGGACCTTTGGCGTCGTCGTGGTGGCCGGTGTGCCCGTCGTGGGGGTGGCGGCGGCGGTGCTCGTCGTCGGTGCCGCTGCACCGCCCGCCGAGGCCGCCAATGCGGAGGCCGAGGGGAGCGCCGAGACGCACGTCAGGGCGAGCAGGACCGTAGCTGTCTTGAAATTCAGTCGCATTGTTTCCAACGCCTACGGGGTGAGCTGACGGGCTCGCGCGGCACGAATGCGGCGCTACGGCCCTCGCTGGACCGATTCGCCCCGGCGGATCATTTCGATCCGCATTGGGTCCCCCGTTCGTCGTGACCAGAGCCATGACGATTCGGCGTGGGCGGCAGTATACAGACGAGGCGGCTGGGTTCTTCAGAGGGGCAGATGCCCCAGCAGATCCTTGAGCAGACGCTCGCCCGTCGAGACCCCTGCCTTGGCCAGCTCGGTCACGATCTCGGCCGCCGTGGCCACCAGCTCGGCGCCTCCCGGCGGCTGCACGGGGCCGCTGGCACGGTCCATTTCAGACTCAAATCCCTGACGCGGCACCGACTCGTCAACCCGGGGACTCGCGGCTGCCTTGCGCTGTGGCCGGCCTGTTTTGGTGCTGGTGGCTGTTTTCACGAGCGGGGTGCGGGGCGCTGTGGCCCCGGATGCCCGTGGGACTGCCCGTGGCTTGACTTTTGACTTGGGCTTCGGCTTGACAGCAGCTGTAGATCCGCCGGCGGTGGCCCTCGGCTTGGCTTTTGCTTTGGGCTGCGCTTTGGCGGCTGCTTTGCGGGCGCTGCCCTGATCTGTCGTTGCTGTGGTTTTGCGCGCGGCGGCCCTACGAGCACTCGATCGCTGGGGGCGCGTGCGCGGCAGGTTGGAGAGAACGCCGAGCCCCGCGTCGGGGTTGCTGGGGCGGCCGTTGCTCTCGTTGGACATGCTCATCCGCACATCATTGCTTAAGGCGCACGTTGCAAGCAGAACGAGACGAATACTGCAAGCAGATCGCCAAATCGAGTCAAAGGCAGTGGCGACGCGTTAGCATGGAAGTTCTGAGAGCCCATTTCAGTTGTAACGTCGGCAGGCCTGCGGCCGTATGTCTGACGGAGGAGTTGTTCAAGCCATAATCTCGCGGGTCCGGGCGTGCGCCATCGGGCTCCGACCGATCCAAGAAATGGAAACACGTATGTCAGTAGTCGAGCTTCAGGAGTTGGATGAGGTCCAGGGCCTGGTTGCCAAGGGGCAGCAGGTAGGCGTTCTCTCCTACGCGGAGATCACCAAGGCGGTATCCGAGCTCGACCTCGATGAGTCCGATGTCGAGGAGCTCCACGGTTTCTTCGAGAAATCGGAGATCGAGCTTGTAGAGGAGATCGACCCGGCGATCGCCGCCGCATCCCTGGTCGAGCGCGCCCCCGACAAACGTGGCCGGCGCAAAGCAAAAACCGCGCTTGACCTCAAGCCGGACATGACCACCGACTCGCTGCAGCTGTTCCTCAAGGACATCGGCAAGGTGCGCCTGCTGACAGCGCAGGAGGAGGTGGACCTCGCCAAGCGGATCGAGCGCGGCGACCTCGACGCCAAGCAGAAGATGGTCGAGTCCAACCTGCGCCTCGTGGTGTCCATCGCCAAGAACTACCGCAA
>JASLDD010000103.1 GCA_030151725.1 Solirubrobacteraceae bacterium
CTCCAGCGCGACATCCGCGGCGTTCGGGCCATCCAACAAGCTCGCGAAGACCGCCCTCCTAGCGTTGTGGCGGTGCTCGTCGCGATACTCCGCCTCCACGGCAGCGCGGTCAGTCAGTCGCAATGTGGTGCTCCCTTCGGACCGGTCGGAGGAGTGCTAAGGCGCTCGGACCAGCATCGACGCGCCCGCCCGAGGCAGAACGGTGTCGCCACATGGCCGTAGAAGCCGCGGTATCGAACCACCGCTACCGCCTTGTCATCGATCAGACGGGCCATCACAGCACATAGGTTCTCACCGTTATCGCCCTCGTCCAAGATCGACCTGCGAAAGACGCCCACGCCCGTATAGACCCAGAACGTGTCGGAGCTGCTCTGTGGCGGTGCCGGTGCACGCGCGTAGTCGCCTGCAGCACGAAGCCTCAGATGCGTGCTGGGGCCGCATGCGTCCGCGACGACGCCCGCGGTCGCACGAGGTGAGAGATCGGTGTGACTCGAGGTGAGCTCGCGCACAAGCCGGGCCTCGTAGAGGATGTTGGCGTCGGACACCACGAACTCCGCGTCGAGGTGCCCTTGAGCGCACCGCAGACTTCCCATCTCGCCGACCTGATCCGAGTCCAGAACGACGGCCAAGGACACCTCAGGTGGGAGCACCTCCCGCACACGGTTGGCAGCGAGGTCCCCGTCGGGTCCGACCACGAGGACCAGATTGGTCACGCTTCTCTCTAATACCAGTGCGCCGGCGACGTGCTCCACCAGAGCTTTGCCGCCCACGCTCAACATGTACTTGGGGATCTGCCTTCCGAGGCGGCCAAGACGCCTTGCGCGCCCCGCGGCGAGTATCACAGCCTGCACCGCGAACAACTCCGACGAGTTTCAGCCGTCTCCAAAAGGGCGTCTGAAGGCAAAGTAAGAACACACCTGAGACACACCCACCGAGCGTAGATGTGAAATGCAGCCATGTCCATTGAGCCGGAAGTATCCACACAGGCATTCCGCACTTACACTCGATGACCGGATGGGCTCGCTACCAACCGTTGATACCAAGTCGGCTACGCCGTTTGAGCACTACCTGAGCAAGATCGGCGCTCGCGTCGTCTCGCGCGCGACATGCCCGTTCGACCCTGGGTACGACCCACTCACGGTCGAGGCTCACCTGAGGCAGTCCGGTCACCTGATCGCGACGCTGAAGCTCTCGATGGCCTGCTGGATCCTCGGCCAAGATGCCTGCACGCGTCGCAAGGTTGCCGCCGCCCACCGAGCGGGAGTCCCTGTCGTGGCCGGAGGAGGACCATTCGAGATAGCCGCGGCGCGTGGGGCGCTGCCTGCGTATCTCGACCTCTGTGCCGACGTCGGATTCACGCGAGTCGAGTGCGGGGAAGGGTTCACACACACCGCGCTCGCGCCGGCAGAGATAGTCGCGGCGGTACACCAGCGTGGCATGGAGGTGGAGTTCGAGCTCGGGGAGAAGCACGCCGGACGATTCACCTCTCGAGTGACTGAATCGCTGCTCGCCACCGGCGAGCGGTGGCTATCGGCCGGCGCGGTACGCCTGGTCCTCGAGGCCCGCGAGAGCGCGCACGACGTCGGCCTCTTCATCGAGCCCGGTCGATTC
This sequence comes from Solirubrobacteraceae bacterium, assembly GCA_030151725.1. Taxonomy (GTDB): domain Bacteria; phylum Actinomycetota; class Thermoleophilia; order Solirubrobacterales; family Solirubrobacteraceae; genus Palsa-744. The sequence goes on from JASLDD010000103.1 coordinate 1,612, forward strand.
GACGCAGCCCTGAGCGAACGCTTCGTAACTAGGTTTGGACTGGGCGCACTGCTGTTCGAGGCCCCCGACAAGGCAAGCCAGTTCGCGCTGCTCGATCATTACGGGTCGGATGTCCAACTCGGGAATGTCCGGCTTGAGGAGGTTCTCCGAGTCGAGGCCTATCGGCGAGGATTGCACGCGGACGCGTTTCGAGGCCGCACGCCGCCGGCATCCGGCAGCGTCGGCCAGCGGATATGAACTCGAATATCAACTCGAGCCCCGTGGTCGCAATCGCGTGCTCTTCCGGGCATCTACCGGGGTTCTACGGAGAGACCGCGACTGTCGTGGTCGATGTCATCCGCGCCACGACGACCGCTATCACGGCCACAGCTGGCGGGCACCGCGTTTTCCCCGTATGTTCTGTTGCCGCCGCGCAGCAAGCGGCGGCAACGTTGGTTGCGCCGATCCTCTTGGGAGAGATACACGGCGTGCAGCCGTCCGGCTTCGACCTCCAGAACAGTCCCTCACAAGTCGAGGCACTCCCGCCCTCGATCAGGCCAGTCGTGCTGCTGTCGAGCTCGGGTACCCGGCTGATGCTCGAAGCCGCCTGCCGTGGCTCGACGGCGTACGCCACTTGCCTGCGTAACGCCACAGCACAGGCAGAGCACCTGGCTGCCACGGGCTGCAACGTGCTGATCGTCGGAGTGGACAGATACGGCGAGCTTCGTCCGGAGGACCGGCTGTGCGCAGCTCGAATCGCCACAAGGCTGCTCGATCACGGATACCGGCCGCTCGACCGGCTGACCGCAGGAGTGATCGCCCAGTTCGGTGGCGCCGCTCCCGATCGCGTGCTCTTGCACAGCCGCAGCGCGGGCTACTTGCGCGAAACCGGACAGAAGGAGGATCTCGTCTTCATCCTCGACCATGTCGAGGACCTCGATCTCGTGCTGCGCGTCCACGAGCGAGCGAGCATTCCCACCGCGTCAATGCTAGAAGCAGCCTAAGCGACGATTCGTCGCATTTCGGTGCTCCGCGGGCGCCATGCCAGGTAAGGCCAGCCGGCCCATTGGAGTGGATGGTCCTCAATCCAGGCGCTAGCGACAGCGGCCAGGCCGCCGGGTCCTGAGACGGACTCCCAGCGAACACTCCAGGTACCGCTCGATCCTGGTTGCGGCCACGCGAAAAGGAGATGTGCGCCACTTATGGCTGTCAGTGACGCTATCGCGGGCGAGACCGGCATCGTCGCCTGTCCCACTCGCAAGGAGGTAGCCGGCCGTCGGCGCGCTTCCAGCGGCGTGTCCAATGCAAGGAGCACGCTGCCTCCCCGCTTCAGGTGCGCCAGCACTTCGACCAGCCAACCTGAACCCGTGACGGACAGCAATCTCCCCGCGATCGAGCCGGGGACGCCACCCGCGAGATACAACGCACGCTCGCCCTCCCATCGCAACGGCTCATTCGGCTGCGTTGGGAAGATCACCCAGCGCAGATCACGCTCGGGATTCGCCGCGAGCAGCACCAGCTGAACCACCGGATCGATCGCGTAGTGGAGATAGGCGACGATGCACGGTCCGGCCTGCAGTCCATGGAGCGTGCCTGGCGCCACGAGTGCGCAGTCTCGGCCGGCCTGAGCGCGTGCCATGTACACCATGCTGGTGCCCAGCGCCCGAGCGCGTGTCCTCACGAGTTCGGTCACGAAGGCGTGCGCGTCACCACATGGGAACGCTTGCTCGTAAGCGTCATATGAGAAACGCAGTCGGTCGCTCTTCGGCGACCATCCCCACAACTGCGGGCAACGCCGTAGAACCCGTGTCAGGGCCGCGCGGCTCGATCGCTCAGGCAGACGGGACAGGAGGGGTGCAGCGATCGGCACCGCGTAGCGGCGGGCGTGCAGTAGCGGCTTCAGATCCATACGTCCTTCTTGTCAGCGAATGGCAAGCGCACGACTGCGATTATCGCGAGCGCCACCGTCAACATCCAAGAGCACAAAGTCGGCGAGCATCGATCAGATCGAGGCTATTAGGTAACGACACGTATCCCGAGATGGGGATGACGTACGAGCTGAAGACAGCGATGCCGCTGGACCTTGCCGCTCGGCGTCATCGGGAAGCTGCCCCTAGGCAAGAACACACATTCGTCAACAGGCACGCCCTCCTCCTTCATCGTCAACCGGCGCAGCTGCGAAGCGAGTGTTGCGACGTCGACGGACTCGTCAGCTTCGGCGACCAGACTCACACGATGCCGACCGTTCCCGACCTGCTGCACGAACGCGCAGTTCCCGTCCCGGATGCCAGCTACCGCACCGACGCGTGCCTCAAGCTCATTCACGAAGATATTTCGACCGTGCAGTATCAGCAGGTCGTCGCTGCGGCCCGACACGTATAGATGGCCATCGTGCAGGAAGCCCAAGTCGGAGGTGCGAAACGCCCGGTCGCGGAAATGGGCACGCGTCTCCTCGGCGTTCTCGAAATAGCCGCATGAGAGACTCTCTGAGCGGATGACGATCTCGCTGGTATGCCGGTCGATCGACACCTCGGTGTCCTTCAGCGGTGTTCCCGCGGACACCAAGCGGCGGGAACGCGGGTCGCTTGGATCCGCCAGGTGCATCGATCCTAGTGTGAGCGCGTCCGCGTCCACGTCCACAAACATGGGAGCCCGATCGAGCTCGCCGACCGTCACTGCAAGCGTGGCCTCGGCAAGGCCGTACGCCGTCGTGAACGTCCCCAGCTCGAGCCCTCGCGGTGCAAATACCTCCGCGGCTCGTTCGAGGACGGCCCAGTCGACCATTTCCGCGCCCACCAGGCACACCCTTAGGCTCAGCGGCTTTTGTGAGGAGCGAGCCGCCTCCGCGTGGCTGGCCATAGCGAGTGCGGATGGAGGGCCGACCGTGATGGTTGCCCCGAAACGGGCGCAGTCATCGAACCAACTGCGCGGCGCCTGCAGGAAGCGCTCCGGCGTGGACTTGACGGCGCGCATTCCCGTGTACCAGGCGAGGAACGCTCCGCCGAAGATCCCCATGTCGTGCGACAGTGGCAGCCACATGCAGCCGATGTCGCGCTCGGGGTCGATCTCGAGCGCGTCGGCCAATCCGAT
>JASLDD010000156.1 GCA_030151725.1 Solirubrobacteraceae bacterium
GTGCGCGATGTCATCAGCGCCGAGATGTGGGAGGCAATCAACACCACCGCCCTCGGCCTGCGCGGCGGCGGCCAGCCCGGCTGGACCGCCCCCGCCGGCCCATACCTCGCCTCCCAGTACGTCAAGGAGCGCACCGCCCTCATCTGGGGCGTGGCCAACCGCTCCATGCTGCGCGACGAGGCCAAGTGCTTCCTCGACGCCGGCGGGCTGATCGAGATCTCAGACATGGTGCTGCGCATGCTGCGCATCGCCATGCCCACCGGCGACGCCGCACCCGCCGACGGCCAGGCCCTGATCCTGCTGCAGGCCGTCGGCGGCTTTCACGCCTACCTGCGCGCAGTCACCGCGCCCCCCAACGCCCACCCCGTCGCCCGCTTCCTGCTGTTCGAGCGCGCCTACCCCGACAGCGTCGCCGCCTGCGTCGACTCGCTCAACGAGGTCTTCACCATGGCCGACGCCGGGCCGCGCAACTCAAAGCCCGTGCTGCGCGTCAGCCGACTGGCCGCCGACCTGGACTTCCAGCGCCGCGCCCTGCCCGATGGAGCCGAGTTGACCGACATCTGCAAACAGACGCAGCAGGAGCTCGCCCGCATCGACCAGGACGTCGCCGAGCGCTACTTCGCCGGCGCCGCCTCAGCCGGTCTGAGAAGGTGAGCGCCTGATGCACTTCGCCATCCGCTTCCTCACCGAGTACCGCTACGACGCGCCCGTAACCGACAACCTCAACGCCCTGCGCGTGAGGCCCGCCACCACCTCCACGCAGCGCTGCGACGAGTTCCACACCCGCATCGAGCCCGAGGCCCGCGTCAGCCGCCACCTCGACTACTTCGGCACCGAGGTCATCGAGTTCGGCATTCCCACCAGCCACGAGCACCTCACCATCGACATGCGCGCCCGCGTCGTCACCTCCGCTCCCCCCGACCCCCCCGAGGGATCCTGGGAGGGCTTGAACACACCCGCCTACTTCGACGCCGCCGGCGAGTTCGCTCTGCCGTGGCAGGACCAACCCGCCGTCGCCGGCCTGGAGAGCCTGCACGACGCACTCGAGGCCCAATGCCCGCTCGAGACGCTCGAAAGCCTCTGCGAGTTGATTCCCGATCGCTTCGAATACCGCCAGGGCGCCACCTATGTCGGCTCCACCGTCAGCGACCTCCTCGACATGGGCGCCGGCGTCTGCCAGGACTTCGTGCACCTCTCCCTCGTGCTGCTGCGCCGCCGGGGCATCGCCGCCCGCTACGTCTCCGGCTACCTGTGGGCCACCCCCCAGGACGAGGGCGCCGACTCCATGGAGCTCGACACCCACGCCTGGGTGGAGGCGCTCTTGCCCTGCAGCGACGGCCACGGCGAGCCAGTGTGGGTCAGCGCCGATCCCACCAACCGCCGCCTCGCCGGGGAGACCCACGTCAAGATCGGCCACGGACGCTTCTACTCCGACGTTCCCCCCGTCAAGGGTCTCTACATGGGTGGCGCCAGGTCAGAGCTCGAGGCGGCCGTCACCATGTCCCGGCTCGACCCCCAGACCAGCGCCAGGGCCTGACCTTCGCGCTCTCAGCCGTGGTAGCGGGCGATCACGTCCGCGAACGCGTATGGCTGCTGAGCGACTCCGCTGCAGTCTTCGCCCGTGTTCTCTGAGCCTGGGCACGAATGGTCGCGGTTCACCGCCCAGTGGGTGAGGCGTCCCAGGTGATGCATTTGAGCAAAGGAGAGCATCGAGCACTCCGAGCGACTACTGTATATCCATAGTTATACAGCGGCTCGCGGAGAGACTATGCCCACGGCGCACCAGGCGCGAGCCCTCAGACCATCGCCGCCGTCGCCCGCAGCGATACCCGCAACGGAGGGTGATCGGAGAGCTCCACTGCACCTGCACCATCGAGCGTCACATGCCTGTCCAGCAACTCCGCCTCCCCCACCTGCTCAAACCCGCGCACAAACAGGTGGTCCACATCCCGGCGGGCCACCTGGACCGCCAGCGCGCCCGCATGTGGAGTGCGGAGGTTCAGATCGCCCCCCAAGACCAGCCGGTCCGATCCCGCCCAGCGCAGCGAACGCTCCCACAGCTCCTCGAGCTCCGCCTCAGCCAGCGGTACGCGAGTGCTCCCGTGGAAGTTCGCCAAACAGGTCCCACCGCCCAGCCGGATCAGCTGCGCCACACGGCGCTCCGGCCACACCCGCAGGCGTAGCGCGCGATGCTCAACCATCGTCTCGCGCGACAGAACCGCGTTGGACCCACCGCCGTTGGACTTCATCAGCTCCGGGCGCCTGGACGCAAGCGCGCGCCGCAGCGGCAATAGCCAGTTGCGCGACGTGAGCGCCGTGCGCTGCTCGGCCCCCGACCGGGCCGCAAGTCCTGGCGGCCACCATGGCGGGACCTCCTGCAGGAGCGCCACATCCCACTCCCAGCCAGCGATCAGCGAGGTGAACTGCTCCACCAGTGCCCCCGGCGCCGGGGGCAAAGAGCGACCGTGGAAGAGGTTCCAGGTCAGGACGCGGATGGGCGCCTCGAATAGACGAGCCACGGCTCCCGTGTCCCACCAACGCGGTCATAGACCCCCTGCGCGCGAGCGTTCTCCGGTGCTGTCTGCCAATCGAGCCGCACCGCACCGCGCTTCTCACACATATCCACGCATCCCTCGATCAGGCGATCCGCCAGACCAGTGCCCCGCGCCGCCGGCGCCACGTAGAGGTCGTTCATGATCCCAATGCGCGCCGCCTCCGTCGTGTCCCAGCTCCAAAACACAGTGGCAAAGCCGACTGCAGCCCTCTCGCTATCGCGCGCGATCAGCTGTACGCCCTCCAGCTCCGGTTCCGCCAGCAGGGTGCGCGATAGAGACAGCAGCGCCTCATCGCTCGGCGCCGTCTCATAGAAGTCGCAGTACGCGCGCATCAGTCCCAACAGCTCCGCCAGGTCCCCTTCGACCGCCGGCGCTATCGAGTGCTGCCTCGCCGACGCCTGCGGGTCAGACATCGCGCAAGCTCGCGCTCCCGTACAGGAAGAACTCCTCCGTGCCCCGAACATCGGCGCTCCAACCGAGCGCCGCCAGCCGCTCCTGAAGCTGCTCCGGCTCGTGGAAGCGCTTGATGATGCGGAACTCGCGCCCGTCGTTCAGGCGCCTTTGCATCGTCTCCTGCTCTGCCTCCGGAAGGCGATGATCGGCCGCCGAGGCCAGCTCGTGGCGCAGGCTGTCGATGAAGAACACCCTGCCTCCCTTCCGCAGCGCCCCTCCCACCATCCCCCAGAAGGACTCAAAGCGCTCCTCCGGGACGTGGGAGAGCCAGAATGAGAAGAAGCACACGTCAAAGCGCCGCGGCGGCTCCCATGTGAAGAGGTCGGCCTGCTCAAAGCTCACGCCCGGCGCATCCACGCGCCTGCGCGCCAGCTCCAGCACCTCTGCCGAGGCATCGAGCGCGAGCAGCCGCTCCGCATGGGCGGCCAGGCGCTGAGTCCACAGTCCCGTGCCACATGCCAGCTCGAGCGCCTCTCCCCCAGGGCCAAACCGCTCGAGCGCCCGCTCAACCTCGCCCGCCTCCGCGAACCAGCGCGCCGTGAGCTCAGGGCCGTGGTCGTAGCGACCGCTGCGCAGCCACCACTCGTCGTACTCCCCCGCCCGCTCGCGGTAGTAGTGGGCCTGCTCGGCCAGCACCACGTCGAGCTCGCTGCGCCCGCTCACCTCAGCGATGCTAGCGCAGCCCCCCCAGCACAATCCTGCTTACCGTTGCGCTACAGGGGTAGCTAAGAGGCATTGCCCTCGCCCCAAGTCAAAGCCGGAGGACCCACATGAAGCTCGGACG
>JASLDD010000169.1 GCA_030151725.1 Solirubrobacteraceae bacterium
CGCAGACCTTCGCCGATCGGCACCTCCGCGCGCCAGCCGAGCTCCCGCTCGGCGCGACTCGCATCAAGGCAGCTGTGCTTGAGCTCGCCGGGGCGCAGGTCGGCCAGCTCGGGCTCGATCTGCTTGCCCGCAACCTTGCTCAGCTCGCGCCAGATCGTCGCCACGTCGGTCTCCACCTGGGTGGCGATGTTGTATGTGCCCGGCTTCCCCGAGGCCGCCAGCAGCGCTTTGACCACGTCCCCCACATACACGTAGTCGCGTGTCGGGGAGCCGTGGCCGTAGAGCTTTGGCGCCTGGTCGGTGTACAGGTGGTTGGTGAAGATCGACACCACTCCCGCCTCCCCATGCGGGCTCTGGCGCGGGCCGTACACGTTGCCCAGCCGGCACACCGCGTGCGGGATGCCCGAGGCCAGCGACCACGTGTTCACGTATGCCTCAGCCGCCCACTTGGATGCCCCGTAGGGGGACAGCGGCGCCGGGATGCGGTCCTCGCCAGTGGGCATCGGGGCCGCATCGCCATACAGAGCGCCGCCCGTCGAGGTGAACACCACCGGGGCGCCGCATTCGCCCGCTGCCTCCACCACGTTGAGCGTGCCGCGCACGTTTACCTCGCAGTCACGCCCCGGGTCCTCCACCGAGGCGACCACGCTGGCCTGCGCAGCAAGGTGGAAGATCGCCTGTGGCTGTACAGCCTGCACGACCTTCTTCAGTCCTGCCAGATCGACTATGTCGAGCTCGTGCAGCTGCGCCGCCTGCGCCACACGCGAGCGCTCGCCTGAGGAGAGGTCGTCGATGACCGTCACCGCGTAGCCGTCTGCGAGCAGCGCATCGACGACGTGTGAACCTATGAAACCGGCCCCGCCGGTCACGATCGCGCTGGATGCCATTCAGGCTAAATCTATACCGATGCGGCCGATGCGGCGGCAGACAAGAGATCCTCCACAGCCTCCACCGACTGATCGATGCGCTCGAGCACCCGGGCGCCGTCGCGCTCCCGCGGCAGGCTTCCCCCGACCGCCGGCCCCCCGAGGACGACCGGGATGTCGGGGTAGTTGGCGCGCAGCTCCCTGAGCGCCACCTCCACCGGCTCGCCGTCGCGCGGCGCTGTGGCGCCGATCACGATCACGTCGGGGGATTTGCTCTGGACCATCGCCAGCAGGCGCTCAGCCGAGAGGTCCGTGTCGAACACGGTCTGGAAGCCGGCCGCGGCGAGCTGGTCGTGGACCATCTGCAGACCGAGCGTGTGCTCATCGCCCTCCATCCCCGCGAGCAGGACCCGCTGGCGGCTCGCCTCTGTGCCGCTCGTCATGTAGCGGTAGAGCGTGGCCAGGACCCGCCGGGTGATCGTGTTGGCGCGGTGCTCGCGCTCGGCGTCGATCTGGCCGGCCTCTGAGAGCACGTTGATGCGGCGCAGCGTGGGGCCGATCACCTCGGCGTGCAGAGTGGTTGGGGTGATGCCGTCCTCGATGGCTGTCGCGATCGCGCCCTCGGCCATCTCGGCGTCGCCTCTTTCGAGCGCGTTGGCAAATGTCTCGAGCGTGCTCTCCACCAGCGCAGCCGGGTCCGAGCGCAGCTGCTCGCGCGCATCAGGACCGGAGCGACCCAGGACTTCCATGAAAGCGTCCAGGAGCACCGGGTCGAAGTGGCGCCCACGCTGTTCGCGCATCATCTGCACAGCTTCATCGACCGAGAACGCCTTGCGGTAGACGCGGTCGCTGGTGAGCGCGTCGAACACGTCGGCCACCGCCACGATCCTGCCCTCGATCGGGATCGTCTCGCCCTTCAGCCCCCGCGGATAACCCGTGCCGTCCCACTTCTCCTGATGGCTCAGGGCGATCGTGGCGGCCATGTCGAGGATCGAGGACGAAGAGCCGCGCACAAGCCTGTGCCCCTCCTCGGCATGGGTCTCGACGATCGCTCGCTCCTCCGGTGTGAGCGGGCCGGGCTTCAGCAGGATGGCGTCCGGGATCGCGACCTTGCCGACGTCGTGCAGCGGCGCTGCGTGCTTGAGGCGCTCGCAGAACTCGGAGTCCATGCCGATGTGTTCGGCCAGCAGCACCGAGAAGCGGCCGATGCGCTCGATGTGAGCACCCGTGTCCTCATCCCTGAACTCGACCGCCATCGACAGGCGCTGGACGGTCTCCGCCTGGGCGATCTCGAGGCCCGACAACGCCCTTTTGAGCTCCGAGGTGCGGTTCTCGATTTCTCCCTCGAGCGCGATGCGGCCGTTCTCGCCCACGCGCCAGCCAAGCGCCGCCGCGGCACAGGCGAGCACCAGCAGGCAGGCGATCACCAGCACCGATGCGCCAGCCAGGATCGCTCCCACGAGCGCCACCACACACAGCACGGCCCACCGCAGCAAGCTCACTGCGGAATGACTGCCCTTTGTTCCCCCACGACCGCCTCGGGGCGGCCGCCCAGGGTGCCCGTTGCCCACATCGTTCAGTCTACGCACGTAGGCTCCGAATCCTGTGGTCGGCTCGGCCCCGAGCTCCTCGGCGCTGCCGGTACGACGAGGCCCCCCGCGCTCGGCGGGGCTTTGTAGCAGGCTGGCTTGTATTGCACCGTTCACTGAGAACTCTCGCGTCCTTGTCCGGTCCCAGGTTCGCGTCGCGATTCACCGGCTTCCTCGACGAGGGTGGACCCTGGATTGACGCGATCTCGGCGCACATGGACAAATGACCGAGAGTCGGGTGCGTTAGTGACCGCTCTGCAGCTGATTTATGTTGATCGCATCGGCGGGCGCGGTCAGCGTCACCGACTTGTTCCAGCGGTCGAACACGATCTTTCCCCCGCCGCTCCCGGTCTTGACGATCTCGAGCGGATAGGCGGCGCCGGTGGTCGCGACGTAGAGGGTTCCGCCCTTGGCCTTGTCGGTCACGCCCACAGCCTTCTGTCCATCCACCGTCGTTGTCCCCGCACTCGAAAGCGCGCCATGCGCTTCCAATGTGGAGCCGATCAGCTTGCCCAGATCGGTGAGCGAGGCGAGCGATGAGAAGTTGGCGTCGGTGGATGGAGCCTTCAGCCATTTTCCGCGCAGCAGCTGAGCAGCTGCCGAGCCCGCCACATGGCGATAGAAGGCATCGCTCCCGTTGATGTAGACGGTGCCGCTGATCTGAATCAGCTTGACGCTGAGCCCTTCCAGGGTGATGGTGCCCTTGCCACCCTTTTTGGACTCCAGTTCCATGTCGAGCGCAATCGGCTTGCCTTCATCGACGATCGAGCCCGACACGTGGACGGTCGCGGCACCTATGGCGGCCGCTTTGGCTGCGGCCACGATCTGGGTTGGCGACTTGGACGCCACTCCGTTGCCCGAGGACGAGGAGCCGCAGCCGACGAGCGCCACGGCTAAAAGCGCTATCGCCAACGGGGCACAACGGCTGGGTCGAATTGGCCGCAACATGGTGGTTGACTCTAGACAGGCGCCCGGTCGACCACGCAAGATCGCTGGCCGCTATCTGACCGCCGCTTGGGTTGCACCGGATGCCTTTCGCCTGCGACCGAGCCGCAGCAGCTCCGCGAGGAATCCCTTGCCGAGCACGCTCAGCGTGAGCAGCGAACCGAACAGCACCACCACGTCGATGCTCTCGCGGCCCTCCTTTGTCCAGTAGTCGTCCGCCAGGTTCAGCCACAGCGCGAACTCGTCGAGCGTGAGCGCCGCGCTGGTGCCGTAGACGACCGAGGTGATGCGCGAGGAGCGGCGCTTCTCATCCACGCCCACCTCCAGCAGCCACAGGTAGCCAACGCCGAGCAGCCCTGAGATCCCAAAGGTCATGTGGTGGATGTGCCGGCCGTCGGCGGTGATGTTCTTGAAGGGTCCGCGTTCGGCTCTGATCGCGTGTGTGAGCGCGCGCACGCCGGCAAAGCTCACGAAGAAGGCGCCCGTGGAGAAGAGCTGACGCTCCCTGCGACGATCGCCGAAGTGCTTGTAGTAGAGAGCGCGCAGATCCCGCTCGGGCAACTCCCACGCAGCCCCTGCTCCATTGGTGTGCGGCGCGACTCGCGCTCCGTTCTCTGCGCCTGACACGGCCTGAAAGGCTAGCGCCCGCCCCGCCGGCACGTTGGCGGCCCCGTGTTCGGTGCGGAGAAACCCTGAGCGATCGGGCGGGCGCACGCGGATAACCCGGAGAGCCTGAAGGTGTTGGCTGTAGGCAGGTCAATCCGACCAAAGACAACAGCAGATCGAAGGCGGGTGAGCAGATGCACGTGCAGGCACCGGACAAAGAGACAGAAGTCCACGACCAAGCCGAGTTCGACGACACGGTCGCGAAGACCGGCAAGACCATCGTCGAGGTCCTTGCCGGGCTGGGAATCTTCGCGGCCCTGTTGATGTCGATCATCGCGCTCAACCAGAGCAGCGAACACAACACCGTGACGGTCACCTCAGGAGTGGTAACGCCCGCAGGCGCTACGAGCGGCGCGAAAACTGCAGCAGCGCTTCCAGCCAAGGTCATCAGCCTGAAAATCATCCCCGCCTGGAAGCTCGGTCCCGACAAGATCAAGCACGATGCCTTCACCAAGACCGAATACGCGGTCAAGGTCGGCCAGACGCTCGACCTCGAGATCGACAACACAGACGAAGGCGAACACAGCATCACCTCGCCGGTGCTGGGCGTGAACATCGTGATCAAGCCCGGTGTCCACACCTACCAGATCGTGGTCAAGGAAAAGGGTCGCTTCTCATGGTTCTGCGTGATCCCCTGCGACGACGAAGCAAACGGCTGGGCCATGCAGCACGCCGGCTACATGAGCGGCTACATCACGGCCAGCTGAGGACCGCACCCCCCGTGCGGCGCCCCGGGACCACTCGCCCGGGGCGTGGCATGCCTCAATCAGCTCGGTGCGCGCCACACGAACTGCCCGCCTCGCTGCCGGCCGTCCAATCCGAGATCGACGACCGCTTGGGCGACACCCGGGTAGTCAGGGTGTCCGTAGTCGTGGAAGACCACAACCGCGCCAGGCGCCAGCGCCGGCTGCCATGTCCTGAAGGCCGCGGTCGCCGGCTCGCGCTCGTGCAGCGAGTCGATGAACAGGAACTCCACAGGAGGGTCGCCAGGACGCGGACCGGCGGTGTCGGGCTCGGCGCGCAGCTCGATCCGCGTGCGCACCGCGGCGCCGACCAGACCCAGATAGCCCTCGCGCTCCGCGCGGACGGTCGGATCGTAGGAGATGACGCTGCGCTCACGGTCGTCAATCGCAAGCGCGATCGTGCTCCAGGCTGTGCCCGTTCCAAGCTCGACCACAGTCCTCCGCCCCGCCGACAACGCGAGCAGATCGGCGAGCTCCGCCGGACGCGCCGCCGAATCCAGGCTGAAGCGGTCGCCCGAGTGGCGGGCGAGCCGGCACGCACGCACGTAGAAAAATGCCACTCCCCGCGGTAGCCGGCGCAGGGAAAGCAGCAGTCGAAGCTCAGCGCTCCCTCTCATCGACACCCTCCGAGGGTACGGCGCGTCACAGCCTGGTGGTGGGAGACCCATGATCGCCCCGCATCTTGTGTTCGCGTCTCTTCGCACACATCATCAATGCATGAACACTAAATCGCTGTTGGGCGAGACGCCCGTACACCGCATCGGCTTCGGCGCGATGCAGCTCGCAGGGCCCGGAGTATTCGGCCCGCCGAGAGACCCCGAGGAAGCAAAGGCAGTCCTACGCCGCGCGCTCGAGCTGGGCGCCGACCACATCGACACCTCCCAGTACTACGGACCCGACATCGTCAACGAGCTGATTCGGGACGCCCTGTACCCCTACCCGGAGGACCTGAAGCTCGTCACGAAGGTCGGCGGCCGGCGCGACAGCGAGGGCGGCTGGCTGCCCGCTCAATCGCCGCCCGAGCTGCGGGCCGGTGTCGAGGAAAACCTCCGCACGCTGCAGGTCGAGCGAATGGACCTCGTGAACCTGCGCATCATGCCGGGCACGCAGGTCCAGCTGGCCGAGCAGCTCGGCGAGCTAGAGGACATGCGCCGCGAGGGCAAGCTGGACCTGATCGGCGTCAGCACCGTCGACGCGGATCAGCTCACCCATGCGATCGACCTCACGGATATCGCATGCGTGCAGAACCCCTACAGCCTCGTCAACCGGGGAGACGAGCCCGTACTGGAGATGTGCATCGAGCATGACATCGCCTACGTGCCCTACTTCCCGCTCGGCTCCGCCTTCATCGGCGGACCCAAGCAGCTCGCGCAGGACCCCGCGATCGCCGAGGTGGCAGAGCGCCGCGGTGTGAGCGCCGTGCAGATCGCGCTCGCGTGGCTGCTGCACCGCAGCGAGCGGATCCTGCTGATCGCAGGCACGAGCTCCATCAGGCATCTGGAGGAGAACATGGTCGTCATCGACATCGAGCTCGACGCAGAGGATCTGCAGCGGCTCGAGCAGGCCACACCGATCGGCAACCCGATGGCCGCGGCTGAGCATTGAAAGGCAGCGCCGCCGGGCGGCGAGGAGGCGTTCAGAGCGTCGCCAGCGCCGCCCGCGTGGCGTCGTCGGCTGGCGCGTACACCGTCAGCCGCAGGTCAGGCGCCCCCGTGGGAACGGTCTGGGTGTGGTGAAGGCGCAACACCCCCAGCGTGGGGTGCTCGACCGTCTTGGTGCCGCGCTGCTCTCCGATTACATGGTGTTCGTCCCACCACAGGCTGAACTCGGGGCTGCGTTCGCGCAGCGTCGCTATCAGCTGCTCATAGTCGGGGTCGCCGACGTGCTGGGCGTACTCGGCCCGGAAGCGCCCGAGCGTGTTGCGGGCCGTCCCCTGTCGGTCAGGGCGCTTGGGGTCAAGGCCCGGCTCGACGAACAGCCACCACAGCAGCAGCCGACGATCCTCCGGCAAGCGCTCGATCGGGCCGAGCAGGGCGCTCGCGGCTGTATTCCAGGCGAGCACACGGGTCAGCGGTCCTAGGAGATAGGCGGGGTGCGGGTGAAGCGCATGGACGAGCTCGATCAAGACCGTGAGGTCTCCTCCACCCGGCTCACCCGTGACCGCCGAGGCGCTGTCGGTGAACGGCAGACCGGTCCGCGAGAGAGCGAACAACGTCGCCCTTTCGGCTGAATCGAGGCGCAGCGTGCGGGCGAGTGCCTCGAGCACCTCCGGCGAGGGATGGATGTCGCGTCCCTGCTCTAGCCACGTGTACCAGGAGACCCCCACTCCCGCAAGGGATGCCAGCTCCTCTCGCCGAAGACCCGGCGTGCGACGCCGCCCGTCATCGGGAAGGCCGACGTCGGCCGGTGACAGGCGCGCCCTGCGCGATCGCAGGAACGCGCGCAGCTCATCGCGACGGGAGGGTGAGGGAGCAACCGCCATGCGCGCGCGCCCTCAAACCCCCATCGCCACGTACTTGGTCTCCAGGTACTCGCCGATTCCCTCAAAGCCGCCCTCGCGGCCGAAGCCCGACTGCTTGACGCCTCCAAACGGCGCCGCGGGGTTTGACACGACGCCCTGGTTGAGACCGACCATGCCCGTCTCGATTCCCTCGCACACGCGAAACGCGCGATCGAGGTCACGGGTGTACACGTAGGCGACCAGGCCGTACTCCGTGCGGTTGGCCGCGTCGAGAGCCTGCTCGTCGCTGGAGAACGTCGCCACGGGCGCGACCGGGCCGAAGATCTCCTCGCTAAGCACGCGCGCGTCGTCGCTGACCCCGGTCAGCACCGTCGGCTCGTAGAAGTAGCCCGCGCCGCCAGCCTTTGCGCCGCCGAGCAGCACCTTGGCGCCGCGCTCCACAGCATCGTCCACCAGCTCCGCCACCTTGGCGAGCTGATCGCCGTCTATCAGCGGGCCGACGTCCACGTCCGGCTCGGTGCCCCGTCCGACCTTCATGGCGCCCATCCGCTCGGCCATCCGCCGGGCGAACTCATCGGCCACCGACTCGTGCACGTGGAAGCGGTTGGCCGCCGTGCATGCCTCGCCGACGTTGCGCATCTTGGCCAGCAGCGCACCCTCCACGGCTGCGTCCAGATCGGCGTCCTCGAACACAAGAAAGGGAGCGTTGCCGCCGAGCTCCATCGACACACGCAGCACCTGCTCAGCCGACTGTTCGATCAGGCTGCGCCCCACCTCTGTTGAGCCGGTGAAGGAGAGCTTGCGAGTGCGTGAGTCCTTGAGCAGCGGTTCGATCACCGCGCCCGACTTGGTCGCCGTGATGACGTTCAGCACTCCGCCCGGCAGGCCCGCATCCTCGAGGATCTTCGCCAGCGCGAGCATCGACAGCGGCGTCTGCTGAGCGGGCTTTACGACCATCGTGCAGCCGGCCGCGATCGCCGGAGCGATCTTGCGGGTGCCCATCGCCGTGGGGAAGTTCCACGGGGTGACGAACACGCAGGGGCCCACCGGCTGGCGCATCGTGAGGATCCGGCCTTTGCCCGTTGTGTTGACCATGTAGCGGCCGTGGATGCGCACCGCCTCCTCCGAGAACCAGCGGAAGAACTCCGACGCGTACGCGATCTCAGCGCGTGACTCGGCAAGCGACTTGCCCATCTCCAGCGTCATCAGCAGCGCCAGCTCGTCCGTCTGCGCCACAATCGCCTCATAGGCACGCCGCAGGATCTCTCCGCGATCGCGCGGCGCATAGGCCGCCCACTCCCCCTGTATCTCAGCCGCCGCCGTCAGCGCCGCCAGCGCATCCTCGGCCTGTCCGTCGGCGACCTCGACCAAAGGCTCCGTCGTCGAAGGGTCCTCGATTGCAAAGCTCTTGCCCCCGCTCGCCGCTCGCCACTCGCCCGCGATGTAGAGCTGGGTGGGCACCTGGTCGAGCACAGCGCGCTCCTGCTGTGCGCCAGTCATCGTGCAGCCCTAACGGACAGCATCGAGAAGCCCGACCGAGAACGTATGGGTGCCTCTTCTCTCGAGCGCGACCGCGGGCCTGTGGCCGTGTTGGTGCATGCACCGATGGGGCTCATCGTCTCAACCTACCACCGCCTCCTCACCCGTCCTGGAAGCTTTGGCCGCTCTGTCACAGCGCTCGGCGTCGTGCTCGCCGCAATGGCGCTTTGGGCGGCCTCGGCCGGCGCATGGACCCTCCTGATCGAAGGCGCCGGCGACGGGCATGGCGTCGGTATGAGCCAGGACGGTGCGCTCGGCTATGCCACCCACGGAGCCAGCTACCAGGCGATCCTCGCCCACTACTACACCGGCACCACCATCGGAGCGGCGCCCGCCAAAGCCGTCGTGCGGGTGCTCGAGGGCAACCGCGTCGTCAAGGTGGGGCTCGAACGCTATGTACGCGGCGTCGTCTCCGCGGAGATGTCCGCCAGCTGGCCGCTCGCTGCGCTGGAGGCGCAGGCGGTCGCAAGTCGCACATATGCGCTGAGCGCTCACGCGGGCGGGTCGAGGTTCGATGTCTACTCCGACACCCGCTCGCAGGTCTACCGCGGCAAGGCAGCCGAGACCGCCGCCACCAACGCGGCCGTCAAGGACACCGCCGGGCAGATAGTGCTGTTCGACGGCAAGATCGCCACCACTTATTTCTTCGCCAGCTCAGGCGGCATGACCGAGAACATCGAGAACTCCTTCCTCGGCTCACAGCCCGAGCCGTGGCTGCGAGGAGTGTCAGATCCCTACGAAGGCAGCACCTCCGACTGGAAGATCAGCATGAGCTTCGCCTCCGCCGCGGCCCAGCTGCGGGGCCTCGTCAAGGGGACGTTCCGCGGCATCGAAGTCCTCGAGCGGGGAGTCTCCCCGCGCATCGTCTCCGCCAACGTGCTCGGCTCGCGCGGCGCCACGCCCGTCACGGGGCCGCAGCTCGCCGGCGCGCTGGGACTGGGCAGCACGTGGGCCTACTTCAGCGTCAAGAGCGGAACCACCGTCAAGCGCGAGCCCGACCACAGCGGCCAGGCACCAGCAACGCCGCCCCCGGCTCCTGCCCCGCCCAGCGTGGCCCCCGGTCCGCAGGGAGGCGCGCAGGCGCCCGCAACCGGGGCGAGCGCTTCCACGGGCGGCTCCGCGCCGGAATAGCCGCTGCGCATACGCTGCGCACATGAGCGCCCCGCTGCTGATCGCCGATGTGCCGTGGCTTTTGTATCGCTCCTACTTCGCCCTGCCCAAATCGATCGTCGATGCCGACGGGCAGCCGGTCAACGCGCTGCTGGGGACCGTCAACACGATCCTCTCCCTGATCGAGTCGCCGCCCGCAGGCGGCGTGCCGCGCGCGGTGATCGCCTGCATGGGCGCCGAGCAGGCCGACTATCGCGTGGAGCTCTATCCCCCCTACCACGCCCACCGCGACCCCATGCCGCCGGAGCTTGCCGCGCAGTGGCGGAAGGCCCCGCGGCTGCTCGAGGGCCTCGGCTGGGAGGTGCCCACGAGCGAGGATCTGGAGGCGGATGACGTGATGTTCTCCCATGCGTGCCTCGAGAACGAGGGGGGCGGTCGAGCGCTGCTGTTGACGGCTGACCGCGACCTCTACGGCGCTGTGAATGACCGCGTGGCGGTGCTCGAACTGCGCAAGGGCGGCGGGCACGCAGAGATCGGGCCCGAGCAGGTGCGCGAGCGCTACGGCGTCGAGCCGCGGCAGGTCCCCGACTTCATCGCCCTGCGCGGCGATCCCTCCGACGGGATGCCCGGCGCGCCGGGCATCGGCGCCAAGAGCGCCGCTGAGCTGCTGCGCGAGCACGGCTCTCTCGAGGGTGTGCTCGCCGCCGCTCACACCGTCAGATCGGCGATGACCCCAAAGCGTCGCGCCGCGCTTTGCGACAACGAGGAGCTGCTGCTCGCGTTCAAGCGGATCGCCACGCTGCAGCGCGTCGACGTCGACGCTCCCGAGGATCGCTCGACCGACTTCCTCAAGGGCGCCGCGACCGCCGGCGAGCTGGGAATGCGCCGGCTGGCCGCGCGCCTCACCGAGCTGGGCGCCTGAGACGCCGGCGGCGCGGCGCTCGTCCCATCACGGGGTGAACTTGACCGTGATCACGTCCCCATCGGCCATCGCGTAGTCGCGGCCCTCCAGACGCAGCGTCCCACG
>JASLDD010000235.1 GCA_030151725.1 Solirubrobacteraceae bacterium
GGATCACGGGGAGCCCGTATCCGCCTCGAGATACGCCCGCTGTCGATATCTGCGAGGTAGTAGAGGACCGAGAAGGTAACCAGTTCCTCGACCGTCAATCCCTCCCGCTCGGCCTCCTCGTCGAGGGTCTTCCAGGCGAAGCCCTCGAGCTCCAGCTTGAGCCGACGGTCGTGAACTTCGCGGTCTTCAGCCGGGCTCGAGGCGCTCACGCTCGGGCCCGGTTGGATTTGGGCACACTCCCCTATAACGGCGAGCGACGGGCGGAGCTTACGAGCAATATCCGACTAGGCCAAAAATCCCCCTTGCGAGGATGCGGCGCTCGCAGCTCGATCCGGCGTCTGAGCGGGGCGCGCTTAGGAGCGGCCGCTCTGCTCGAGCTTGCTGTTCAACAGCGCGGAGATCCGCTCTATGGAGCCGAAGTTGCTCGGTACGACATCCTCATCGCCGATCGAGATCCCGTACTCGGACTCAAGCCACGCGACCAAGCGCAGCAGCAGCATCGAGTCGATCACGTGCGATTCGATCAGTGGTAGATCGTCTGTGAGCTCGGATCGAGGGCCGTCCCATTGGGCCTCCTCGATCAAGAAGTCGCGGATTCGCTCTGCCGGCTGCGCCATGCGCAAGATCATATGGCTCGCCGGTTGGACTGGCCCTACAGACCGAGGTGGCGCGCGATCACATTGCGCTGCATCTCTGAGGTGCCTGAGTAGATGCGAGCACCCAGCGCATCGCGTACGTCGCGCTCGAGGCCGCTCTCGGTCACGTACCCGTAGCCGCCATGGACCTGGAGCGCGGTCAGGCTCGACTGAACCAGCGCCTCGCTCAGATGCAGCTTGGTCATCGCTGCGTCAAGGTCCGTCGCCTTGCCCGCATCGAGCAGTCCGGCGATTCGGTAGAGCATCAGCTGCGAGGTCTGCAGGCGCACGCGCATCTCGGCCAGCGGGTGCGAGACCGCCTGGAAGGAGCCGATCGGCGCTCGGAACTGGACGCGCTCGCGCGCATAGGCCACGCTGCGCTCGAGCTGCCTGCGCATTGTGCCGACGGCCGCCGCGAGGATCAGGCTGCGCTCCCAGCGCATTGAGCTGTTGAAGATTGCCATCCCGCCTCCCGGCTCCCCCAGCAGCGCGTCGGGACCGACGTGGCAGTCACTGAGGAACAGCTCGCCCAGGTGCGAGGTGCGCAAGCCCATCTTCGAGAATGGGGCGCCCACCTCGAGACCGGGCGTCCCGCGCTCTAGGACGAACGCGCACAGGCCGGCGAATCCGAGGCTGGCATTGGTCGTTGCGAACACGATGAACAGGTCGCTGTCAGGGGCGTTGGTGACGAACGTCTTGGAGCCGTTGAGCAGCCAGCCGTCCTCGACGGCCGTGGCGGTGCTGCGCAGCGCGAAGGCATCGGAGCCCGACTCCGGCTCTGTCATCCCATGCGCGGCGATCAGCGAGCCATCGCACAGTCCAGGCAGCCAACGGCGCTTCTGCTCCTCGGTCCCGAAGTGGACGATTGGCATCTCACAGGCCCACATATGGGCGTTGATCGAGAAGATCAGCCCATTGTCGATGCAACCGTAGCCGAGGCCTTCCAGGGCGCCGGCAATCGTGGTCGCCGATGCGCCAAGGCCGCCGAAGTCGCTCGGCACGGGCATGCCCAGGAGGCCAAGCTGAGCGCACTTGCGCCAATCCTCGCGCGGGAAGACGCTCTCGTGGTCGCGGCGGTCGAGGTCGCGTCCCAGCTCGCTCTGGGCGAACTCGATGATCGAGCGCTGCAGTGCGCGCTGCTCCTCGTCCAGGGGATCGGGTTGCAGCGCGATCGTCGGTTGAGTGCTCATCGAGCACCCCCCGGTGGGCGCGTGGGAACCAGGTAGCGGGCGTAGGTGGTGAACGGGCGGTAGCCGAGCCCGATCCACACGGGAGCCCCCAGGCCCGACGTCTGACACAGCGACAGTCGCGCACCGAGCTGGCTGTAGCTGAGCTCGAGGGCCGCCCACAGGCAACTCTGTGCCAGGCCGCGACGCTCGCCCGGCGGGCCCGAGCGGGGCAGGCGTTGCCCCGGCTTGGGGCGTCGAATCGTGGCTGCCTGGCAGCCGAGCGCCACCTCGTGTGTGACGAGCGTCATCGCGGCCGATAGCGGCATGTCGTCGTAGTAGGCCACGAACGCCGCCACGTTGGGGACGTCGAGGCTGTCTGGATCGAAGAACACCTGGGCAGCCACCTGGCGGGGCATCGATGCCATGCCCCATGCGTCGGCGACCAGGTCGAGGTAGTCCTCGCGCGTACGCGAGTCGGTTGCCCGCCTGATCTCCACGCCCTCAGGTGGAGGCATGTAGTCGGGCAGCTCCTCGAGTGCGAGCTCCGGCAGTCGCTCCAGCTCGCGCAGGCCGGCTGCCTGCGCGGCGCCCTCCAGATCGCTGTCTCCGTGCTCGCGCGCCCACAGCGCGTAGCCGCTCTTGCGCGGGCCGAAGAACCGATCCGCCAAGCGCATCACCTCCGAGGAGCTCAGCGACTCGCTCAGACGCAGCACGCCGTTGCGATAGGGATTGGGCTGGCGGTGGGCTCCGGCGAACATCAACAGCCCGTCCTCCTCGGCGAGCGCGCCGCCGTAGCGTGCCAGGTAGCGCAGGTACTCGGCAAGGGTCAGGTCAGCGAGGACGAGCAGATCGGAGCGCCCCCGCAGCTCATCCATGGCCGACGTGTGCACTGCAGTTCCCCGCGTGTCCACCGTCAAGGGATCGTATCGATCTGTTGATCAACTCGCACATTTCGGGGCCCGCGGTGCGTTTCTTCTTCTGTATGCGTTTTCGCCAGCCCACCCAATTGTCCACTACCATGTCGCCTGTGCTAGAGGGAACTAGCTCCAACTTGTCGGTCGGGGGGCCGCCGAGCGAGGATCCGCGTCCGCGTGAGGCCGATCGTCCACGCGAACCGCGCCCGGAGATCTGGTTTCACCGGCGTATAAACATCGTCACCGCGCTGAAGGAGCTGTGGGCTTTTCGCGAGCTGCTGCTCACGATCGCCGAGCGCGATCTGCGCGTGCGCTACAAGCAAGCGCTACTCGGGATCGCTTGGGCGGTGGTGGCGCCGGTGGTGATGATGATCGCGTTCACTCTGCTGTTCAACCGCTTCGCGAAAATTGACACGCACGGCGCGCCGTATGCGCTGTTCTCATATCTGGGACTCCTGCCATGGACGTTCTTCTCGAGCTCCGTCTCGACCGGCGGTCTCAGCCTGGTCACGAACAACGAACTGCTCAACAAGCTGTACTGCCCGCGTGAGGTGTTCCCCCTCGCCGGGATCGCGGACTCGGTCGTCGACGCCCTGATCGCCACATTTGTGCTGGCGATCCTGTTCCCGATCACCGGCTTCGCACCCAAGGTGGAGGCTCTCTATCTCCCGCTGCTGTTGATCGTGATGATGATGTTCACCGTCGGCGTGACGCTGGCCGTCGCTGCAGTTGTCGTCTACGCACGCGACCTGCGCCTCGTGCTGCCGCTTGCGATTCAGGTCGGGCTGTTCGTCACACCCGTGGTCTACGCCACGAGCTCGATCTCGAGCTCGACAACCTTCTTGTACCTGTTCTCCGCGGTCAATCCACTCGTGCCGGTCATCGACGGCATGCGTGACACCGTGCTCTATGGGATTGCGCCGGAATGGACGTCGCTGGGGATTGGAGCGGTCTGCTCGTTGTTCTACCTGCTCGGCGGGTTCACCCTGTTCAAGCGCCTTGAGACAGGAATGGCCGACATTGCGTGAGGGAACGATCGTCGGTGAGGAGATCTGGAAGCGGTTCCGTCTCGATGATCGGCCTACCTACCTGCAGGACCGCCTCGCGGGCATAGGCGACCGCCTGCGCAATCGCCAGGGGGAGAGCTGGCGCTGGGCGCTGAACGACATCAGCCTGCGCGCCGAGCCCGGTGAATCGTGGGCGCTCGTGGGCGCCAACGGAGCGGGTAAGTCCACGTTGCTGAAGATCATCTCGCGCGTCATGTACCAGACTGCCGGCAAGCTGGAGATGGCCGGCCGGGTCGGCGCGCTGATCGAGGTTCGAGCCGGGCTCACGCCGCTCTTGACGGGGCGCGAGAACATCTATCTGACCGGCTCGATCATGGGCCTGAAACGCCGCGATGTGGCCAGGCGCTTCGACGAGATCGTTGCCTTCGCCGAACTCGAGCGGGCCGTCGATCGCCAGGTCAAGTACTACTCCTCGGGCATGCAGATGCGGCTCGGCTTCGCGGTGGCGGCTCACCTGCAGCCCGACATCTTGCTCGTCGACGAGGTGCTGGCCGTTGGCGATGCGAGCTTTCAACAGCGCTGCCTGGATCAGATTCGCGCGGTGCTCAACGAAGGCACGACGCTGCTGTTCGTCTCCCACGACCTTGCGGCCGTCGAGGCCAGTTGCACGAATGGGATCTGGCTGCACAACGGCGCAGTCCAGACCCGGGGACCGATCCGTGAGGTGCTGAGCGCCTACCGCGGTGCCGTCGAGGGTGACGCCAAGGCACGGGCCGATATCGAGGGCCTGATCAAAGTCACCGAGATTGAGGCGGTCTCGCCCGATGGAGGCCTCGCCAAGACCAGCGGTCCCCTTGAAGTCAACCTGACGCTGCACAGCGATCAGCCACATCGCGCGTGGATCTACCTGGGCGTGACCGAGGGAGCGGCGACACCGATCTTCCTCCTGAACCCGGGACGCGAGGTGCTGCTCGAGCCGGGTGAGACACGCGTGCGCTGCCTGATGCCATCGCTGCCGCTGCCGAGCGGCAAGTACTACGTATGGGGCGGCGTCTACAAGAACTGGACCCAGGGGGAGGAGCTGATCGGCTGGCAGCCCATGGTGGACTTCGATGTCTACGGGCCTGAGCTCGATGCGGCGCCGCGCGCCGTCGTGCGGCTTTCCTCGCTGCACATCGATTCGGAGTGGGAGATCGACCAGTGAGCTGAGCCGGGACGGGTCGTCTTGGTGGCCCTGCCCGGCCCCTGTGGCGCGTCAGTCCACGGTCGTACCCAGCGCGCGCGCCATCTCGGCGGCGACGAGCTGAACATAGGGCTCGTGCAGCATGTGCTCGTGGTCGATGTCCGCTGCCACGATCTGTCGCAGTTCCACGCCCTTGCCGGCGAGCTCATCCCAGGGTGTCGGTCGGGAGCCGGGGGACCTCTGCGCGCGGAAGAACTCGACGCGCACGTCGAGCGGTCGCGGCACGTAGCGCTGTCTGGCGAGATTGCTGGCGACGAGCACGAGGTTGAGCGGACGACGGGGAAACAGATGCTGGAGGTTGCGGGCTTCGAGCGCCTCGTAGACACGTGGGCCGAACTTGAGATAGGAGTCGAGACGGGCCCTGATCTTGAGTCCGACGAGACGGTTCCTCACCCACGCGCGCTTGCCGCGCAGGTCGGCCTCCTTGAAGGCTTTGAGCCTGATCCGTTCGAGCTCGATACGCGATTGCCGTCGCGGGGGCCGATAGGGGTACGCGTCGATCAGCGCCACTAGACCAAGATCCTCGCCATCTTCGAGCAGCAGCCGAGCCATCTCGTAGGCGACGAGGCCCGAGAAGCAGAAGCCACCGAGCCGGTAGGGGCCGTGGGGCTGGACCGAGCGGATCTCCTTGACATAGTGGGCGGCCAGCTCCTCGACGCGCGCCAGGGGCACAGTATTTCCGTCGACGCCCGGGGCGCGCAAGCCAAAGACGGGCAGCCCGGAGTCGAGGTTCTCGACGAGGTCTCGGTAAGGCAGCACCTCGCCTCCCGCCCAGCCGACGAGGAACAGCGGCGTCTGGCCGTTGCCGGCCTGCAGTTGCACAAGCGAGGACCACTCGGTGGTGGTGTCCGCGCGCTCGCGTTCCACGAGCTCTGCCAACCCGGCTATGGTCGCGCTCTCGAACAGCGCCGAGATCGGCAGGCGCACGTCGAGCTTGCGCTCGATCTCGGTAAACAGGCGTACGGCCATGAGCGAGTGCCCACCGAGCTCGAAGAAGTTCTCGTTGACGCCGATCTCCTCGACGTCGAGCAGCTTGCGCCAGATCGCGGCGAGCTGCTGCTCGATGCTGGTGCGTGGCCATGTGCGTTCGTGCTCGCGCTCGGAGCCCTCGAGCGGGGTGAGCGCCAGGCGCGCCCGGTCGATCTTCCCGTTGGGGGTGAGCGGGAACGCGTCGATGAACGCAAACGCGGATGGGATCATGTAGTCGGGAAGCGTGCGTCCCAGCAGATCGTGCAGCTCCTGAGGGTCCGTCGTCTCCTGCTGCCCGATCAGATAAGCGACCAGGCGCTTTTCGCCGGCGCCGTCCTCACGGGTGACCACGAGCGCCTCGCTGATCGCAGGATGCGTGCGCAGGGCAGCTTCGATCTCCCCGGGCTCGACGCGGAACCCGCGAACCTTCAGCTGGTGATCCGAGCGGCCTATGTACTCGATGTTGCCGTCGGGCAGATAGCGAGCGAGGTCGCCGGTTCGGTAGAGGCGAGCGTTGGGATCTTCGCTGAAGGGATTGGCGATGAACCGCTCGGCGGTCAGCTCGGGTCGGCCCAGGTATCCGCGCGCGAGGCTCACGCCGCCGATGTGAAGCTCGCCGGGGACGCCGATCGGCACGGGCTGTCCGTGGCTGTCGAGCAGGTGGATCTGGGCGTTGGCGATCGGTTTGCCGATCGGGGGCAGCGCCGGCCATCGCGTCGGTGCTCCACTAAGCGTGTAGGCGCTTACCACGTGGCTCTCGGTCGGGCCGTATTGGTTGACGAGGGTGCAGCGAGGGTGTGCGGCGAAGAAGCCGCGCAGCGCATCGGTGGCCTTGAGCTGCTCGCCCGCGGCGATCACTTCGCGCAAGCTCGGAGTCGAAGCACGGAGGTGCCCAGCCCCCTCGCACAGGTTGTGAAGCGCGACGAACGGCAGGAACAGCCGCTCGAGCTGCTGCGCGGCGATGAACCTCAGCAGTGCTTCCGGATCGCGGCGGTCCGCTTCCTCGATCAGCACCAGCGTGCCACCCGAGCACCACGTCGAGAAGATCTCCTGGAAGGCCACGTCGAAGCTCAGAGAGGCGAATTGCAGCGTGCGCGCCGCCGCTGGGCCGGCGAAGCTCTCGAGCTGCCACGCGAGTAGGTTCGCGAGCGGCCGATGTCCCATCGCCACGCCCTTCGGCCGGCCGGTCGAGCCGGACGTGTAGATCACATATGCGAGGTCCTGGAGTGTCGCCTCGCCGGAAACGGGCCCGTCGTCGTGGGACTCGATCAGCTCCAGGTCGCTGTCTAGGCACAGCGTCCGCGCTCGGTGGTCGGGCAGCCCGGCCAGTAGCTGCTGCTGAGTCAAGAGCACCGGAGCATCGGTGTCCTCGAGCATGAATGCGATCCGCTCCCGTGGATAGGCGGGATCGATCGGCGCATAGGCGCCGCCGGCCTTGAGCACGGCGAGCACAGCCACCGTCATCTCCAGCGAACGCTCGGCGCAGATCGCCACCACGGCGCCCGGCTTGACCCCAAGCCCGCTGAGGCAGCGCGCCAGCTGGTTGGAGCGGGCATCCAGCTGCGAGTAGCTCAGCTGCTCGCCGGCGCACAGCACCGCGGCAGCGTCGGGCGTGCGGCGTGCCTGCTCACTCACCAGCTCGTGCACCGGCCGCATCGTCCCCGGCGGATAGCTCTTGGCCGTCTGGTTGGACGCGAGCAGCAGGCGC
The DNA here is from genome assembly GCA_030151725.1 of Solirubrobacteraceae bacterium. GTDB lineage: Bacteria > Actinomycetota > Thermoleophilia > Solirubrobacterales > Solirubrobacteraceae > Palsa-744. The sequence continues at coordinate 7,646 of JASLDD010000235.1, forward strand.
TGCTCGTCGTGGCTGAGCATCTGCAGCTCTCCCACCGGGCGCGTGGGGTCGGCGAGCATCGCCTCGAGGAGCAAGCGATAGTGCTCGAGCATGCGCCAGGCGGTCTCTTGCTCGAAGAGATCCGTGCAGTACTCCAGCGACAGTCGCAGGCCCTCCGTGGTCTCGGCGGCGAACAGCGAGATGTCGAACTTGGCGGTGCCGCGTTCGGTGAGGACTCGCTCCTGCTCGAGACCCTTGAAGGTGACGGGGTTCTCGACTGCGTTCTGGACGACGAACAGGACCTGTGCGACCGGCGCATGGCTCAGATGGCGCTCGGGGTTGAGCTGTTCGACGAGCTTCTCGAAGGGGAGGTCCTGGTTGGAGAACGCACCCAGCGAGGTCTCTCGCGCCTGGCTGACGATCTCCGTGAAGGACTGATCGCCTTTCGCGTCCATCGGCAGCGCAAGCGTGTTGACGAGGAAGCCGACCACGCTCTCGAGCTCGATGCGACTGCGGTTCGCGACCGGCGAGGCGATCACCACGTCCTCCTGGCCGCTGTAGCGCGAGAGCAGCACCGCAAAGGCCGCCAGCAGCGTCATGAACAGAGTTGCGCCCTCCTGCTCGCCGAAGGCACTGACGCGCTCCAGGAGATCGGGCTCCAACATCGTCCTGACGGTTGCGCCGCGGAAGCTCTGTTTGGCCGGCCGCGGCCGATCGGTGGGCAGCTCGAGCAGCGTCGGTGCTCCTGCCAGCTGCGCCTTCCAGTAGTCCAGCTGCTGGTTCAGTCCCCCGCTCTCCATCCACTGCTGCTGCCAGACGGCGTAGTCGGCGTACTGGATCGGCAGGTCCGCCAACTCGACGGGTTGGTCCTCGAGGAAACCTGCATACAACGCGGCCAGCTCCCGCCGGAGCACCCCCATCGACCACCCGTCGGTGATGATGTGATGAAGCGTCCACGAGAAGATGTGATCGTCATCGCCGAGCCTGATCAGGGCGAGGCGGAACAGCCCTCCGCTCGACAGGTCGAAGGTCCCGCGCGCATGCTCCGAGACCAGCTCCACGCCGCGCTTCTCGGGGTCGGGAGCGTCGCTCACGTCTATGACCTCGAGTGAGATCTCTCGTGCGGGTTCGATCGCCTGGTGCGGCACCCCGTCGACCAACGTGAAGGATGTGCGCAGCGACTCGTGGCGCTCGATGACCGTGTTGACGGCACGCTCGAGTGCGTCCACGTCGAGCGGCCCGCGCAGGCGTGTCGCCAGCGGCACGTTGTAGAGGGCGTCGCTGCCTTCGAACTGGTCCAGGAACCAGAGTCGCTGCTGCGCGTAAGAAGCCGGCATGACTGCCGGCCCGTTGCTCAGTTCGGTCATCTCGCTCTGCACGGCCCGACTCCACCCATTGCCCTAGCTCCGTCTCACCCGCACCAGCGCGGGCGCCTCGATCGCCGCCGGACCGGCGGCGGCCCTGTCGACCTCGGCCGCGAGCTCGACCACGCTGGGCGCGTCGAAGATCGCGCGCAGCGTCAGGGTCACGCCCAGCTCCTCGTGGACGCGTGAGATGACCTGCATCGCCAGCAGCGAGTGTCCGCCCAGCGCGAAGAAGTTGTCGTGGATCCCGATGTCGCCTACCGAAAGCACCTGGCCCCAGATGTCGGCGATCCCGCGCTCGCTCTCTGTGCGCGGCGCAATGAAGTCCTCCGAGGTGCTCTCCTGGTCCCACTCGGGCTCCGGGAGCGCGTCGAGATCGACCTTGCCGTTTGGCGTGTGCGGCAGCTCATCAACGCTCACGAACGCGCTCGGGATCATGTAGTTGGGCACGTGGTCTGAGAGGAACGTGCGCAGGTCGGTCGCTTCGGGCGCGGGCTCGGCGGCGTCGATGTAGGCGACCAGCCGAGTCTCGCCGCGCGCATCCAGGCGGTCGACGACCGCGGCCGCGCGAATCCCGGGGTGACGTTCGAGCACAGTCTCGATCTCTCCCGGCTCGATCCGAAAGCCGCGGATCTTGATCTGGCGGTCTGTGCGCCCGAGGAAGTCGATCGTGCCGTCCAGCAGGCGGCGGGCCCGATCTCCGGTCCTGTACAGCAGCGCCCCCGGCTCGTCGCTGAACGGGTCCGGAACGAACTTCTGCGCAGTCAGCTCGGGGCGGTTGAGATAGCCTCGCGCGACCGCCACCCCCGCCACGCACAGTTCGCCAGGGATCCCGATCGGCTGCGGTTCGAGGTTCGTATCGAGGATGTAGATCCTGGTGTTGTCGAGCGGCACGCCGATCGGGACAAAGCGCCCAGGGGGCGGCTCGCTGGCGGCGGCGGGCTCGAACCACGTGCTGTCGATCGTCGCCTCCGTCAGGCCATAGGCGTTCAGCAGCCTCGTCTGCGGGCCACATAGGCTCATGAAGAAGCGGCACTTGTCGTTTGTCCAAGCCTCACTCGAGACGATCACCAGTCGCATGTGCTCGAGCGTCTTGTTCGCGCCGGCCACATGGTCGAACATCACCGAAGCGGTCGCCGGCACGAACTCGGCGGCGTCGATGCCCTCGTCGAGCATCAGCTGGTGCAGCGCAGCCGGATCGATGACCGTCTCGATCGGACACAGGACGAGCTTGGCCCCGGCCAGCAGCGAGCGGATCATGTCGCCCGTGAAGACATCGAAGGAGAAGCTCGCCATCTGCGCGTGGGCGTTGAGATCGCGTAGGCGATAGGCGCGCTCGTATGCAAAGAAGGCGCTGGTGAGGCTCTTGTTGGCGATCATCGCGCCCTTTGGCTTCCCGGTGGAGCCGCTCGTGTAGATCACGTACGCGAGGTCATCACCCGTCGCGACGCCGGGCGGATCGTCCTCGGAGAAGCCCTCGAGAACGTCCTCGTCGTCTACGGCGATCTTGGGGATCGACTCGCCGGGCGCAGTCTGAAGATGGCGCTGCTGGGTCAGCAGCAGGCTCGGCTGGGCGTCGGAGACCATGAACTCGATGCGATCGGCTGGGTACATCGGGTCCAACGGTATGTAGGCGGCTCCAGACTTGACAACTCCGAGCACCGCGGGCAGGAGATCGATCGACTTCTCCATCAGGATCCCGACCAGCTCGCCCGGGCCGACGCCCCGCTCGCGCAGCAGCCATGCGATCCGATTCGCGCGCCGGTTGAGCTCGTCGAAGCTCAACCGCTCGTCTTCGAAAACGACCGCCGGCGCCTGCGGCGTCCGCGCGACCTGCTCCTCGAAGAGCTCCTTGATTGTCTCTCTCTGGGGCAGCGGCTCGCGGCTCGGGTCCCATGACACGAGCACTTTCGCGCGCTCGGAGTCCGAAAGCATCGAGAGTCTCGATATGGGGCGATCCCCGTCGGCCCCCGCGCTTTCCGCCAGCGTCCTGAAGTGCTCCATCATCCGCTGCACGGTCGTGGGGGTGAACAGCTCGGTGCTGTACTCCCACGTCGTGTTGAGCCCGGCGGTGCGCTCGCTGATGCCGACCAGGACGTCGAACTTCGACCATCCCTTCTCGTGAGAGATCTCCACACAGCGGATCCCCGCGGGTTCGAACTTGGGTCGCTCGGTCTGCCAGGCAGGGTTGTGGAGCACCATCATCGCTTGGAAGACAGGTGTCTGGCTGAGGTCCCGTTGGGGGTTGGTGACTCGCACGACGCTCTCGTAAGGCACGTCGGCGTGCGCGAATGCCTCGAGCGTCGTCTCCTTGGCACGCCCCAGCAGCTCCTTGAAGGTGGGATCGCCGGAGAGGTCCAGACGCAGGGCGAGCGGGTTGATGAAGTACCCGACCATCGATTCCAGCTCGGTTCTGTTGCGGGCTGCGAACGGTGTCCCGATCACGATGTCGTCCTGCCCGGAGTGGCGGGCGAGCAGCGCCCCAAAGACGCTGAGGAGCGCGACGAACAGCGTGGCATCGCTGTTGCGGGCTACGCTGCGCAGTCGCTCGCGTGTGGGCATGTCGAGCATCAGGCTGACGTTGTCGCCGACCCACGAGCGCACCGGCGGGCGCGGGAAGTCGGTTGGAAGGTCCAGGCGCGAGGGCGCGCGTGCGAGCTTCTTCTTCCAATACTCGAGCTGCGCGTCAGCCACTCCCTCGTCCAGCCACCTGCGCTGCCATACTGCGTAGTCGGCGTACTGGATGTGCAGGGGCTCCAGCGGCGAGGGCCTGCCGTCGCCGAACGCTTCGTACAGCGCGGTCAGATCGCGATACAACGCGCTGCGCGAGTAGCCGTCCGTCGCGATGTGGTGCATGTTGAGCATCAGGATGTGCTCGTCGTCGGCGAGTCGGATGACGGTGGGACGCATGACGGGGCCCTCGACCAGGTCGAAGCGGAATCGTGACTCCTCCTTGAGGATGCGCTGCGACTCGGAGCGCTGGTCGTCGCTTGGCAGGCTGCGCAGGTCCACGAGGTTGATCTCGACGGGCTCGACGGCGCCGATGACCTGCATGGGGGTGCCGTTGATCAGGCGGTAGGTGGTGCGCAGGATCGAATGGCGCTCGACGAGTCCCTCGAGCGCGCGGGCGAGCAGCTGCAGATCGAGCGGGCCCTTGAGCTGGAACGAGCCGGGCGCGTTGTAGGCGATGCCGTCCTCGAACACCTGGCTCAGCAGCCACAGGAGCTCTTGCGCGTAGGACAGCGGCGCCGGGCCGTCGCCGTCTCGCGGTGAGATCGTCCTGCTGCGCGCCGCCGCCATGCGCCGTTCCATCAGGCGCCGGACGAGCAGCTCGCTCTGGGCCGGCTTCAAGCCCTCGAGCCGTCGTGCGACTCCGGGGTCCTTTCCGGCGCTCATCGTGGGCAGCCATCCGCTGACGGCGCTCGGCCCATCTCGCGACTATTAACGGTCATCCTTGACATCCTGACTCCCTGCAAGCCCCCCGGCTGGCCATGCCCTTGGATTTGGCCTCAGCGCGAGATTCGAGACGTACCTGATCCGCTCTCGCATGTGCCCGGAGCACCCCCGATTCACCCTGAATAATCCAAACCGTAGCACAGGTTTGCGCGATAATAAAAGGGCGCAATTTGCAGCACAGGAGCCCTTTTGCGACCTCTCACGCGCGTGGGAGGGCAGGGTCGGCGATCGACACCGACTCGAGGCTCCGCGAGTACACGTTCGTCACCAACACCGTCCGATCGTCCGGGAGCGCCACGACCTCGCGTGGCCATGCACCTGTTGGAATGATTCCCATAAGCGCATCTCTCCGATTTCGCGCCGCCGCGTTGGCATCGACGACCGCGAGTGTCTGAGGAGACTCGGCGTCGTCGTAGCGGTTCGAGTTCGCGACCACCACGCGCGAGCCGTCTGCCAGCACGGCCAGCCCGGTCGGCGCGATGCCCACGCCGACCACCGCCCGCAGCGCCCCTGCGCCCCCTGCGATGAGGCGTTCCCGGTCGAAAGCCAGCAACGCGTTGCTGCCCCGGGCCGTAACCCAGACGCGCTCCGGATCTGACGCCGAAACGGCAACACGCACGGGCGCATGTCCCGCCGGCAACGACACCACCCCGGCGCGCTCCGGGGCTTCGACCAGGTCGGGCACCACAAGCACTGACAGCACCCCCGGCTGACGTCCGCGACGGTTTCGTTGGCTCGTGACGAACAGATGTTGGCCATCGACCGAGCAGACGGCGCCGACTGGGTCGGGTGGCAGTGCGGCCTGACCGACCAGGCTTGCATTTGGGCCTGCCGAGCCGAGGGTGCCTCCGAAGTCGAAGACCGACAGCGTCGCGCTCTCCTCGTCGGTGACGAAAGCAAAGCGGCCGGTAGGGTCCAGTACGACCTGCATAGAGCCTTGAGCAGGAGCCGGGATGACGGCGAGCAACGGGTCCTCCGCGCCTGCCATCAGGGCATCTGCGTCGGCCACCAAGAGGCCTCCGGCGCCGTTGACGATCAGCACGTGGCGAGCGCTGCGGTCGACCGCGATGCCCCGCGGGACCATCTCGTCTCCGAGCCAGACGACACCCTCCACGCGCCACGGAGATCCGGCGGACAGCGAGACGATCCCCCTGTGGCCGGCCCGCGGCATCGAAACGAACGCGCGCTCTCCATCTGGAGATGTTGCGACGGCGAACGGCCATGCGGGCAGAGCGGTGAACTGCGGGACGACTCCCGCGATCGCCGGCGCGCTTCGCGGACGGCGCCGGCCGCCGGGCGCCAGGGGGAATCGGAGAGCACGCACGGTGGTGAGGAATCTACCGGCGGCCTGCGGTGCCCCGGCCTCCTCGACGTTGTCCGAGGTCCCACGCCGAGTGGCCCTCGAGAGTGAGATGAGCGGCGTTGGCGGGTTTTGCAGGCGCTTTACCGGCACACGGTCGGCTGGTATAAATCCCCGGACGCCGTTCGGTATGAGCAGGAAGCTCACCGCGGCGCCGGACAGCGACCGAGATCGGGGGGCAACGGATGGCAGCCACAGACCGGGTGCGGGACTTCATCATGGACGAGCTTCGGTGGCGAGGCGATCGCGCTGCGCTCACCGACGACTATCCCCTGCTCGAGAACGGTGTGATCGATTCGCTGGGGCTGTTTCGGATCGTGGAGTTCCTGGAGTCGCAGTACGGCGTGGAGATCGACGACCAGGAACTGGTCCCGACGAACTTCGGCACGCTCGCTGCGATCGCCAGGCTCGCGGAGCGCTCGCAGTAGACGATGGCCGCCGCCGGCGCCAACGTGGCGAAGCGCACCGACGAGAAGCTGGGCCTCATCGAGGAGGCGGGCTTCTTCGATGGAGGCCTGTTCGGGGTCTCCTACAAGCCGACCGCGCCCACCGTCGGTGCGCTTGTGATCTGCCCGGCGATCCTGTCGGAGTACGACCACACCTACAGCATCGACGTATCGCTCGCGCGAGAGCTGGCGACGCGCGGGGTCGCCGTCCACCGCTTCCACTACCGCGGCAGCGGTCACAGCGACGGCGAGCCGGCGGAGATGACCTTCGAGACGATGCTCGAGGACGCCCGAGCGGCGACCGCCAGGTTCTCCTCGGAGGTCGGCGTCGAGGAGCCCATGATCCTCGGAGTGCGGTTTGGCGCGCTCGTGGCCGCCGCGGTCGCAGACATCTCACCGCTGGTGCTCTGGGAGCCGGCGCTGAACGGCCGCAGCTACTTCCGCGAGGCCTGGCGCGCGGACATGATGTTCCAGATCAACGAGGGGTCCAAGCCGGCCACGCGCGACGCGTTCCCGGCGCTGCTCGAGCGCGACAAGCAGGTCGACGTCCTCGGCTATCCGATCTGCAAGGGCCTGTACGACAGCTCTCTGGAGCGCACGCTCCTAGGCGAGGCCGGCGATCGCGGGCGGAGGATCCTGATCCTTCGCGGAGGACCGCCCGGATCCACCCGGGCCAACCTCGATGAGGCGGTGCAGGAGCTCCGCAGCCGGGGATGCGAGGTCGACGTGGAGGTGCTGGACGACGCGCTGGTGCTGTGGTTCCAGGGACCGGAGATGCGCCGCAACGCCAAGCCCCACGTCGCTGAGCTGATCGCGCGCACGGCCGACTGGGTCGAGCGGGAGCTGGTTGGGGTCCCCAGATGAGCCGGCTGCCCACCACTCGCGACGAGACGCCCTTCTTCGTCCGTGCCGGCGGCGAGGACATCTTCGGTGTGCTCACCGCGCCCACGACCGAGCCCAAGGGAACAGCCGCCCTGATCCTCTCGGGTGGCGCCTACGTGGGCGCCACCAACCGCAACCGCGTGTCGGTGCGGATCGCCCGCGATCTTGCCGCGATGGGCTTTCACTCGGTGCGGATGGACTACCACGGTGTTGGCGACAGCACCGGCGAGATCGACACCTACCCGCTCCACGAGCCGTTCGTCGAGGACATCCTCCCCGCTGTGACGGCGATGCAGGAGCGCGGGGTCGACGATTGCGTGCTCGTGGGCACGACGTGCTTCGGAGCCCGCACAGCGCTCTCGACGGCCGTCAAGATCGGAAACCTGAGCGGCGTCGTGCTGCTGGCCGCGCCCATTCGCGACTACCCCTACTCGGTGAACCCGGACTTCACGCCGGCGCAGCACTACATCAAGCAGGCGCTCTCCCGGCGCACCCTGGCAACCCTGCGAGACCCCGCCAAGCGACGCCAGTACGCGACCACGGCCCGTTGGAAGGCGGCTGCCGCTGCCGGCAAGGTGCGCAGCCGGTTCGTCTCCACTGAGCCGGCGCCCGTCGCCGACGGCATGAGCTCCACCTTCTACGAGCCGTTGGCCCAACTGGCCGAGCGGGGGGTCCCCGTGTTGATCGGCTACGGCGTCGAAGATCAGTTCTACTCCGAATTCGTGGCCGCACGGGCGAAGCCGCGGCTCGGCCGCCTACTCGACGCGCCCGGCTCGCGGATCGACGTGCGCACGGTCGAGGGGAGCATCCACGCGCTCCGGCGGATCAGCGCCCAGGATGCGATGGTGACGCTCACGACGGACTGGCTCACGGAGATCCACGAGGACGCCAGGGCAGCATGAGACATTGCGCTACCTAGTCAGCCATCTGCTCGAGGGCTCGGCGCGCGAGACACCCGACGCGCCGGCGGTCATGGACGGCGATCGTCAGATCACCTATCTCGAGCTCGAGCTCGAGTCAAACCGGCTCGCGAATCTCCTGATCGAGCTCGACGTTCAGCGCGGCGAGCGGATCGGGATCTATCTCGACAAGTCGATCGAGTCGGTGGTGGCGATCTACGGGACGCTCAAGGTCGGGGGCGCGTACGTCCCGCTGGATCCCCAGGCACCGCCCGCGCGCCTCGGCTATATCGCCCGCGACGCCGGTATGCGCGTGCTCCTGACCGGCCGCGAGAAGCAGGGCGCCTGGCCTGCGCTGATGGACGACGGGCCTGAGCTGCAGTCGATTGTGGTGCTCAACGGAGTGCCCGACGCCGCACCCGGCGGGGTGAGAGTGCTGACCCCGAGCGATGTCGCCGCGGCCCCCGACTCGCCGCCGGCGGTGCCGGTCGTCGACTGCGATCTGGCCTACATCCTCTACACGTCGGGATCGACCGGGACTCCCAAGGGCGTGATGCTCACGCATCGCAACTGCCTCGCGTTCGTGGAGTGGGCCGTCGAGGAGTTCGCGGTTTGCTCTGAGGATCGGCTCTCGAGCCATGCTCCCCTGCACTTCGATCTCTCCACATTCGATCTCTTCGCGGCAGCGGCCGCCGGCGCCGCCGTGGTCTTGGTGCCGCCCTCGGCGTCGGTCTTCCCAAGCGAGATCCGCCGATTCATCGAGAGCGCCGGCATCACCGTCTGGTATTCGGTCCCGTCGATCCTTGCGATGCTCGTGATCCGGGGCGGGTTGAAGACCGGTGCGCTGCCGAGCCTGCGCACCGTTCTGTTCGCCGGCGAGGTGTTCCCCACGGGTCATCTGAAGCGGCTGGTCGAGCTACTGCCCCATGCCCGTTTTGCCAACCTCTACGGCCCGACCGAGACCAACGTCTGCACCTGGTGGGAGGTGGGCGAGCTTCCCGAGGACTCCAGCGAGACGATCCCCATCGGCCGCGCCATAGCCAACGTCGACACGTTCGTCGTCGGCGATGACGGCCGGCCGGTCGAGCCCGGCGAGCCCGGCGAGCTCTACGTTCGCGGTCCGACCGTCATGCAGGGCTACCTCGGCGATCCCGCGAAGACCGCATCGAGGTTGGTTCCGATGCCGTTTGGCGGGGTTCTCGGCCAGCTCGCCTACCGCACCGGCGATCTGGTCAGGGAGACCGACAGCGGCGACTACCGCTTCCTCGGCCGGCGCGACAACCAGGTCAAGAGCCGCGGCTACAGGATCGAGCTCGGCGATGTAGAGGCGGCGATCCAGGCCCACCCCGGCGTCACCGAGTGTGCTGTGGTGGCGGTCGCCGACGACTTGGTGGGTAATCGTCTCTACGCGTTCGTCGCGGCCGGCGAGCAGGAGCCCGATCCTCCGCTCAGCACGTTCTGCGCGCAGCGAATACCGGGCTACATGATCCCGGAGCGCTTCGACGTGAGCGATGCGCTGCCAAAAACCTCAACAGGCAAGATCGATCGACCGGTGCTGGCTGACCGTCTCGGGCCTTAACCGGCCTCTTCGATCTCCTTCAGCAACGACGCGAGCTCATCGTCGTCCGCGTCGTCGAGCAACTCCGCGCCGATCGTCGCGGCCAGTGCGCTCATCGTCGAGTGCTCGAAGACGACATGCAGCGGCAGCTCGATGTCGAAACGCTCGTGCACGCGCGAGACCATCTTGACGGCGAGCAGGGAGTGCCCACCGAGATCGAAGAAGTCGTCGTGGCGGCCGACCTGCTCGACGCCGAGGACCTCCCCCCAGATCTCTGCAAGGGACTCCTCGAACGGGGTCTGGGGCGCCTCGTACTCACGCTCGAGCGTCGGACGCGAGCCGTCCGGCGCCGGCAACGCCTGGCGGTCGAGCTTCCCGTTGGCCGTCGTCGGGAAGGCCTCGACGACCACGAAGGTAGAGGGGACCATGAAGGGGGGGAGCTTCGCCTTGCAATCGCGGCGCAGATGCTCGATATCCGGCGCGCGATCGGCCGCCGGGACCACATACGCGACGAGCCGCTGATCGCCGGGGTTGTCCTCGCGAACGATCGCAACCGCGGCCGACACATCGAGATGCCCGTCCAGAACCGCCTCCACCTCGCCGAGCTCGATGCGGAAGCCGCGTAGCTTCACCTGCTGGTCGATGCGGCCGAGGAACTCCAGCGTGCCCCCCTCCCGCCAGCGCACGAGGTCCCCGGTGCGGTAGAGGCGTGCCCGTGCCGCAGGCGTGAAGGGGTCGGCGACGAACTTCTCCGCGGTCAGCTCCTCGCGGTGGTGATAGCCGAGCGCGAGGCCATCGCCGCCGATGTAGAGCTCGCCGGGGATGCCGATCGGCGCCGGCTGGCGGTTGCCGTCGAGGACGTAGAAGCGGGTGTTCGCGATCGGGCCCCCCAATGGCGTGGGACCCTCTTCCGAGCGCAGCTCGAGGATCGAGGACCAGACGGTGGTCTCTGTCGGACCGTACATGTGCCACAGCGCCGCGCACCGGTCGATCAGCTCTTGCGCCAGAGCACGTGGCAGCGCCTCGCCACCGCAGACGACCTTCAACTCACCGCCGCCGGTCCAGCTCGCGTCGAGCAGCACCTGCCACGTGGTGGGTGTCGCCTGCACGAACGTCGCCCCGCAGCGCACCAGCCAGTCGGCGAGCTCCACGCCGTCGAGTGTTGCCTCGCGGGGGACGATCACGAGCCGTGCGCCGCTCGTCAGCGGCAGATACCAGTCCGGTACCGAGAGGTCGAAGGCGGGCGTGGTCAGGTTTGCGACCACGTCGCTTGGCGTGAGGCCCGGCCGCTCGCGCATGTGGGCGATCAGGTTCGCCACTGAGCGGTGGGTGATCTCCACGCCCTTCGGGCGCCCTGTCGAGCCGGAGGTGTAGATCACGTATGCGCGCTGCTCGCAGTCGACGGCGAGATCTGGCGCCTCGGCCGGGCGAGCGGCGATGCGCTCGCCGTCCGTGTCCACGCACACGAGCGTCATCCCGTCGGTGCTGGCAGCCCCCAGGAAGCGCGACTCCGTGATGAGCACAGAGGCCTCGGCGTCGGCGAGCATGAACTCCTGGCGCTGCGGCGGGTAGCTCGGGTCGATCGGCACGTAGGCGGCCCCTGCCTTGAGCACCGCGAACATCGCCACGGGGATCGCGAGCGAGCGCTCCAGGCACATGCCGACGAGGCCGCCGGGCTCGACGCCCGCCGCAATCAGCTCGTGGGCTAGTTGGTTGGAGCGCCGCTCCAGCTCGCCGTAGGTGAGGCGCTCGTTCTCGAAGACGACCGCCACCGCATCGGGCGAGCCGGCGGCCTGCTCGGCGAAGAGCTCGTGCAGGCAGCGGCGGTCGTAGGGCGTTTTGGTGGCGTTCCAATCGGTCAGCATCGTGCGCCGCTCCTGTGCCGTGAGGATCGGCAGCCGCGAGAGTCGCTGCTCGGGGTCGCGGCCAACGGCCTCGAGCAGCGTTCGGTAGTGGCCGACGAGGCGCTCGATCGTCGAGTGGTCCAGCACATCGGTCGCATAGCCGATGTTCAGATGCAGCGCGCCCTCGGGGAGGTCGTGGGCGATGATCGACAGGTCGAAGCGAGCCGACTCCCAGCCCGGCACGGGCATCTGCTCGGCGCTCGCGCCGGCCAGCGAGCGCCGGCGCGAGTTGACGATGTCGTAGCCGAAGAGGACCTGGAAGATGGGGGAATGGCTGCGTGCCCGCTCGGGATTGAGCACTTCCACGAGCTTCTCGAACGGCAGCTCTTGATGGCTGAGCGCGCCCAGCATCGTCTCTCTCACGCGGTCGAGCAGCTCCGCAAAGCTGGGGTCCTCTGAGAGGTCTGTGCGTAGCGCGAGCGTGTTGGAGAAGAACCCCAGCAGGGGCGCGATCTCCTCGTGGTGACGCCCCGACACGGGCGCGCCGACGACTATGTCCTCCACGCCTGTGTAGCGGTGCAAGAGGACCTTGAATCCTGCCAGCAGCACCATGAACAGCGACACGCCCTGGCTGTGGGCCAGCTGGCGCAGTGGCGCAACATCCTGCGCCGCGAGCGTCGCCTCGTGCCAGGAGCCGCGATAGCTCTGCGCGCTCGGTCGGGGTCGATCCGTCGGCAGCTCCAGCCGCTCCGGTGCGCCGCTCAGCTGTCCGGTCCAGTAGTCGATCAGCTCCTGCAGCGGCTCGCCGTCGAGATTGGCGCGCTGCCAGCGCGCGAAGTCCAGGTACTGCACCGCGAGCGCCGGCAGCTCGGGCTCGCGACCTTGCTCGATCGCCGTGTAGGCGGTGTCGAGCTCGGAGAACAAGAGGCCACCGGACTGATGATCGGAGGCCATGTGATGGAGCACCACCAGCAGCAGGTCCTCGCCGTCGCGGACGTGCACCAGAGCGGCGCGCAGCAGCAGGTCGTGGGCGAGATCGAACGGCCGGCGGACTAGCTCGCCGAGGATCTCTCGGGCGCGCTCGTCGGGATCCGGCAGCGAATCCCGCCGCAGGTCGGTGACCTCGAGCTCGAAGGGCGCGGGCGCATTGACCTCCTGGACCGGCGCACCGTCGAGGAGCTTGATCGTCGTGCGCACGATCTCGTGCCTGGCGACCACCTGGTCGAACGCCCGGCGCAGCGTGGCCTCGTCGAGCGTTGCAGCGATCCGGTACAGCGTCGGGACGTTGTACGCCGAGCTCCCCGGCATCAGCTGGTCGAGCAGGAACAGCCGCTCCTGTGGGAACGACAGCGGCGCGGGACCGTCATCGAGGCGCTGCGAGATCATCGCAGTGTCAGTGCGGGTGGCGCACATCAGCCCTGGCCGGCCTCGGGCTGCAGATCCTCGGCCAACAGCCGCTGTGCCTCCTCGTCTGACATGCCCTCGAGCTCGGCCATCAGCCTGGCCGTCTCATCGCCCTCGGAGTCGCCCATCATGCCGACGATCTCCGCGGAGAGGGTCGTGACGGTGGGGTATGTGAAAAGGCTGTGCAGCGGCAGATCGACCGCGAAGTCGCTGCGCACCTGCGCCACCACCTGAGTCGCCAGCAGCGAATGCCCGCCCAGCGCGAAGAAGTCGTCCTCGACCCCGACCCTCGGCACCCTCAGCACCTGTGCCCAGATTGCCGCCACGGCCTCCTCGAGCGGCGATCTCGGCGCCACGTAGTCGGCGCCGTCTGCACTCGCAAGGGCAGGATCCGGTAGCGCCAGCCTGTCGATCTTCCCGCTTGGCGTCCGCGGCAGCTCCTCCACCACGACGATCGCGCCGGGCAGCATGTACTCCGGCAACCACTCCGCCAGGTGTCCACGCAGGGAGCCGTCATCGACGCCCTCCTCGGTCGTGCAGTAGGCGATCAGTCGCGTCTCGCCGTCGTCCACGGCGTGAGTCACCGTGATCGCCTCGCGGACGCCTGAATGACGCCTGAGCGCCGAGTCGACCTCGGCCGGCTCGACGCGGTAGCCGCGGATCTTCACCTGCTCGTCCACCCGGCCCATGAACTCGAGCGTGCCGTCAGGAAGCCAGCGTGCGAGGTCGCCCGTGTCGTACACCCGTGCATCCCCGTCGTCCTCGAACGGGTCGGCGAAGAACCGCTCCGCGGTCAGCTCGGGCTCGCCGACGTAGCCTCGCGCGACCCCTGCGCCACCGATCAGCAGCCGGCCGCTCACGCCGATGGGCGTGGGTGCCCCGCCGTCGTCCACGACGTAGCAGCGGGTGTTGGAGATCGGGCGCCCGATCGGCACGCTAGCCGGCGCATACTCGCCGGGTCCGTCGCCGACGACGAACGTGCACGATCCGACGGTCGTCTCTGTGGGGCCGTAGTGGTTGAGGATCGAGCACTCCGCGAGCCCTCTCACGCGCGCGATGAGGTCCCAGTCCGCCCGCTCGCCGCCGAGCACCAGCCGGCGTCGGGGCAGGACGCGGGCATCTCCCGCCGCCAGCAGAGCACCGAGGTGCGAGGGGGTGATCTTCAGGACGTCCACCGACTCGGCGTCCATCAGCGCAGCCAGCGCACCCGGATCGCCGGCGGCCGTCGGGCTCACGAGCACGAGCGTCCCGCCCGAGCACAGCGCGCCGAACACCGATGTGTTGCCCAGGTCGGTGGACACCGAGGTCACCAGGCCGAACGTCAGCGGCTGCTCGTCGGCCCCCAGACGGCGGACGATGTCGGCCGCGTAGTTGGCGAGGTTCCCGTGCGTGACGTCGACGCCCTTGGGGGCGCCGGTGGAGCCGGAGGTGAAGATGACGTAGGCGCGGTGCTCGTGCCGCGCTTCGCCTTCGAGCGGCTCGGCGGACTCGCGCTCGATCGCGTCGCGGTCGCGGTCGAGGCAGACGGCCTCGCCCTCGAAGCCCTGCAGCCGCTCGAGCAGCGCCTCCTGGGTCACGACCGCGATCGCCCCTGCCGCCGCGAGCTGGTGGCATAGCCGCGCCGGCGGGTGCTCGTGGTGGAGGGGGACGTATGTCCCTCCCGCCTTCAGGATCCCGAGCAGCCCGACGATCATGTCGGTCGAGCGGTCCGTGCACAGCCCGACGGCCACGTCCGGCCCGACGCCCGCGGTGCGCAGACGGTGCGCGAGCCTGTTCGCGCTCGCGTCCAGCTCGCCGTACGTGAGCGAGCGCTCGCCGTCGCTGACCGCCGTGCGCTCGGGCGCCGAGCGGGCGTGCTGCGCGAACAGCTCGTGCACGCACTCCGTCGGAACCGGCGCCCCGGTGTCGTTGAGATCGTGGAGCACACGCGTGCGCGCCCGCTCGCTCAGCAGCTCGATCGACCCAAGCGTCGCGCTTGGGTCCGCTGTGGCAGCCGCGAGCACGTTGAGCAAGCCGTCGGCCAGGCCCTCGACCGTCTCGCGCCGGTGGCGTGCGGGGTCGAACGCAAGGCTCACCGCGAGTCGCTCGCCGTCGGTCCCGCACATGGCGAGCAGACGCAGCTCGGGTCCCGAGCACACAATCGATGCGACTCGCAGGCGCAGACCCTCGGGCTGTGCGATCGCGAGCGGGTACTCGGCGAAGCCGATATCGAGACGGCCGCCCTCGGGCGCGTAGTCCTGTCTGAGGAGTGCCTGCTCGCGCTCTTGCACGACGTCGGCGAGCGCCTCGGCAAACGTGCGTGAGCCCTCCACGCGCACCCCTACCGGCACCGGCCGCGCGAACGCGCCGACGGCGCCGTCGAGGTCCGAATGACGCCGCTCTCCGGGGAGGTACGCGCTGTGCGTCTCATCCTCGCCGCTGAAACGGCCCAGCACTGCGTGCCACGCGGCCTGCACAGCCGCAGCGGGCCCGGCCCCGTAACGGGTCGTCTGCTCACGCAGCCCTCGGGCAAGTGCCTCGTCGATCGTGACCGTGACCTCCTCCAGAGGCTCCGAGCCCTCGCCTCGCGCGAACGGGAGCGTTGGTGCGCTCGCACCGGCGGCATCCGACCAGAACGCGCGCGCGGCGGCGGCCTCGTCGTCCTCGGACTCGCTCAGCTCCTGCTGCCACGCGGCGAAGTCGGCGTACTGCAACGGATCTTGCACGAGCTCGGCAGAGGCCAGCACACTCGCCACCTCGCCAAGCACGAGCGCCACAGACTCGCTGTCCGCGCACAGCGCTGAGACCGTCAGCACGAGCGCAAACGCATCTGCGCCTGTCGTGAGGATGCTCGCGCGCACCAGCGGCCCCTGATTTACGTCGAAGGGCACAGCCAGCTCGGCCGCGCGCACCTCCGCCAGTCGCCGTTCGCGCTCGGAGAGCGCGTCGACCGCGGTCGTCTCGACATGCGGGTCCAAGCGCTCCGAGAGAACCTGCAGCGGTACCCGAAACCCTGCCTGGGCGGCAAATGTGGTGCGCAGGATCTCGTGTCTGGCCACGCACGCGCGCAGCGCATCCGCGAGCGCCATCGGCTCGAGTGGGCCGTCGATCGAGAGCACGCCCTGCACGCGCGCAGCGGGCACGTCGGGCTCGATTGCCCAGACTCGCGCCTGCTGCGGCGACATAGGGAAGCTGTCGACGCTCCCTGACATTCCGTTGTCCACCTCGACTTAACCCCCGCTTGTCGAACTATTCCATGAAGGCTGAGGGTAACGCCTCAATTCGATATCGCAAAGGGCGGATCAGCCGCGTGCGCGGCGGCCGATCGAGTGTCCGGGGGACCTGCGCGCCCTGCGCCCGTGCTCCAGCGCCAGTGCCAGGACGGGCTCGTCGGGGTCGCGGACGACCTGTTCGAGCATCGCTCGCAGGTCCTGCTCGAAGCCGGCAACGGTCGCGCCGTCGAAGAGGTCGCGGTTGTACTCGAAGTAGCCCGCGAGCGCCGCTGGGCCCAACTCGACCTCGAGCGCCAAATCGAAGCGCGAGAACCCGATATCGACGGGCAGCGGCTCGACGGCGATCCCCGCCAGCGTCAACGTCGGTCGCTCGGTCGCCTGCGCACGGAAGTTGACCTGGAACAGAGGGTTGTACGAGGGGTCGCGGCGCGGGGCGTGCGTCTCGACGACCTTCTCGAAGGGAAGGTCCTGATGGTCATAGGCCCCCAGCGCGGTGGCGCGGGCGCGGGCGATGACCTCGCGGAAGGAGGGGTTGCCGCCGACCCGCACGCGCAGCGCCATCGTGTTTGTGAAGAAGCCGATCAGGCTCTGAAGCTCCAGATCGTTGCGGTTGGCGATCGGGCTGCCGATGACCACGTCCTCCTCGCCGCTGAGCCTGTAGAGCAGGACGGCGAAGGCCGCCAGCATCGTCATGAAGAACGTCGCGCCCTGCTCGCGGCCGAGCGCCGACAGCGCGTCCCCGAGGCTGCGCTCGAGCGCAAAGCGCCGATGGGAGCCCTCGTGTCGCTGGACGGCCGGCCGCGGTCGATCGGTGGGCAGCCGCAGCAGCTCGGGAGCACCCTCCAGGGCCGCTGCCCAGTAGGCGCTCAGCCGCTCGAGTTCGGCTCCCTGCAGCCGCTCGCGCTGCCAGACCGCGAAGTCCGCGTACTGGATCGGGAGCTCCGGCAGGCGCGGGTTGCGGCCGCCGCTCGCAGCCGCGTAACACTCCGCGAGCTCTGAGAAGAGCACGCTGTCGGAGTGTGCGTCGGCGGCGATGTGATGCATCACGACGATTAGCACGTGGTCCTCTGCTCCCAGCTCCAGGAGCGTCGCGCGCAGCATCAGATCTGAGGTGAGGTCGAAGGGCTTACGCGAGAGCTCGCGCAGCAGCGGCTGAAGGTCCTGCTCTTCGATGGCGCTCACGGTCAGCCCGAACGACCAATGCTCTAGCACCACCTGCACAGGCTCGCTATCGCCCGAGAAGACGGTTCTCAGGCTCTGGTGGCGCTCGAGCACGGTCTCGAACGCACCCTGCAGCGCGGCCACATCGAGTGGCCCGCGGAGCCTGAAGGCACGTGCCCCGTTGAACGTGGGGCTTTCGGGCTCCCACTGCTGCAGGAACCACATTCGCTGCTGGGGGAAGGAAGGGGGCGCGGGGCCGCTTCCCTGCCGACGGGGGATCGTCG
>JASLDD010000022.1 GCA_030151725.1 Solirubrobacteraceae bacterium
GCGCGGTGGAGCACCCCGTCACGGTGCTTGACGGCGGTGCCGATGGCGATGAACTCGGCCATGTCCTGACCCCACTCGTAGCGCCCGATGTCCAGGCGCACGCCCACCACGCCGTCGGCTCCGAGCTGGTCGGCCTCCTCCTCCATGCGCGTCATGGCTAGCTGGCGCGCGCCGTACATGGCCTCCGAGAGCACGGTCATCTCCTGGCTTTTCTTCCACCCGGCCATCTGGATTCCGATGTGGTAGATCGAGCTGCCGACCACCAGGCCGAGCGGCTCGAAGCCTGCCTGCTTGACGAGCAGGAACTCGTTCACGGACAAATCGGACGTGAACAGCCCCTTGCGGTTCTGCTCCAGGCGGGCGCGACCGGCCTCGGGCACGCCCTCGAGGGAGGTGGGGTCATAGCTCGGCTCGGTCATCTGCTCTCTCTCTCTCCTCTAGATGGATAGGTCGACGGTGGTCTGCGGCGCCTGGAAGCTCGCTGCGGCGGTCTCGCGCACGGCGGTGCCGATTGCGTCGAAGGTGATGATCACGCCGCCGCGCTGGCGATTGCCGGCGCCCACGTCCTGGCGGTCGACGGTGTGCCCGATGCGGACTCCCACGATGCCCGAGGCGCCGAGCTGCTGAGCCTGCAGGCCCAGGCGTTCCATTGTCTGCTCGCGCGCACTGTAGACCCCTGCGGTGAACTCGCGTAGCTCGTAGTTCTGGGCCGGGTTCAGGCGATTGGGTTCGAGGATCCAGTTGTTTTCGTAGGCCGCAAAGAAGACAGATGTCCAAGCCACGATCCCAACTGGCTCGATCCCCGCGCGGGCGAGGTTCGCGTAGTCGCTGACCGACAACTCCGTCATGACCGGCTGTGCGCTCGGCGGTGCGCCCTGGCGTCGAACGGCCGTGCCCAGCACCACGTACTCGATCGATTCAGCGGCCCAGTCGTGGGAGCCGGTGCGCAGTTCAACGCCCACCACCGCGTCGGCGCCCGCGTGTTTGGCCTCCAGCTCGAGGCGGTTCAGCGCCAGCCTGCGTGCCTCGTTCCAGGCTTCCGAGATGATCGGCATCTCGGTCAGGATGCTGCCACCCATCGGCACCGCCCAGCCGCCCTGGAAGCCAAGTCCCTGATAGCCCATCTGGTAGATCGAGCTACCCATCACCTGGGAGACGACCTCCAGGCCCAACTGATGGCAGAGCGCAAACGCGCTCACCGACAGGTCCGAGGTGAACGAGCCGCCGCCGTCGCGCAGCTCCCGCAGACGGCGCTCTGCCGAGAGCGGGATGCCGCCTTCCTGCACCCGCCGCAGCGACAGCTCGAGCTCGGCCTCCTCCGGTCCGCCCTGATCCTCTGCGTCGCTCACAGCAGCAGCCTGTCGAGCGCCATGCGCGCCTGCTCGCTGCGCTCGGCCTCCGTGCGCAAATCCTCCGTCAGGGCGGCCAGCCACTGGCTTGGGTCGAGCGCCTCGCGCTTGATGGCGATGCCGCCCACCTGGCGCTCGCGAAAGCCCTCCACGCGCTCGCCGTCGACGGCCAGCTGATAGCGGTTGGCGCCGGGCTCGACCAGAACCTCGCGCACTCGCTTCTTGCCGCGGCCCAGCAGGCCGCCCCCCTGGCGCTGCACGCGTGCCCGTCCGGGCAATGCCTGCTCGAGCTTGGCCGCCAGCGCCTCCACTGAGCTGGACAGATCGGCGCCGTCTCCACGCAGGCCGGCCGCGGCGAGGTCGAAACTGTCCTCAGTGCTCACCCGTTGCAGGGTAGCTGCAGTGGGAGGGGCCGGTCGCGGGCACCGCGGCCAGGCCCCTCCCACGACTCACATCAGTGCAGCAGCTCCAGCGTATTGTCGGCGTCGTCGACGAAGTACACGCCCTGGTGGTTGGGCGCCACCACCAGTCCGAACAGTCCGCCGCCTTCGGCTCCCGTGTCGAACGGCTGGTACTCCGCTCCCACGGGTGTCGTCTCGAGGATGTTGCCGTCGTTGGCGTTGGCCGTGAGGATGTCCCCGTTCGGCGCGATTGCCAGCCCGAGGGGGTTGTTGAGGTAGCCGCCCTTGGCGATCGTTTCACCACCTGTGCCAATGGGCGCCGTCCGCGAGAGTGCTGCCGGCACGGCAGCGATGCGGTTGCCCTGCGTGTCGGCCACGTACAGGACGCCGTCAGGTCCCAGGCCCAGGCCCGTCGGCCCCACGACCAGAGCCGCCGGATCGGTGCGCTCGAGGAAACCTGTTGCGATCACGCTCATCGAGGTGACCTGAGGCGGCCGTCGCGAACCGCCGTGCAGGCGGATGCGCACCACCGTGCCCCCGTCGACGGGCGTTTCGCCGGATGCAACAGTTCGATTGAGCACATTGGAGACAAACAGCGTGCTGTTGTCGCCGTCGTTGACCGACGTCATGTCCCACGGCCCGTTGATGGGCGCACCGGAGATCGTCTGCACGGGGTGCCCGCTGCTGTCGAGCACGATCAGGCAGCCCGCCTGCGCGGTGGCTGCCGAGCCGTCGGTGGTGGGCAGGCTTCCGACCACCACATAGCCGCCCGGAAGGATCGCCAGGGCAGTCGTCAGTCCCACCCCGGCGGGGCACGGGCCGGGCAGGCTCGAAGCCTTGATCTCGGCGAACAGCGACAGCTGACCGCTTGGGCTCAGCTGCACGATGGTCGTGCCCGTTCCCTGCAGGTTTGCGCTGCTGTTGAAGTTGCTGACGAGGATGTCGCCGGCCACCAGCGAGCCGATGCTCCTGGGCACGTTGACGATGCCGTAGGGGTTCAGATCGCCGCCCCCGGGCACGGTGCTGCCGATCGAGGTGACCGTTTTGAACGGCCCGATGAAAGGGTGTTCGAACGCCGACGCGCCCGCCGGCGCGACGAGCGCCAAGGCCAGCAGCGCGACGAGCGCTCCAAGCCGGCGAAGTGATTTGGACATTTTTGCGCCTCCAGAGTTGATGGCTTTGTGGAGGCAGACTCCGCGACCGGGCAAAGCTTCCCGAGGTAATAGTCTCTGGGCTCCTCCCGGCCCGTGAGGCGGCCGGCGACCACTAGCGAGGG
The DNA here is from genome assembly GCA_030151725.1 of Solirubrobacteraceae bacterium. Classification (GTDB taxonomy): domain Bacteria; phylum Actinomycetota; class Thermoleophilia; order Solirubrobacterales; family Solirubrobacteraceae; genus Palsa-744. Next base: position 3,027 of record JASLDD010000022.1, read on the forward strand.
GTGCAATGGCGCAGCGGCGGATTGAGAAGGTGGGAGTGCTGGGAGCAGGGCTGATGGGGCACGGGATCGCCCAGGTGGCCGCCCAGGCGGGCTATCGGGTGGTGCTGCGCGAGGTCGATGAGGCGATGCTCGCCAAGGGCATTGCCAAGATCGAGAAGCAGCTGGCGCGGGCGGTGGAGAAGGGCAAGATGGACGACGCCGAGGCGGGAGAGGTTCGCGCGCGCCTGCAGGGCACCGTCCAATACCGCGACCTTGCAGACTGCGACCTGATCATCGAGGCCATCACGGAGAGCCTGCCGCTGAAGCTCGAGATGTGGCGTGAGGTCGACGAGATCGCAAAGTCCGGGGCCGTGTTCGCGACAAACACCTCCTCGCTTTCTGTGATCGACCAGGCCGCTGCCACTGGGCGCCCACAGCAGTTCGTGGGGCTTCACTACTTCAACCCGGCGCAGGTCATGAAGCTGGTGGAGGTCGTGCGCAGCGTGACCACCTCTGATGAGGCGTTCGAGACGGCGCTGGAGTTCGCGCGCTCGGAGCACAAGCTCGCGATCCCCACTAAGGACAAGGCCGGCTTCATCGTCAACCGCCTGCTCGTTCCGTACATGCTGGACGCGATCCGCGCCTACGAAGAGGGCGTGGGCTCGGTCGATGAGATCGACGAGGCGATGAAGGCGGGCGCGGGGCACCCGATGGGCCCGCTCACGCTGGCGGACTTCGTTGGGTTGGACACCCTGGGCTCGATCTGCGACGTGCTCTTCGACGAGTTCCGCGAGCGGCGCTTTGCGCGGCCGCCCACGCTGCGCAAGATGCTCTCCGCCGGCTGGTTCGGACGCAAGTCCGGGATGGGCTTCTATGACTACTCCGGCGAGGCTCCCAAACAGAACTCGGGGATCTGACCTAATCTTTCCCGTATGAGCGATCTGTCGAGACTGCGTGTTGCTGATGCCGATCGCGAGCAGTTGATTGACGAGCTGCGCGAGCATGCGGGTGCCGGCAGGCTCACCTCAGACGAGCTCGAGGAGCGCATCGGTGGGGCCTACGGAGCATCGACGCGCGCCGACCTGGACGCGCTGCGCGCCGATCTGCCCGTCAGCTCCACGTCGGTGAAGCTGGCGCTCGTCAAGCGCAAGGACCGGCTGCGCCGGCGCCTGCTCCAGGAGGCAGGAGGCTCCTTGGGAGTGTCGGCGCTGGGGGTCGGCGTGTGGCTCTCGAGCGGCGCCACAGGGAGCTTCTGGCCGGGTTGGGTCATCGGCGTAACGCTGCTGCCGGTCGTCCGCGACGCGTGGCGGCTGTTGGGGCCTGCATCCGATCTGGATGTGGTCGAAGCACGGCTGCAGGCCCGCCACGAACGCCACCTGTCGCGGGGGCGCGGACGTCACCGGCATCGAGGGCTGCCACGACCGTGAGCGCTTTGAGCGGGGCCACCGAGCGCGCGCTCAGTGGTGGCCCGGAGCGCCACCGCGAGAAGGCACGCGAGCAGGGAAAGCTCCCGGTGCGCGAGCGCGTCGCCCTGCTGTTGGACGAGGGCACGTTCGCCGAGGAGGCGCTGCTGGCGAACTGGAACGAGGACGGGCTGGGCGCCGACGGCGTGGTGACGGGAGTGGGGGAGATCGACGGGCGCACCGTCGCCCTGATGGCCAACGACCCCACCGTCAAGGCAGGCTCGTGGGGGCCGAAGACGGTCGAGAAGATCCTGCGCATCCAGGAACGCGCACTCGAGCTGCAGATCCCGATGGTCTACCTCGTGGACTCCGCCGGGGCGCGCATCACAGAGCAGGTGCAGATGTTCCCCGGCCGCCGCGGCGCGGGGCGCATCTTCCACAACCAGGTCAAGCTCTCGGGGGCCGTGCCCCAGGTGTGTGTGTTGTTCGGCCCAAGCGCCGCCGGCGGCGCCTACATCCCCGCCTTCTGCGACATCGTGATCATGCGCGACGGCAACTCCTCCATGTACCTGGGCTCGCCGCGCATGGCCGAGATGGTGATTGGGGAGAAGGTCAGCCTCAAGGATATGGGCGGCGCACGCATGCACACGGGCGTCTCCGGCTGCGGGCATCTGCTCGCCAAGAGCGACGAGGAGGGCATCGAGCAGGCGCGGCGCTACCTCTCCTTCCTGCCAACCAACTGGCGCCAGCAGCCGCCCACCGCCGAGCGCGTCCCCGCGGCTGCGCCCGCGGATGGGCAGTCGATCGCGGCGCTGATCCCCGACGATGAGAACAAGCCGTTCGACATCAAGACCCTGATTGCGGCGCTCGTCGACGAGGGCTCGCTGATGGAGATCCACCCGCGCTGGGCCAAGGAGCTGGTGGTGGGCTTTGCACGCCTGGAGGGCAAGGTCACCGGGATCGTGGCCAACCAACCCAAGCACAAGGGCGGCGTGCTGTTCGGCGACTCGGCCGACAAGGCCGCCCGCTTCATCTGGAGCTGCAACGCGTTCAATGTGCCGCTGCTGTTCTTGGCGGACGTGCCGGGCTTCATGATCGGCACCCAGGTGGAGCGCGACGGCATCATCCGCCACGGCGCCAAGATGATCAGCGCGGTCAGCGAGGCCACGGTGCCCAAGATCTCGGTGATCGTGCGCAAGGCCTACGGCGCGGGGCTCTACGCGATGGCCGGCCCCGCCTTCGACCCCGACTGCTGCATCGCGCTGCCGGGCGCATCGATCGCCGTGATGGGACCGCAGGCGGCCATCAACGCCGTCTACTACAACCAGCTGCAGGCCATCGACGACGAGGACGAGCGGGCGGCCAAGGTGCAGGAGCTGCGCAGCGCCTACAGCGCCGACATCGACATCCTGCACCTGGCCTCAGAAATGGTGATAGATGCCGTGATCGAGCCCGAGGATCTGCGCGGGGAGCTGATCAGACGCTTCGCCCACGCATCGGTCAAGGAGCGCGACTGGCCGGCGAAGCACAACGCCGTGACGCCCGTTTAGTTGAACGTCCCGGCCGCGCGAGTCTGCTCGTCCTGGAACGGCGGGTAGGTCTCGGTGAGCAGATACAGGTAGGCGTCGCTGCGCGCCGTGTATGAGTTGGCGAGCACCATCAGGTCGAACAGCCCGCGCGGCATCTTGCCGGTGATCACGATCACGACCCATGCAGCCACGGCGCCGATCTCGAGCAGGATGTTCATCACGTAGCGGAGGATCACTATCGGGATGGCCAGGATGATGCGAAAGAACGCCTTGGCCCGGCTGTAGCGCTCGAGCGGGCCGTCGAAGCGCATGCGCACCGGGTAGGAGGGATCCTCAGAGCCTCCGAACGGCGGGTAGGGGTCGCTGAGCAGCGCCACATAGGCGAGCATGCGCGTCTGAAAGCGATTGAAGCCGGCCACGAAGTCGTAAAGGCCCCTTGGGTAGCGGCCTGTGACCACGATCGCCACCCACGAGATCGCGATCGCCAGTCCTCCCACGAGCCCGTAGATGTAGGCCCAAAGGAACAGCGGAATGGCGAGGAACAGACGAAAGACCGCGCTCACGCGACTGCGACGCTCGACCTAGTCGGCTTC